>JAUNBC010000035.1:6131-10205 GCA_030527285.1 Bacillota bacterium | reverse complement strand
GCCGTTTCTTTCAGCGTAAGCGTGTTGCCCTCAATGGCATTGGAATTATAGGTGTATTCTACAAGAAATTCGCTGCGCAGCCGCTCCAGCTCTCCCCTTGTCAACGGACGGCGGCGGGCAAGGTCCGCCAACTGCTGCTCAATTTCAAGCAGCGTGCGCTTGAGTACGGCCCTTGTGCTTTTGGTTGCCCGGGCATCGTCCGGCTTGTTCGCATCAACCGGAATCATATATAGCTTACCCTTGCGGATGACGCCGTCAATGCGGTTTTCAGCGCAAAGAAAGCGCACCCGCCGCGCCGTCAGTCCCCATTTTTGCGCCGCCTCTGCGACAGTCATATATTCCAAGCAGTTCACCTCAGGTCATCATTTTATGGGAATATTATAAGCGGTTATGGGAATAATGTCAAGGGAATTATGCGCATATTCATAAGATAATATTCCTTAAAAACCGCCTGTTCCCATTATCAGACTATCACACGACAAGGCTGCTCATGGGAAGGGTGCAAAATAGAAACGCATATCTGCCGGATGGGCGGCGGATATGCGTTATCTTTTTTGTAGTTTTGGAGGGTTGAGCGCATGAGCAAAAATGCGAAGTGTGGCCACACTCCGATAAAACCGGAGTTGCCAAAGGGCGCTGAGTGCCGGTGGCACTCAGCGCCGGCCGAGCCGAAGGCGAGACCCCTGTTACAGCTCAAAAAACTTTCCGATATACCGGCTCATGGCCCACCATGTCTCCAGCTGAATGACAGTACCGTTGTCAACGGTTACCGATAATTCGACGGCAGCATCACCAAACTGGCGGTTTACCCCCTCGCTGAGAATATAACCCAGGCCTTCCGCCTCGACGACGGTCATTCCCACCCGCAGACCCGCGAGCGTTGCGTATTTGTCATCGGTGATTATGGCGCGGACGATCCATTCCCGTCCTTCCTCGCCCTCAATATACGCCCTGAAATCAGCCTCGGTGGGAAATAGCTCTCGGTTGTCCTTCTCACGCTCTGTCAGCATATCCAGATAGGCCGCGGAGGGAGCGGTAGTAATAAGCTCCAAGCCGGAGGCGGTATAGGTTCGTTGATAGCCCCATGCCGAAGGATAGTTTCCATTAAAATCCCCCTCGCTCGCCAGCGTCAAGCTGCTCAGCACCTCCCGCGGCAATTCGTCCAGCGGCATATGGCTGATCCCGTCAACGGTCACGAGGCGCGCCCGTTCGTTCTCGCCGGAGGTTTCAATCGTAATAGCCGGCGCGTTGGCATCGGTTTCGGCGCCGGAGCCAATTCCGAGGGCGCTGGCTTGCGAGAGCAGTATCGAGCCGTCCTCGCCGCTCATGACGATAAAATAAGCCTGTACCTGTCCCGCAGCGTCGATATAGGACAAGCCCACGGTAGGCAGCACGCCGGGGAAGCTCACCCACAGGACGAGAGGCGTTTGCTGCGTCAGCTCCTCCGCGTGGTAGAGCAGCTCCCCCTCGGATAAGGCTTCAGCGTCCTCGTCCCAGACGAGGCGGAAAATATCCAGATCGCTCAGCGCCCCTGTCGCCGTCAGCAAAAGCCTGTTGCCGTATTCGTCGGTAGAGGCGTCTATCTCGTCATAGGACGGGAGCTGTGAGAGCAGCTCGTCCGTTGCTACGGCTATGTCTATACCGATGCCTGTCGGCTCAAGGGAATTTGCAGCGTCTCCGAGCAAGCCGTCCAGATATGTGGTATCTATCTCATAGTCAGCCTCCATGCCGCTGTAAAAAAATCCGTTGTAGTCGATAGTATATTCGCTCATGACGGTGATGCTGTCTATAAGCTCTCCATCCTCGTCATACCATTGCAGCCAGTAGCTCCAGCCACCGTGTTCATCGCTGGAGCTGCCTCTCGAATAAGTCAGCGCTGTAATGTTATCAGTGATATATGCGATGGTTTCGGGATCCGTTATTTCAAGCGTTGTACCGTCTGTTCCTGAGCGAAGCCAGAGCATACCGGCGTTTTCAATACGCAGCGTCAGCGTATCCTCCCTCGCCCCGGTAAACGTACAGCCCACGGCGAGGGCGGCGATGAGCAGCACGGCAGCAAGCGTGTATATCGCCATCTTCGGCTTTTTTGCGATCAGCATGATCCTCTCCCTGATGCTGCGCTTGCCGCCGGTCATGGTCGTCGCGGTGAGCAGCAGCGCCGGGCGCTTTTGACAGGTCAGGCCGATCAGCGTGCGGCCGTACTCTGCGCGCTCGCTCTCGCCGAGCCTGTTTATCGTCGCCTCGTCGCAGGCCAGCTCCGCGTCGCGCCGCGACAGCGACGCCGCCCACCAGACTAAGGGGTTATACCAATGCAGCGCCAGGCACGCCCCGCGCAGCAGCGACCAGATATGATCCCCGTGGCGGAAGTGGGTGTATTCATGCTCGACGCTGTGACGCAGTATGGTTTCGTTTTCCGCGACGGCGGGCGTCAGATATATGCAGGGGCGGAACAGGCCGAACAGACAGGGCGTGTCAATTATTTCCGACACATAGACCGGCCGAGCGCAGCCGCCAACAGCCAGCTCCCGCCTCGACCGGCGTAGTTTTACGGCAAAGAGAGTATTTGAGACAAGCAGCGCCAAGCCGGCGGCGATGATACCGAAAATCCAAATTGCATTGAGAATGTCACGGACGCTCCATCCCCCGCTCATGCGGGAAAGGACCTCATAATCGACAGTTTCAGCATATTCCTCAAGGGGCATTTCGGCTATATCGACGCCTCTTTCCGCATACTCCCGCGCCACTTCGGCATAGGCGGCATTATAGCTCATGCGGGGCAGCTCTATCTGCGTAAACGCTGATAGCGTCTGGGCTGCTTCTGTTGTTATCGCCCTTTGCGTAAGATTGCCGACGCTGAGCCCCGTTTCGCCAAAGCTCAGCGGTACCAGCAGCCGCAGCAGCACCAGCGCCCACAGCGCGTATTGCAGCCGCAGGGATATCCTCCCCCGCAGCAGGAAGCGCAGCGCGGCTATGACCGCGATGAGAATTGACGATGTGACGATCCATTGGATCATTTCGTCCCCTCCTCCGCGCGGCGTAAGATCTCATACAGCTCGGCTATCTCCTCCCGGCTCAGCTCCTGATTTGACGCGATTTCGCTGATCATCAGGCTGACGCTGCCCTTATAGACGCGCTCGATAAAATTCTCCGTTTCGACCTTCACCGCGTCCTCTCTGGCGACCAGCGGGCTGTAAGATTTTCCGGCTCCGATCTCCTCGCAGCGCAGCAGCCCCTTGTCCGTCATGCGGCGCAGCATCGTCATCGTGGTGGTCTTGGCCCAGCCGACCCGCCGCCGCAGCTCCGCCGCTATCTGCATGGAAGAGCGCGGCGAGGCCTCCCACAGGCAGTCCAGCACGCGCCATTCCGTATTTGTGAGGTTTATACCGCTCATATTTACACCCCCGAAAGTCTACATCGTAGACTTATCATATCACGAGAGGTCTATAATGTCAACCTGTTTTGCACAGTAAAGCAGGCTTGCTAAAAAGCGGCGCAACTTAGGCTTTTCCGCAACATAATAAAAACCCCGCCCATCAAAGGCGGTGCAACTTAGGGCGGGGGATTGCGCTATTATCGGCAGTATGGCCGGCGGGCGTTAATTGCGGGTAAAGACGGTCGCGCCTTCCCAGATCAGGCCGATCTGCGGGCCTTGGAACAATATGCGGTCATTGTCCAAAACCTCAAAGACGAATTCGTCAACGTCGTCGCCGGTAAAGCCGGAGAAATCGCGCGACTCGACGATCAGCGAGATCATCCGTCCGTCGGCGCTGATCTGCCAGTAGCCGCTGACCGTGCCCATGGCCTCGGCCAGATTGACATAGAATTCGCAGCTGCCGTCCTCATTGAGCGTCAGCGAGGGGAAATAGCCGGGCGCATAGGAGTTCTCGTCGGCGCAGACAAAATAGCCGGCCAGCGCCACGTCGATGCCGCTGTTCTCGCTGCCTGATTCGACGATCACCGCCCCGCTCAGATCGAGCGGCGGCTCCTGCTCGTCGGCAGGATCGTCGGCGGGATCGGCCTCCGCCACGGGAGCGGCGGCGGGGTCGGCCGCAGGATCGGCGGGCGTATCGGCGG
>JAUNBC010000035.1:0-6121 GCA_030527285.1 Bacillota bacterium | reverse complement strand
AGAACGAGCGCCAGCAGCAGAGCGAGCGTCGGGAGTATGCGCGAAATGGGCTTTTTCATTGCGGGCTCCTTGGTCATGTTGCGCGTAAAACTGTTCGAGCGAATAATCATCCCTGCAAAATGATAATATCACAGCTTTCATTTTTCGTCAATATATGCTAAAATATGATTGCTTTAATGCGTAAATGACGGAGGATAAAATGAGAAAACTGTTCGCGACGCTGATGATGGTATTAACGCTGCCGCTATGCGGCGGCTGCTGGAGCATGGATCATGCCTACGAGGACTTCGATATGGAGAGCTTCCTCGGCGCGCTCGGTCCCGCGAGCGGGCAAACGGAGCTGGACGATTACCCTATCGCCGATAACGCCGAGTGGACGGTGCTGCTCTATTTATGCGGCACCGATTTGGAGAGCAGCGGCGGCGCGGCTACGGCCAATTTAGTGGAGCTGCTGGACGTTGAAGGCACCGAGGATTTCAATTTCGTCATCCAAAGCGGCGGCACCTATCTCTGGCAGAACGAGCTGCTGCACGCCGGCTATTTGCAGCGCTGGGTGCTGGGCGAAGGCGATCTGCTGCTGGCTGACAATCAGCCCTTGGCCAGCATGGCCGAGGCGGATACGCTGGGCGATTTCCTGCAATGGGGCGTGAGCAATTTCCCGGCGCAGAAGTATGCGGTGATACTGTGGGATCACGGCGGCGGCTCCACGGCGGGGCTGATCTTTGACGAGCGCTTCAACTATGACGCGCTCAGCCTTGACGAGCTGGCGCAGGGGCTGTCGATGGCGGGCGTGAAATTCGAGCTGATCGGCTTCGATACCTGCCTGATGGCATCGCTGGAAACGGCGGCGGCGATCGCGCCCTATGGGAATTACATGGTCGGCTCCGAGGAGTATGAGCCGGGCGGCGGCTGGTATTACAGCCATTTCCCGCAGTATATGCTCGATAATCCCGGCTGCGACGGCCTGGAGGTGGGCCGCGCCATTTGCGACGGCTATTTCGCCAAATGCGAGTATTACGGGCAGGAGGATATGGCTACGCTGTCGGTGGTCGATCTGTCGCAGGTGCAGCCGCTGCTCGCCGCTTTTGACGCGATGGCGGCGGAGATGAGCGGCATCACCGGCGATATCAGCGCGCTGCGCGACTTCACCCGCGGGGCTTCGCGGGCGGAGAATTATGGCGGCAATAACGACTACGAGGGTTATACGAATATGGTCGATCTCGGCGATCTGGCGCTCAATACCAAAAGCGTGCTGCCGCAGACCGCCGACGCGCTGCTGACCGCGCTGTTTAACGCCGTCAAGTATGACGTGCATGGCGCGAGCCGCAGCAATGCCAACGGCTTGTCGGTGTATTATCCGCTGGCCGTTGACGCCGGCGATTTTGCCCGTTATGCCGAGTGCGCCACCTCGGGCGAGTATCTGCGCTTCCTCAGCACGCTGACGCATCTGCCGCTGCCCGAATGGCAGCAGCAGCCGTTATCGCCGCTGACGCAGGCGGTGCAGGAGGATGATTATCAGCTTGATTACAACACCTATATCAGCGAGGACGGCTATTATTATCTGCATGTCAGCGACGGGCTGGAGGCGCTGCAATCGGTGCAGTTCAACCTCTATTATCTCGACCATGACGCCGGTGAATACGTGCTGCTGGGCAGCGATAATGACATCGACCAGAACTGGTCGAGCGGCGTGTTTTATGACAATTTCCGCGGCGTATGGCCGACTCTGAACGGCTATTATTGCTCGCCGACGCTGATCGCCGAGACCGAGGAGTATAATCTCTATTCGATACCGATACTGCTGAACGGCGAGCAGACCAATCTTCGCGCAGCATGGCTCTGGAATAGCGAGGAGTATGTGCTGTACGGCGCGTGGGCGGGCGTGGACAGCGATACCGGCATGAGCGCGCGCGACGTCATCGAGCTGCAGGACGGCGATAATGTGACGCTGCTGTTCGATGCGGTCAACTGGTCGAGCGGCGAGACCTATACGTATGAGATGGGCAGCTTTACCGTGCTCGGCGAGGTGACGATGCAAGAGAGCCCGCTGTTCGACGGCGAGTATATGTATGAGTATATGTTGATCGATCTGTTCGGTACAGCCGAGTATTCGGATACGGTGGTCATGGAGATCGACGGCGAGGACATATATTTGTACGAGACCTATTGATAGCCGCCCGGCGGCGCAAAAACGCGCGTCTGATCATGCAGCGGGCGAGCCTGCGCGTTCGCCCGCGTTTTTTATGCCTTTTTGCAAAAAAGGCTTGCATTGGCGCGCGGAGTATTATATAATAACTTTCGCTGTGAATGATAACTCACGCCGCTGTAGCTCAGTAGGTAGAGCGCATCCTTGGTAAGGATGAGGTCTCGGGTCCGAATCCCGACAGTGGCTCCAAAACAAAGCCATCCCTTGCAAGAGGGGTGGTTTTGTTGTGGAATTATGCGGCGCTTTTTTGCTAAATAGATGTGGTAAAATGCTATCAGCCGTCAGGGCGGCTAAGGAGAAGGCGAGCGCGGCTCCGGCCGCCAAAACCACTTACCTGCAAGCGCGAATGCAGGAAGACCTGCAAGCCGTCTTGAATACACAGGTAGCAGCCGCTGTCCGGCAAAACCAGACGCAAACCCAAGCCTTACCGCAGCGTTATTGGCCGGAGCAGCGGCGGCGGGCTGGTCGGCGGCATTGGCGGGGCTTTTGGCGGAGAATGGCTTGGCGAATGGGCTATAGATCAAGCTTACAAGTAGAAGGAGCGAGTTATGCTTAGCGAAACATGGCAATCTGATTCGAATATTGTTCGTCTCTTAGTGGGCGAAATGAAAAAAGCGGAGCCAATGTGCGAATGTTTTTTTCAAGCGGATGACCCGGATGGCGATGAAAAAGAATTTGCGCCTATCGCCTATACCGCCATGGAACTGCTGGCTCAAGGCCATGTGGTTTCTTATTATGCGCATTACGCCAAACGCCGGGAAGCCCGTCATCGTCTGCTGGGCGGTTGGCGACCGGCCAAATTCTCCGCCGCAGACGGAGCCAGCATGTTGAAGCAGCGCTTGCTGGACAGCGGCTGGAAGGATGGTCTGATGGCGGATATAGTCAGCTTCACAGAATCCCGAATTTTGTGGTCAAAGGAGCGGCGCTATCACAAGCGGCTGTGTATACTTCAGGAAAGGCTGGATATGAAGCTGCTGCGGCAGACGGATTTTACCTATTGCGGTTTTCCCAAGCATGAGCGAATTATCGGTGGCGGATGTTGTGGCGTGGCGATGAAGGTTTTTCCGGAGCAGATGATTTGGCGTCAGGAAACAACGGAGGCTACGGTCAGCCATTACGACAGCTCGCAGGAGTTTATGGTGGAGTTTCTCGCAGATATAATTCTCCCTCGGGCTTATATCACGCTCAATACGAAATATATGTCTGTCGATCAGCTGGCGGACAAGCTGCGGCAGGCGGCCGCTCTGCATGATAAAAAATTGGAGGTAGAAAAATGAAATATTATCCGCTCGGTACTGTGGTGACCTTAAAAAACGGCAACCGTCCCTTGATGATCTATGGTAGAAAGCAGATACAGGCAGGCAGCAATTTGCTGTGGGATTATGTGGCCTGCCTGTATCCGGAAGGTAACTTAGGCGAGGACTACAATATCTTTTTTCAGCAGGAGGAGATCGGTACTGTGCATTTCAGCGGCTATCAATCTGCGGCTGAGCAGCGGATGCAGCAGGTCTTGAACCAAGCCGGATAATTGATCAACAGCGCTCCCCTTATCAGTAGCCCGAGGTCTCGGATCCGAGTCCCGACAGGGGGCGAATACTACCTATGCCCTGCAAAAAATGCTTAATACCAAAGGCCTTAGCGGCAACGGCAGCTAAAACCACTTACCTGCAAGCCATTTTGAATAAGCAGGTAGCAGCCGCCGCCCGGCAAAACCAGACGCAAGCCCAAGCTGCAGGGCAGCGTTATTGGCCGGAGCAGCGGCGGGCTGGTCGGCGGCGTTGGCGGGCTGGCCGGCGGCGTTGGCGGGGCTTATGGCGGAGAACGGCTTAGCCGGGCTCGGCTCTAAGCAGCGCTTTGGCTGCGCAACGGAAATAATCGCTGTCCGCCGTACCGCGCAGCAGCGCGGCAATACAGGCGGCGGGGTCGGTGATGAGGGTGCCCGAGAGCATATCCACGCCGTAGTTGAACAGCAGCGGCGTCAGGGGTACGCTGGGCCCTACCAAGACGACAAAAGCCTTAGCGCATAATTGCAGCAGGCGGGGCAGCGTCTTATTGGTCAGGGTCATGCCGGTGATAAAGACCAGATCCATAGCAGGCAGCAGATATTCCGCCGCCGCCGCCGGCAAGTCGCCCGGACGGGGCTCTTGCTCCAGAACATAAAAATCGCAGCAATCGGCATATATCTCCCGAATGCCGGGGAAATGCCCCACCGTGGCTACGCGCTGGCCGCGGGCTTTTGGCAGCAGTTGCAGGAAAATATCTCCCTCGTCCTGACCCGCCTGAGCGGATATGCCGGGCGGGTAAACGTCTGCCTTCCGGCCTTGCAGCAGCAGCGGCTGATTATACCAGGCGTTCAGCGCGGCCACGCCCACCGCCGCCGGCACAGGGAGCCAGCTTTTGGCGAGCGCGGCCACTTCCGCAAGGGGCTGCCCGGCAAATTCCGCCAGCAGCCGCGCCGGCGCAGCTTCCCGCCCCGGCAGCAGCAGCGAGGCCAGCCCCAGGCTATGCTCCGTCTCCACCCAGGCTCGCCAAGGGCTTTGCCCGGCCTGCCGGACATATACGCCCCCCGGCAAGCCGGCGATCAATTCATCATATAGCGCCCACATAACGCGCCCTCCTTTAATGAAGAGATTATACTATTGACACCAAATCCAGTCAATGATATTATTTTACCGCGAGAATATATTTCTATAATAATATGTCGCTGTAAGAATAGTATTTGATTTGATTTTTGTCCGTAGGGGCTAATAATCGGAGGTGCCTGATGATGAAAAAAAGCAGCAAAGCGGTAATCTGCATCATACTTATTCTCACCTTGATCCTGGCGGTCAGCGCCATGGCCATGGCCAAGACTTCGTCGGAACCCGTGGCGGCTCCGGCGGCGGATACGGTGGTATTCACGCTGAGCCACGCCGGTAAGACTGCCGAATATACCTGGGCGGATATCAAAGGCGAAGGCAGATTCACCGCGCATACCGCCACCTATGCGGCGAAGAACGCCATCGGGGAGCAGGATGAGGAGGATTGGAGCGGCGTGCTGCTCAAGGACATATTGGCCGACGCGGAAAAGCAGCTGGGTCTGAGCTTTGACGGCAGCCAGTATATCAAGGCCGTGGCTGTGGACGGTTATATGGTGGCCTTCACCGTGGCCGAGGTAGATGACAGCTATATGGTCGCGGCGGACCCGGTGAGGAATTTCGACGACGAGAACACCTATGCCAACAGCTATGTGCGGATACTGCGCGAGGCCGAGACTTCAAATATCGCCAATATCCGCTGTCTGACCGGCATTGACCTGCCGGTCAGCGCCGCCGCCACGCCCCAGGCTCAGAAGGTGCAGCTCTCCAGCCAGAAGCTGAAGGTCAACGGCCAGGCGGTGGCTTGCGCCGCTTATAATATCGACGGCGCTAATTATTTCATGCTGCGGGATATCGCCTATGCGCTGAAGGATAGCAAGGCTTGCTTCTCCGTGGACTATGACGAGCAGCTTGGACTGGTCACCGCCCAGTCCGGCGAGGACTATATCGCCAATGGCAATGAGCATAAGCAGCAGGAGGATAGCTCCGCTGCCTGCGTTCCTTCCACCCATGCGGCGCTGTTCAACGGCAAAGCCAGCACCGCGCCTTGCTATAATATCGGCGGCAGCAATTACTTCCAGCTGCGCGCTTTGGGCGAGGCTTTTGGTTTCAGCGTCGATTATGACGCGTCCAGCAGCACCATGCTGGTGACTACTAACGAGTAAACAAGGGGCGAGAACATGAAACGCATTCTCCTGCCTGTAATGTTCCTGCTATGCCTGAGCCTGTGCGCGGCCTGCGCCCCGGCTGCGGCGGAGGCCGAAATCCCGACGGAGACGGAAGCGGCAGCCCCGGTTGAGGCGGCAGCCTCGATTGAGACGGAGGCGGCAGCCCCGGT
>JAUNBC010000034.1 GCA_030527285.1 Bacillota bacterium | reverse complement strand
TTGAACCGGGGGTAAAGGATTTGCAGTCCTCTGCCTTACCACTTGGCTATGGCGCCGCGACCAGTAAATATAATAACATAGTATTCGTATAAATGCAAGAAAAAAACTACCGGCAGTAAAATTATACCCTTTCCTCCAGCCATTGTAAAATATCGTCATACACCTGCCGCTTATTCAGCTCATTAAGCATCTCGTGCCGGCCTTCGGGATAAAGCAGCAGCGATACGTCCGTCAGGCCGCGCTTGCAATAGCGGCTGAAGATGCGGCTGACCCCGCTGCCGAACCCGCCCACCGGATCGTCGGCGCCGGAGACGAACAGCAGCGGCTGCGCCTTCTTGACGCGCCGCAAATGCCGGCGTTTATCCTTATCGGCCATGGCGATAAATATTTGCCGTATCATCTCCGCCGCGGGGCGGAAGCGGCAATAGGGATCGGCGGCATAGGCGGCGGCGATCTGCCCGTCACGGCTCAGCCATACCGGCAGACGCGTCGCGGCGTCAAACTTCTTATTGTAGCCGCCGAAGCACAGCCCGACCATCAGCCGGCTCTTATAGTCGCGCCCCTTGAACAGCATGATCAGCGAAGCCAGGACGCGCCCTGTCAGCAGCACCGTTCGGGGCTGGCGACCGGCTCCGGAAAGGATGACGCCGGCCAGGTCGTCGTCATAAACGGAGAGGTAGTTCTCGGCAAAGAACGACCCCATCGAATGCCCGAACAGGAAATACGGCGCGTCAGGATAGCGCAGGCTGACGGTTTTATACAGGGTGCGCATATCGGCCAGCGCGCATTTGTAGCCATGCCGCGGCGCGAAATAGCCGAGCGGATACGCGTCGGAGCTGGAGCGGCCATGTCCGGCATGATCGTTAGCCGCCACGATAAAACCACGCTCCGCCAGAAACAACGCGAACTCGCGATAGCGACCGCTGTACTCGTTGACCCCATGAGCGATCTGCAGCACGCCGCGCGGCTCGCCGTCGGGAATGAACAGCTGGGCATAGATAGCCGCGCCGAAGCCCTGCGCCGCATAGCTGAATTCCTCATGCCTGACCATGACAGCCTCCTGTTATATGCTACGATACGATTATATTACCGGCGCGCCGGCCTTGTCAATAAGCCGGGTTATCGGGCAAAAAGCAAGGAGCGGCCGCGAAATATCCGCTCGCTCGCGACCAAGGCGCCGCGTCGGCCCGCCCATAAATTGCGCCGACACTCTCGATTATCGTTCGCGCTTTTACTGCATATAATGATTAATTATTCTCCGCCCACATTTGCTATACGCAAAAATCTTTTAACAGCCCTTTATATTTTCCCCGATAATAGAGTTACAGGATAGTAACAATTTCTCTTTTTTTTGACAAAGCCGTATAACTGCGTTTTTTCTAAACCAGAACAAAAACCGGCCTAATTTTCAAAAATTTATACTACTTTTGTCCACATTAGGGGTTGACAAATTGCACTATCATTTAGCTGGCGTTTTCTTCATAATATCCTTCCCTAACAATTTTATCCCCAAGTTGTCCACAAATATTATTCGCATAGCTGTATAAAAATACAGAGGCCGTTTTACCTCTGCATTTTTGCGATTTAACGCCTAATGATCACTATTTACACGCTTTTTGCCGCACGGTAAAACAGGCGGGCGCGCTTTTGCCTTTCCCCGTATAGCTCAGTTAAATTTTTGCAGCGGCGCGTCGCTCCACAGCCGTTCCAGAGAGTAGAATTGGCGTTCTTCTTCAATGAAGATATGGATGATGACAGAGCCGAAATCGAGCAATATCCAGCGCGCGTCGCGATAGCCCTCGATACGCAGCGGCGGCTGTCCGGCAGCCTTGGCCTGTTCCACGATATAGTCGCAGATAGCCTGCGCATTACGATTATTGGCGGCTGTCATCAGCAGGAAATAATCGCAGATCAGCGTCAGCTCGCTGAGCTTTAAGGCAGCGATATCGCGCGCTTTCTTCTCCGCGCCCCAGGCGGCGTATTGACGCAACGCTTCTTCTACCGGCTGTTGTTGCTGCATATGCTTCCTCCCTTTTCATTCAGCTGCTGCTGATAATAGGCCTTGGCGGCCAAGGTGTCGGGATGCACCGTCTGCCCGCGGGCGGCGGCATAACGCTCGGTATCGGCGATGGCCGCCAGCATAGCCCGATCCAGATCCACAAACACCAATTCGCGCAATTTCTTGAGCTGCTCCCATTTGGGGCGCAGCGGCTCGGTGATATCGGCAAGATAGACGATGCGCGCGACGCCGCTCATCGCGGGTTGCGGCACCGTATGCGACGCCACCGCCGCCAGCAGCTCCGCGTCGTCTACTCCCCACTGCTCCCTGAGCAGCGCCGCCGCCAGCGGACCGTGCAGCAGCAGCGGATTTTCCCGCTGTATCGCGTCGATCGGCAGCCCGCGCTGCTCGGCCATCCGCAGCAGTTCGCCGTCGTCATAGGCGCGCGCCATATCATGCGCCAGCGCGGCGGCATAGGCCTTTTCCACATCGAGCTGCCAATGCTCGGCCAGACGCACCGCCAGCTCGGCTACCGACAGGCTGTGACGATAGCGTTTCTCCTTGAGCGTCAGCCGTAAATGCTCGCGCAGGCGTTCGGCGTCCAGATATTTGTTCATAGATACAATCCCTGCTTGAGTATATAATTCTCCACCGCTTCCGGCAACAGGTATTTGATCGTATCCCCGCCATGCACGCGGCGGCGAATATCGGTGGAGGATATGGACAGCGCCGGTATGCGCATCAGCTGTATGCGGTCCTGCCAGCCCTCGGGCAGCTTATGCACGTCGCCAAGGTCAAAGCCGGGGCGGGTGGCGGCGATGAAGGTGCAAATGCGCAGCAGCTCGGCGGCATTCTTCCAGGTAAATATCTCCAGTATCGCATCCGCGCCGGTGATGAAAAAGATCTCCGTCCCATCGCCATACTGCTCGCGGAAATAATTCACCGTGTCATAAGAATAAGAATAGCCCTCGCGATCCAACTCCACGCGCGACATGGTGAAAGCGGGATTGGTGATGGTAGCCAGCAGCGTCATCATCGCGCGATGCTCGGCGTCGGAATTATCGCGCAGCCGTTTATGCGGCGGATGCCCCGAGGGCACAAAGATCACCTGATCCAAACCGAATTTGCTGCGCGCCGATTCCGCGGTCACCAAATGCCCGTAATGTATCGGGTTAAAGGTACCGCCCATAATGCCCAGCCTTTTGACGCTCTCGCCCATTTGCTACCCTCTATTCAGAGTATTCGAACTCCCTGCCGCAAATGCTCACCGTATCGCCCGGCTCGACGCCGGCCTCGATCAGCGCCTCCTCCAAGCCCATCTTAACGAAAATGCGCTGCATACGCAAGACCGCGTCCTCATTATCCAGATCGGTCATCGCAACTAATTTCTCCACGCGCGCGCCGCTGACCTGCCACACGCCGTCCTCATCACGCTCGATATCGAAGGGCTGCCCGGCGCGCACCAGCGTATGCCGCGTCTGCTCGCCCCCGTCCAGCGCCGGCTCGATCATCGGCGCAGCCTCCAGCTGCTCCTTGAGCGCCCATAATAATTGCGGCAGGCCGTCGCCGCTGAGCGCGGAAACAGGAAAAATGCGATACTTATCCGCATAGCGGCGGCTAAACTCGGCTAAATTATCTTCAGCGCCCGGCATATCCATTTTGTTGGCGGCGACCAGCATCGGCCGCTGCAAAAAATTCTCCCGATACAGGCTCAGTTCTTCGTTTATCAGCTCAAAGCTCTCCGCCGCCGCGCGCGCGGCGAACTCGCTCATATCCAGCACGTGCACGAGCACGCGGTTGCGCTCGGCATGCCGCAGAAAACGATGCCCCAGCCCGATGCCGGAGGCCGCGCCCTCGATCAGACCGGGCAGATCGGCGATGACAAAGCTGCTCTCATCATCCAGCCGCACCATGCCGAGATTGGGCTCAAGGGTGGTAAAGGGATAAGCGGCGATCTTCGGCGTAGCCGCCGTCACCCGCGATAACAGCGTCGATTTGCCGGCGTTAGGCAGGCCGATCAAACCGACGTCGGCGATCAGCTTCAGCTCCAGTATCAGCCACAGCTCCTCGCCGGGTTCGCCGTTTTCCGCGTAGGCGGGAGCCTTGTCGCGCCCCGAGGCGAAGCGGATATTGCCGCGCCCGCCGCGCCCGCCTTTGGCCGCGACCAGACGCTGGCCATCGGCGGTGATATCCGCCAGCAGCTTACCGTCCGCGTCGCGTATCACCGTGCCGGCCGGCACCGAGATCAGCATATCCTCGCCGTACGCGCCGTGCATGCCCTTGGCCATGCCGTTTGCTCCGCGCTCCGCCTTATAATGGCGGCGGTATTTGAAATCAGCCAAGGTGGTCAGCGATTTGTCGCCGACAAAAACGACGCTGCCGCCGCGTCCGCCGTCGCCGCCGGCCGGACCGCCCAGCGGCACGTACTTCTCGCGGCGGAAGGCTACCGCGCCATTGCCGCCGTCGCCGCCCTTGACATATATTTTTGCATAATCGCAAAACATATTAGCTCCGTTATCCATTCACTTGCAAGCATTCCCTACCGTTCATATTATACACGCAAGTTATATATTTAGTCAAATAACGGCGGTATTTATCAATAATAAAAAAAAATAGTGACATTCTGCCACATATCTGCTATGATTAAATATGTATGAAATTGTAAGACTCTACAATTAGTAAACATTTGTTGCTTTTGGGAGGTTGATTATGGCTATCTCCGATGATCAGATATACCGCATCACCGACATACCCCTGGCCTCGCATATATGGCAGAAGCTCGACCCCGAACGGCGCGAGCAATGGCTGACGCGGCTGCAACAGGAATTGCAGGAGCGTGAGCAGGCCTTTGTCGATGCGGAAGCTGCTCTGGCGCGCGCGGAGCAAGCGGCGATGAACGCCGACTCGCAAGCCGCTTTTGCCGCCGCCAAACAGCAGGAACTGATCGACGCTAAGCAGCAGGAGCTATTGGCCGCCGAGCAGGCGCGCAGCGAGGAAATGCACACCAAGCTCACCTTGCAGCAGCAGCTGCAGGAGACCTCGCGCCGTTTGAGCGAAGAATTGCAGCAAACACATCAACAGACCATAGAGCAGGAATTGGCTCTGAATAAATTACGCGCCGAGGCCTCTCGCTGCACCTCCGTCACCGAGCAGGCGCTGGCTCTGTTCACGGTGGCGCGGGAGCAATTGCGCGCCTATGATAACGAAGCCGAACAGCTGCGCGGCAATTATGAGCAGGAGCTGGCGCAATGGGAATTGCAGGCGCAGCAGCTGCTGGAGAACGCCATAAACCGCGCCAACGTGCTGGCTATCGAATTACAGGCCGCCGAACAGGCCGCCGATATCGTCCGCCAGCTGACCGAAGAAACCGACGGCGAGCTGCAGCGGGCGGCCGACGATACGGCGGAAAAAGAGCGCGACTATCATCAAACGATCGCCGAATCCAAAAACCTGCTTCGCCAATATCAAGAGCAGCATCAGGCCGACATCGAGGCGGCGCGGCAAAAGACCCGCGCTGCCTATGAGCAATTAACGCTGGCGCAGCATCAGGCCGGCAAAAATATGTCGCTGCTGACCCTGGCGAAAAAGACGCATCAAGCCGGCACGGAGAAGTTAGCCGCCTTGCGCGAAGAAGAAAAGACCATGGCCGCCGCCTTCGAGCGCGAGACTGACCTTTTAGCGCAGCAGGTCGAGGATACGCTGAAAGCGTCGATGCAAGAGCATGAAAACTATACGCGGCTGCTCAGCACCGCCAAGCAACTGCGCAAAAAAGCCGACAACGCCGCCCAGACACATCAGCAGGCGCTGCAATTGCTCGAACTGCTGACCGCCGAGGAGCGGGAGCTGCGCAACGCCGCTCATACCGCCAGCCGTTTGGCCGGCGACGCCGGACAGGATGAAAGCGGCGACAGCGTCGAGCCCTCGCCGCTGCTCGATCAGATCGGCGAGCTTTTGCATGATACGGTGCGCAATTCCAGCCAGTTGGCCGAAAAGAAGCTGGCCGAGCTGAACGCCGCCAAACAAAAGGCCGCCGCCCTGTCTATCGAAGCCGAACGGCAGCAGCGCGCCGCCGAGCAGGCGCTGGACTTGGCGCAAAAAGCCGAGGCCGCCTACGATCAGGCCGAGCGGCAAATGATCGCGGTCAGCGAGCAAACCGAGCAGCGCTACGCCGAAGCCAAACAGCGCGCCGCCGAGCAGCTGCAGAAAAAGCGCGCGGAGATCGAAGCCGCCGCCGCCGATCTGCAACAGCTGACGCAGAATATGCCTCAGGTCGAGCAGGCTTATGAGCAGGCCAAGCGGCAACTGACGGAGGTCGAGCAGACGCATTTGGCCGCCAAGGAAGAAGAGCAATCGCTGCTGAGCGACTATCACGGCGAGCTGGACACGCTGCGCGAACGGCGTAACGCGCTGGATAACGACCGCTTATCGGCGCTGATCAACAGCCGCAACAAAAGACAGCGCCTGGAGCAGGCCCTGATCGAAAAACAACGGCAATTAGAGCTGGCGCTGCGCGAAATAGATATACGCCGCGAGCAGAAAACGCTGGCCGATCTGCATTTGCGCTTTGTGCAAACCGATAATGAAGAGAAAAAGCAGGCGATCAAGGCCGCCAATGATTCGCTGCTGGCAGAAAAGCAGGCCAGCGCCGCCAAAGCGGCGCGCGTCGCCGCCGCCAGACAGGGCGATTATGACGCGGCGCTGCTGGCTTCTACGCGCGCCGCCCGTCTGGTCGTGGAAGCGCGCGATAAGTTCATCGAGCAGCAGGAAGCCGAAGCCAAATTGCGGCAGGACGTGCACCGGCTGCGCCTGAACATGGACCGCGACTACGCCGAGCAAATGCATAAGGCGGCGCTGAATACCGTGGAGCGCGAACAGCGCGCCGCCGGCTATGATAACGCCATCTCGCTGGGCGCGCATCAGTTGAAGCTGGCGCAAAAGACCGCCGCCGCCAAAAGAGCCGGCGTAGAGGGTGCGCAGCTATGCTATCAACGGCTGAGTTGCGAGTTGGCCGAGCTGCGCAAATTGGACGGCGAAGCCACCGCGGCCGAGCAATTACGCTGGCATACGGAAGAAGAAAACGCGCATATCGCGGCGATCAAAGAACGCGCCGCGGCAGCCAACGCCGCCACCGTAGCCAGGATCATCGCCGAGCAGCAGGCCGCCGCCGCAGCCGCCGCGGCACAGCGCGCCGCTGAAGCCGAGGCCAAAGCAGCCGCCCGCGAGCAGGCACGGCTGGCCGAACAACAGGCCGCCGAGGAAAAGCAACTGTTCAGGCTGGCGGCGGGAGAAATACTCTCCCCAGAAGAAAATATCGCGCTGATCAGCTCCGGCGAATTCGCCGTCCGCATCCGTCAGCTGCATGAGATCGCGCAGAACGAATCGTCGCGCCGCGAGCTGCGCTGGATCGACAGCGAGCGCGCCGAGCAGATGATCGCGCAGGCCAAGGAGCAATCTTCCAAAGCGGCGGAGAAGAAAGCGCTGTTCGACACCGCGCATCAAGGCATCATCACGCTGAATGAAAAGCTGCGCGCTTGCGAGGACGGCTATCAGCACGCGGTAGAACAGCTGACCGCGGCTCGCGAGCAGGTAATAGCCGCCGGCGATACCGCCGCCGTGATCGAAGAAATGCTGGCGCAGGCGGAGCGCGAAACACAGCGCGCCGATGATTGCGCGCGGCCGCGCCTTACCGCTATTCGCGACAGCTTGCGCCAACAGGTGCTGGATTCCGCAAATTATATCGCAGCCAAAACTGCCGAGGCCGCGGAGGCCGGCCGCAACAGCGCGCAATTCGCCGTACAGATCAATCAGCTGCGCGCCGAGCTGAAAAGCTCCTCGCTGCTGGGCGCCGAGCTGCTGGGCGACTGGATATTCCATGAGAACGTCTTTGCCAAGACGCATGCCGACGTGGAGACCGTCAAGAAGGAGAGCGCCTCGCGCCGCAAGATCGCGCATGACGCCGCCCAGCGCATGCGCGAAGCCAAACAGGCGGCGGCCGCCGCCAACGCCGGCATCAGCAGCGAAAGCGCCGACGGCGAAGCAAAAAGCAAAAAATATCGCCCGCAAAACGTCTGGCGCAAAAAGAACTAAACGCCCTTGATTCAGGATAAACCACTAAAAAGGGGACAATACCATGACCATGTACTCCGCCGCCGCTAACCGGCAAGATGATAAAAACGCCGGCC
Source organism: Bacillota bacterium (assembly GCA_030527285.1). GTDB lineage: Bacteria > Bacillota > Dehalobacteriia > UBA4068 > UBA4068 > JAUNBC01. The sequence continues at coordinate 2,125 of JAUNBC010000034.1, read as the reverse complement.
TCGATGAGCTGGAAAATCTCTATCAGGCCTCCGTGGAAAGGCTGCGAGCTGCCCGCGCCCGCGCCGATAAACAGGCCGAACAGGTCGGTAAAGCCGGCGACGCGGCGAATATAGCCGAGCGCGAGGCTGCAAACGCGCTCAAGCTATATCAAGACGCCGCCGAAACCATCAACCGGATCAAGACCGAGGAGGAGGACGCGCGCACCGCCGCCGAGCTGACCGCGAACATGGCCGCCTATGCCGCCTCGATGCAGTTGAACGAGAATAACAATTACAGCGGCTCCCTCAGGCAAGCCTTGGAAGCATTACTCAGCGCATCATCCGGAGCCGAGAACGTATATGTCGGCAAAAGCCGCGACCGGCAACTGGCCGAGCAGGAACAGGAGCGGTTGAAGCTGACCGCCGCCACCGCGCGTCTGCGCGCCAAGCTGGCCGCGCTGGAACAGGCGCGCGCCGAGGCCGCGCAGATCTGCGTCCTGAGCTGCGCGCGCATCAGGGAGTTAGAAGTCAAACGCAGCGCCGGATATCTGTCGGAGAAAAAACATGCGCAAAACCTGCTGCTATTAGAAGGCGAATTGCAAAACGCGCAGCAAACGCTCAATGAAGCGATCAATGCCGCCAAAGACGCCGAGCGCGAGGAAAAGAATTTCCGCGCCGACGTGCAGGCTCGCCTGTCACAAAAAATCGCCGCCAATAAGTCGCGCATCCTGCCCTTCGACCGCAATTTGGCGGTAGCGGTAGAGGCCGAACGCGAGCATAAGCAAAAGCATCAGCTGGCTATCGGTAAAAGCGAACAGGCCGAGCAAAAGTATCAGCAAGCCCTCGAGCAGCTGCAAAAGCTCAGGGATGACTACGCCGAGCAGCAGCTGCAGCATCAGCAGCAGCTCGAAGCGGCGCATCAGCAGCTGATACATTGCGGCGATGAATACAATGAGCGCTCCAAGGCCTTATATGAGACGCTGGAGCAGGCGCAGCTCTTAGCCCGGCAGGCTGCCGACGAAGCGGAGCGGACCAAACAGGCGCTGATCCCGCTGCAACAGCAACAGCAGCAATTGCAGGCCGAATACGATCAGGCGCTGGACATCAATAAAGAAGCCGGACGGATGATCGCCCATGCCAAGGCGGCGCGGCTGTCGATGAAATCGGGCGCCGCCTCCGTACTCAGCTCCGCCGAGAGCGCGCTGGCGGAGACATATGAATCCGCCCGCGCTATGGCCGCGCGCATCGAGGAAAAGATCGCCGCCGCCGCCAGCGATTATCAGGCTGCCGAGCAGACCGCCGCCGAGGCCGAAGCCGCCGCCGAGCAAAGCCGGGCGCTGGTCGATAAAACCGAAAAACAGATCATCCACAATGACGCCGACAAGGCCACGGCGCGCCAGGAAGCCGAGCAACGGCTGCTCGAACTGGAAGCCGAGCTGCAAGCCAGGCAAAACCGCCTTACCGCCGATATCAATACCATCGAGCTTAATTGCCAACAGCTGCAAGATATGGCCAAAGCTGCCTCCGACGCGGCGCAGACCTATGTTCCGGCCTATGAGGAGGCGACCTCGATACGCCTTGAGGCCGAGCGCAAGCGCGACGACGCTTATGCCGCTATCGAGAAGGCCAACCGTCTGATCGAGGACGAAGCTACCGCCTCCATACGCGCCAAGGAGCGGATATGCCGCGCCGCTTGGGACAGGCAGGAAATACTGATGGCCGCGTATGAACGGCTGAACACAGAAAAACAACTGCTGCAAGAGCGTTTGGGGCAGGCACAGGCACGCCGTAAAGCTGCCGTTGCGGCCTTGCGGCAAGAGTTAAAAACGATACGGCAGGTGCCCGAGCAAACGCTGGGCACGCTTGCCGCTCTGGCCGCGCAAGTTTATCCGGATCGCGATCAAGTCGATGAGCTGCTGCGCTGTAACAGCTATTTATCCAATACCGAGCGCTTGGCCGGCAATGACGACGACCCACGCTGGCGGGAAGCCGCAGAAAAGATCAACGCCACCATTGCCGACGCGCATCAGGCCATCGACGAATTGAGGCAATTCGAAAACGCCGTGCTTAGCGGCTCCGCAGAACAAGAAGGCCTGCAAGCCATCAATGAGCTGCGTCAGACCATCGATAACGCTGACAAGAGCCT
>JAUNBC010000011.1 GCA_030527285.1 Bacillota bacterium | reverse complement strand
CCCGCTTCCAAGCCGCAGCCCGCCGCGCCGCCCACGCCTGAAGCGCCGCCCGCGCCCAATCCGCCGCCCGCGCCCGAAGCGCGACCCGCGGAACAGGCCGGAGGCACGGCTGCGCTGGCCGATATCCAGACCAAGTGGCCGGAGATCTTGGAACGCGTCAAGGCGGCCAAGCTGCAAAGCTACTTCTTCCTCAGCGCCGCCTATCCGATACAACTGGACGGACAACGGCTGTTATTGAGCTTTGCCGATGATTGCGGCAATCATCTCAACGCCGTTACCGGCAACAGCGCGCATAATCAGGTCGTCAGCGGCGTTATCGCCGAGCTATGCGGCTTTACGCCGCAGCTGTGCGGACGGCTGCGCGAGAAGAACGAGCCTGCGCCTGACAGCGCGCAGAACGCGTCCACTACCGAAGATCAAGCTAAACTTTTTAATTCAGGAGGAGAATAACATGGGCTTTAATATGCAGAAACTGATGAAGCAAATGCAGAAAATGCAAAACGACGTGGCGCAGGTGCAGGAGCAGCTGCAAACGCTAACAGTCGAAGGCAGCGCCGGCGGCGGTATGGTCAAGGTCATCGCTACCGCGGCGCAGGATATCGTCTCGATCGAGATCGACCCGCAGATCATCGACCCCGACGACAAGGAGATGCTTGAAGACCTGATAACCGCCGCCGTCAAGGATGCGCTGGCCGCCGCCAAAGCCGCCTCGGCCGAGCAAATGTCCGCCGTCACCGGCGGGATCAATATACCGGGGCTATAAAATGGCGCTTAGTTATCCGCAATCATTAAACGACCTGATACGCGAGCTGTCGCGCTTGCCGGGCGTCGGCGCCAAATCGGCGCAGCGCATGGCCTTTCATCTGCTGGGCTGCAAAAAGGGCGAGGCCGAGGCTCTGGCCGAGGCCATCTCCGCCGCGCGCGCGCGCATCCACGCCTGCCCCGAATGCGGCAATTACACCGACGGGGAGCTATGCGCCGTATGTACTGACAACAGTCGCGACCGCAGCCTGCTCTGCGTCATCGAGTCGGCGCGCGATATCGCCTCGATGGAGCGCTCACGCAGCTATAACGGCCTCTACCACGTGCTGGGCGGCGTGATCTCGCCCATGGACGGCGTCACGCCGGATAAGCTGAACATCGCGCCGCTGATGCGGCGTATCGAGACCGGCGCTGTCCGCGAGGTAGTGATGGCCACCAATCCCGACGTCGAGGGCGAGACCACAGCCCTGTATCTGGCGAAGAAGATCAAGCCCTATGGGGTACGGGTCAGCCGTATCGCGCATGGGCTGCCGGTGGGCGGTGATCTGGAATATGCCGACGAGGCCACATTGTCGCTGGCCTTGAACGGCAGAAAAGAGTTGTAAAAGGCAGGCGCTGAGCCTGCCTTTAGCATAGCAGCATATCAGCGTATGCGCCGGCGGCGTCCGCCCCGGACGCAACGGCTTTGTATATGAAATAACATAATGGAGGTACAAACATGAATCTGGACGCATTATTCAGACCAACCGGCGTTGCCGTGACCGGTTCGATGTCCGAAGGCAAGCTGGGCGCCGTACTGGTAGACCGCCTGCTCAGCGGCGGTTATCCGGCCGCGCAGATCTTCGCCGTCAATCCCAAGGCCAGAGGCTTCAAGGACGTGGCAGGGTACGCCGCGCTCGCCGATATCGGCAAACCGCTGGATCTGATCGTCATCGCCAGCCCCTCGGCAACGGTGGCTCCCCTGCTCGAAGAAGCAGGCGCGGCCGGGATCAAGGCGGCGATCATCATCACCTCCGGCTTTGGCGAAGCCGGTCATCCGGAGCTGGAGGACGAAGTGGCCGCCGTCTGCGCCAAGCATGGCATCCGTTATATCGGTCCTAACTGCTCCGGTATCGTCAATACCAAATTCAATCTCTATCCGACGCTGGAAGCCGAGCCGGCTAAGGGCAGCCTGGCCATCGTTTCGCAATCGGGCGCGGTCGGCGGCCTGATGATGGAGATGAGCCGGCATGAAGGCATCGGCGTCGGCAAATTCGTCAGCTTCGGCAATGGCCATGACCTCAACGCCACGCGGCTGATCCCCTATTTGGCCGACGACCCCGAAACCAGCGTCATCGCCATGTATGCCGAGAATATCCGCGACGGCAAGGAGTTCATGGACGCCTTGTCCATTGCCTGCCGCAAAAAGCCGGTAGTCGTGATCAAAAGCGGCCGCACCGCCTCCGGGCAGCGCGCCGCGCTCTCGCATACCGGCTCGATGGCCGGAGCGGACACCGTCTACGACGCGGCCTTTGCCGCCTGCGGCGCTATCCGCGCCGACAGCATCGAGGATATGTTCGATATCTGCAAGGCCTTTGCCATGCTGCCGCCGCTGCACGGCAACAAATTGGCGATCATCACTAACAGCGGCGGCCCCGGCGTGCTCTCTGCCGATAGCTGCGACGCCGCCGGTCTGGCTCCCGACGCGCCCAGCGCCGCGCTAATCGAGGAATTCAAGAGCTTCCTGCCGCCGCACGCCGGCCTGGCTAACCCCTTTGACCTGACGGTAGAAGGCGACGCGGCGCAATACGGACAGGCCATCACCACCGCGCTCAAGGAATATGACGCGGCGCTGGCTCTGTATATCGGCACGCCGTATCTGGCGGCGCTGGAGATCGCCGAACGCTCCGCCGCCGCCGCCAAGGCCAGCGGCAAGCCGGTCAGCGCGGTCTGGGAAGTCGGCTTTGACATAGACGAGGCCAAGCAGCATCTGTTCGAGCAGGGTCTGCCCTGCTACGTATCGGGCGAGCGCGCCGTCAGGGCTATGGGTAAAGCCGCCGCCTATTATCAATGGCGCGGCAAACCGGCGCGGCAGATCACCCTGCCGGCCGTAAAGCAGCTCGAAGTCAGCGGCAATGCGCTGCGCGAGTATCAGGCGATGGCGCTGCTGGCGGAAGAAGGCGTGCCCACCCCGCCCTCGGTATATGCCGAAAACGAGGCCGACGCTATTGCCGGCTGCCGCAAGATCGGCTATCCGGTGGTAATGAAGATCGTCTCCGCCGCCATCCTGCATAAATCCGACAAGGGCGGCGTTAAGCTGAATATCGGCGACGACGAGCAGGCCAAGCGCGCCTTTGCCGAGCTGATCGCCCTCGACGCCCAGGGCGGCGTGCTGATCTATCCGATGCTGAAAAAGGGCGCGGAAGTGATAGTCGGCTTTATGCGCGACGCGCGCTTCGGCCCGCTGATCGCCTTTGGCATGGGCGGCGTATACACGGAGATACTCAAGGACGTGGCCTTCAAGATCGCCCCGCTGACCAAGGACGAGGCGCTTGAGATGATACGCTCGATCAAGACCTATCCGCTGCTGTGCGGCGCGCGCGGCGGCGTCAAGGCCGATCTGGACAAGCTGGCCGACGTGCTGGTCAACTTCTCATATATCCCCTTCGTCTATCCGCAATTAGCCGAGGGCGAGGTCAATCCGCTGTTCGTCTATGAGGACGGCGCTATCGCCGCCGACGCCCGCTTCATCTTCAACAAGGAATAGCGCAGACGCAAGCTGTCCGCATACTCGCAAATCCCCCGGCGCGCCGTTTATGGGCGCGCCGGCGCTATACGGCGGCCAGCACGGTCAACGCCGCCATCCCGGGCAGGCCGAGCAGGCCGCTGACAGCGACGGTCAGCGCATTGAGCGGCAATATCAACTGCGTCCATGGCGAGCAGAGATTGACCAGCAGCAGCAGCGCCAGACCCAGCGCGGCATTGAGCAGGAAACGCCCGCACCAGACAAAAGCGCGCTGCGGCATGATCGAGATCAAAAATATCACCGCCAGACCCGCGCTCACCCATAATACGTTTTGCCAAATATCCATAACAAGACCCCCCGCCGTAAACGTCTGTAATATACTATTTGCTAAAAATCATAAATATGATATAATCGAAAGCAGGGAATGATGCGCGCGGCGCTTCTACTAAACCAAAGCAGGTACATAAATGATGAAAGAAAAGATCAACAAGTTTTTCGAGGATCGCTACGGCTATGACAGCCTTGGACGCACGCTGTTTATTCTCGCCATACTTTGCATAGCCGCCTCGTTTTTCACACAAAACGACAAGGCGCAGCAAGCGCTGTTCATCGCGGCGCTGTTTTTCGTTTTCTTTGAAGTGATGCGCCTGATATCAAGGAATATCAATCAGCGGCGCAATGAGTTCGAGCTGTATAACGGCCTCACCGCCGCTGTTCGCTACCGTCTGTATGTGATATCCAACAAAAAAGAGAATATGCTGCTCAGCTATGAGCAATTCAAAAATCAATCCGCACCCTCCGACCGCGTGATCCTCTGCCCGCGCTGCAAGAACGAAATACCCGTGCCGGTGCGCGCCGGTAAGCATACGCTTAAATGCCGCAAATGCGGTAAATTAGTCCAGACCAAGAATTAGCGCCGTTTAGGGACGCGCCGGCGACGGTTTCCTGTTCAAAGCGAGCCGGTGGGACGCGGCATGGCGCATGCGCCGCCGGTCTGAATACAGCTCTGCCGATAAGCAGGGTTCTTGTTGCGCGCGCCGCTTGGGTTTTTTGCCGCGCGCGCAAATCGCGCGGAATTTTTTTGCTCCGCCTGCTTGACAAAAGCCAAATATAGATGTATTATTATGCAATCTCATGCATATTTACACAAAAGGAGGCTGCTATTATGCACAAATTTTCTCATGCTATCGTACGACGACCATGCAAAGCGCTGGTAGACGGCATCACCTCCGCGCCGGAGCTGGGCAAGCCGGATTATCAGCTGGCGCTCAAACAGCATGACGCCTACATCGAGGCGCTGCAGGCCTGCGGAGTGGACGTGACCGTGCTGGAGGCGGATGAGCGCTACCCGGATTCTTGCTTCGTCGAGGACCCGGCGGTGATCACCCGCTGCTGCGCCATCATCACCAATCCCGGCGCGGCCAGCCGCAACGGCGAAAAATTCGAGATCGTCGCCGCGGTGCGTCAGTTCTTCCCCGAGGATAAGATCGAATACATCACCGCGCCCGGCACCCTTGAGGGCGGCGACGTGATGATGGTCGGCGATCATTTCTATATCGGCCGCTCGGCGCGCACCAATGCCGAGGGCATACGCCAATTCATCGCCATCCTCGAGAAATACGGTCTGAGCGGCTCGGAAGTGCCGCTGGAGAAGGTGCTGCATCTGAAGACCGGCGTCAACTATATCGAGAACAACAAGATGCTGGTAGCCGGCGAATTCGTCGCCAAGCCGGATTTTGCCCACTACGAGCGCATTGAGATACCCGAATCCGAGGCCTACGCCGCCAACTGCATCTGGGTCAACGATACGGTGATCGTGCCGGAGGGTTATCCGGCGGTCAAGGCGGCGGTGGAGAGCTGCGGCTATCCGGTACTACTGGTAGACACCTCGGAGTTCCGCAAATTAGACGGCGGCTTGAGCTGCCTGTCGCTGCGTTTTTAGAAGAACGCTATCCTACCATAATCTGCTTCCAGAAAGGAGTCCTCATCAATGACTGAAAACAATACTCTGCAAACGGAGCGCAGCTACGGCCTGATCCGGCTGATGGCTATGTCCATCGGCGCGACGCTGGCCTCCGGCGTGTTCTCGCTGTCCGGCGATTTTGCCGCCAGCGGCGCGCATACGCTGGCCGTGCTGATCGGCTGGACTATCGCCGGTATCGGTATGTTCTGCCTGTGCATGTGCTTCCACCGTTTAAGCGTGATCAAGCCGGAGCTGACCTCCGGCCTCTACGCCTACTCGCGGCACGGCTTTGGCGAATTCATCGGCTTCAACGTGGCCTGGGGCTATTGGCTGGGCTGCATTCTCGCCACCATCTCCTTTGCCACGCTGCTGTTCGCCGCTATCGGCTATTTCATGCCGGTATTCGGCGCGGGCAACAACCTGATCTCGATCATCTGCGTATCGGCGATCATCTGGCTGTTCGTGGCGCTGGTGCTGCGCGGCGTTAATCAGGCCGCCTCGCTGAACGTGATCATCGTCTCGGCCAAGATCATGCCGATATTGCTGCTGATCTTCGCCATCATCTTCGCCGGCAAATTCGATATGGCGATATTCATGGAGAATTTCCGCGGCGTGGAAGGCGGCCTGCCGCTGATGGATCAGATCAAGGCTACTACTTATACCACGGTGTGGGTATTCGTCGGCATCGAAGCCGCCGTGGTCGTATCCGGCCGCGCCAAGACTACCGTCACAGCCGGACGCGCCACCGCGCTGTCCTTCGTCTGCCTGCTGGCTCTGTACGTGCTGATCTCGGTGCTGTCGATGGGCGTGCTCTCCACCGAGGAGCTGGCCGCGCTCGGCAACCCGCCGATGGCCGGCGTGCTGGAGGCCGTGGTCGGCACCTGGGGCGCGGTGCTGGTAAATATTGCCGTCATCATTTCGCTGGGCGGCGCGCTGTTCACCTATACGCTGTTCACCGCCGATTGCGCCTATCAGCCGGCGACGCAGCAATGCTTCCCCAAGCTGTTCACCCGCCTCAATAAGCATAACGCCCCGCATGTCGCGCTGATCATCACCAATGCGATCGTGCAGCTGTTCTTGATCATCGTCTACTTCAATGAATCTACCTATCAGATCTGCTATACGCTGTCCACCAGCGTGATCATGATGCCGTATTTCCTCTCGGCGCTGTATTGCCTCAAGGTCACCTGCAAGGATCCGGGGCTTAAGGCGATGAGCGCGGGCGGCCGCCTCGGCGTCTGGGTGATCGTGATCGTCGGCACCATCTACGGCGCGTGGCTGCTCTATGCCAGCGGCCTCACCTATATCCTGATCTCGGCGCTGCTATACGGCCCCGGCATCTTCCTCTTTGCCTATACGCGCAAGGAGCAGGGCAAGAAATTCTTCGACACGCGCGTTGACGCTATCGCCTGCGTGGTGCTGGCGCTGGCCTTTATCCTGTCGATAGTGCTGATCATCAACGGCACCCTGCAGCCGTTCTAAGCTGATACACAGGGCAGCAAAAAGCGCCGCCTGAGCCTCAGGCGGCGCTTTTGTTTGCTCTATAACGCTATATTTCCGGTATCAGCAGGCCGTATTCGCCGTCATAACGGCGATACAGAACGTTCACCACGTTGCCGTCGTCATTGACGAACACAAAGAAATTATGGCCGAGCAAATTCATCTGCATGATCGCCTCTTCCACGCTCATCGGCTTGGTGGAGAAGGACTTGACCTTTACCGGCTGATCGTCCTCGAACCAATGCGTCTCCGGCGCCGCCGGTTCGGCGTTACGCTCGCTGCGGCCGCGTTTGATCAGCCGCGTGCGGTATTTATGGATCTGGCTCTCTAATTTTTCTACGACGTTATCCACGCAGGTGTACATATCATAGCCTTCTTCTTCACCGCGGATGATCAGGCCGTTATAAGGTATGGAGATCTCCAGCCGCTGACGGTCCTTGATGCCGCGCATCGTCACTACCGCCTCCTCGGCGCCGATCAGCTTGTCGAATTTAGCCAGACGCTTATCCGTATATTCCTTAAGCGCGTCGGTGATGTCAAAATTACGGGATTTGAAGTTCAGCTGCATGAACATCACTCCTTCTATGATTATTGGGACGAAGCTGCGCTTGAACTGCCGCAGTATACGCCCGCATATTGGTATATTCCGCTATCAGCGCGTCAATTCCTGCATTATTCACTTAAATTTCAGCGCCGCCATTGCCACAGACGGCGAAAAGTATTACAATGGGCTGGCGGAGTTATGCGCACGGAGGAACGTATGGAAGTAATTCTTGACAAGCTGATACCGCTATGCTTTTTGATCATTTTCGGCGTATGCTTGCGGCGCGGCGATTACTTTGAGGAAACGGCCTATGCGCGGCTGCAAAACTTTATCGTCAATGTCTGCATACCCTGCATGATGTTCAGCTCCTTTTGCGATTTCGCCCTCGATCTGCGCTATCTGGCTATCGTCGGCTGCTTCTTCCTGTTGATGGGTATATATATGGCGGTAGGCTATGCCGCCTACAAACTGCTGCATTTGAGCTGCGATTTCTTCCCTTTTTTCGTCACCGCTTTCGGCTTCGGCTTCATGGGGCTGCCGCTGTTCGTCACCGTATTCGGCGCGGAAAACGCCGGTTATATCACGGTACTGGGCATGGGACATGAGCTGTTCATCGCTATCGTCTTTTTGCCGCTGTTGCAGGTCGTGATGGCGGGCAAGGGCTTTCAGCCGCGGCAGGTGGGCAAGAGCCTGGCCTCGCCGCTGATGATCATGGTCGCCGCCGGCCTGCTGTCGCAATTCACCGGCCTGACGCCGCTATTGCAGGCCAACGTCATCGGCGCGGGACTGCTCAGCGCCATCGACGCCCTGGGCGGGCTGACGCTGGTGCTGGCGATGGTGCTGATCGGCTACCGGCTCAATTTCAGCGATACCGCCAATCTGCGCGTCAGCGCCGGCTACGCGCTGGCGCGCATGGCGATCAACCTCGGCGTGGGCGCGCTGTTCAAGCTGCTGGTGCTGGATCGCGTCAGCGCCGGTATGGAGATCGCCGCCAGCCCGCTGTTCAACCACGGCTTTTATCTGATCATCGTCCAGTTCAGCTCGCTGCTGCTGGTGATGTTCGTCGGCAATTACCGCAGCCGCCGCGAGCAGGAGATCGTCAATAACGCCACCGTTATCACAATGCTGCTGGCCATGGCGCTGTCGATCGGCTATATGGCGCTGTTCGTGTAACGGCGCTGTTTCCCAACCTCAGCCCGCGGGAGCAAATACCCCCCCAAAAAACGCCCATGGCGAATAAAGAGGCGGAGCATAAGCAACGCAAACAAGGACAACCGCCCCGCTACTCCGCATACAACAAAGCCGCCTGTATAAGCAGACGGCTTTGTTGTAAGTTCAGTTATTTCAGCAGCGTTGTAATGTCCTCCTCCGGCGTGGTTACAGGCGCAATACCGTAGTTTTCCACAAGGAAGCTCAAAATATTCGGCGACAGGAACGCCGGCAGGGACGGCCCGAGGCGGATGTTCTTAATGCCGAGATGCAGCAGCGTCAGCAGGATGCATACGGCCTTCTGTTCGTACCATGACAAAACATAGGACAAAGGCAGGTCATTCACACCGCATCCGAAGGCTCCGGCGAGGGCGACGGCCACCTGAATGGCTCCGTAAGCGTCGTTACACTGACCCATATCCATGATGCGGGGCAGACCGCCGATCTCGCCAATATCAAGGTCGTTGAAGCGATACTTGCCGCAGGCCAGCGTCAGCACAATGGTATCCTTGGGCGTCTGCTTCACAAACTCGGTGTAGTAATTGCGCCCGGGCTTGGCTCCGTCGCAGCCCGCGACGAGGAAGAAATGCCTGATCGCGCCCGCCTTTACGGCGTCGATGACCTTGTCGGCGACAGAAAGTATCGTGCCGTGACCGAAGCCGGTGACGACCTGTGCGCCGCCGTTGATGCCGCGGAATTGCTTATCCCCGTCATAGCCGCCAAGCTCCAATGCTTTTTCAATAACCGGCGTAAAATCCTTGTCCTCTCCGATATGGGTCGCGCCGGGAAACGCCGCCACCTCGGTGGTAAATACGCGGTCAGCATAGCTCGCTCTGGGCGGCATAAGGCAGTTGGTGGTGTAGAGAAGCGCGGCGGGAATGCCGTCAAACTCCTTCTGTTGATTCTGCCATGCTGTGCCGAAGTTGCCCTTGAGATGATGATACTTCTTCAGTTCGGGATAGGCGTGAGCGGGCAGCATCTCACCGTGGGTATAGACATTAACGCCCTTGCCTTCCGTCTGCTCAAGCAGGAGCTGCAAGTCCCTGAGATCGTGGCCGGTGACAACGATGAACGGGCCTTTCTCAACTTTCATCGTCACCGTGGCGGGAGCGGGAGTACCGTATGTTTCGGTATTCGCCTTGTCCAGCAGCGCCATGCATTTCAAATTGATTTCTCCCACCTTGAGAACGGCAGGCAGCAACTGCTCAACCGTCAGTTCCTCGCCAACGGCAAACAGCCCTTCGGCAAAGAAGCGGTTGACTTCTTCATCGGTATAGCCCAGCATCAGCGCATGATAGGCGTAGGCGGCCATGCCGCGCAGGCCGAACAGGAGCAGGGACTTGAGCGAGCGGATATCCTCGTCATCCTCCCACAGTTTGTTCATATCATAATCGTCGTTGCGTCCGCAGAGAGCCTCGCAGCCGCCGCATTGCGGCGCCAGTCCCTGCTTCTCTTTGTGAGTCTTGTCGATCTGCTGCTGAATCGCGTCGTCGTCAAAGCTCACATTGGTGATGGTGGTAAACAATCCCTCGATGAGCAGGCGATAAGTATCCGCAGTAGGCTTGGTATCGCCGTCGCAGGCTCTGGCAAGACCGATCAGCGCGCCGGTCAGCTTGTCCTGCAAATTCGCCGTGTCGGACTTCTTACCGCAGACGCCTGCTTTGCCGGTACATCCTGTGCATCCGGCAGTCTGTTCACATTGGTAGCAAAACATTTGGTTCAACATTGTTTTTTCCTCCTTTTTGTACATAAGTTTATAGGCGTTTATTTGCATACAAATCTAAAACAGGTAAAACAGGCCGTAACGAATGATCCAGAATCACTCCATGCCCCGAGGCGATCCTCTTTTGCACCATTGTATAGATGCTTGCTAATTCAGGTTTAAGATTTGCGCCTTTTTCATGATTGCCCGCCTCCTTGACTTTCTGGCGTCAGTATATTAGAATAATATCAAGCAGTATGTTGTTATAACAACAAAAGCGGAGAAAATATGAATTATTTATTTCTTACCAATACGATGCTCTTTCGCGGAACGGCTGTGGGAGAAGCGGCAGCGATGCTTGGCTGCCTTGGCTCGTTTGAAAGCCGGTATGTAAAAGGAGAATTGATCTATCGCGCGGGCGAACACACCGAAAACATGGGGCTTGTGCTTTCGGGAAGCGTAAACATAGAAATTGACGATTGGTGGGGCAACAAGACCATACTCGGACATATTGAAGCAGGTCAGCTTTTTGCGGAAACCTATGCCTGTGTTCCCGGCGAGCCTTTGATGGTGAGCGTGGCAGCCTGCGAAACATGCGAGATATTGTTCTTGAATGCGGCGCGGCTGCTCAAGACCTGTCCAAATTCATGCGCGCACCATAACAGACTGATACAGAATCTATTACAGATATCGGCGCAAAAGAATCTGGAGTTGTCCCGCAGGAGCCTGCATACTGCGCCGAAATCTATTCGTGGACGGCTTCTTTCGTATCTTTCCGTATGTGCGAAACAAGCCGGAAGCTATCAGTTTTCGATTCCTTTTAATCGACAGCAACTGGCTGATTACCTCGGCGTTGACCGCAGCGCCATGTCTAATGAATTGAGCAAAATGCACCGGGACGGAATTTTGTCTTATGATAAAAATAACTTTGTACTTAGACAAACGGAGCCATAACGGCTGTCTTATGAAAAGCGGTATTTGATTAACAGAACAAGCAGAGCCGAACACCCATGTCAACGGCGGCGCAAAACGCGCCGCCACCTGCTCGACCAAGTTTACGCCGGCATTATAAAAAAAGTGTGTACTTTTGTGTGTACTCAATAGAAAAATCCCCCCTGCATCACCGCATTTAGCAGGGGGGATTTCTGGTAGGGATTATTGGTGGAGCTGGGGGGAGTTGGCCTTCGGCGCGGGGGAAAACCGCTGCTTCCGCCCCCGGCGGCGCGGTTTTGCCCGTGCAACTCCTTGATTTAAGCTACCAAAACTAATGCCCCTGCTACTGCAGGGGCATTAGTTTTGGTGGAGCTGGGGGGAGTTGCACCCCCGTCCGAAAAAGGATCCACAAGAGCGTCTCCGAGCGCAGTTTGTAATTTAGCTCTCGCTCAGCCGACGGCTACAAACAGCCTGCGGCCTTGCCATTCCCTTGAATGTCCCGCAGCGGGTCGGGAAGCTCCCGCCGCAGTAAGCTCGTATTGATGACCCAGATACGGCCCTACGAGCAAAGCCGCAACTGGGTTAGACAGCAATTAAGCTGCTAAAGCGTAATTCGGTTTGGCAAATAAAAAGTTTCCAACGATTTACGGTCTGATGGAACACCGGCTCGCTTCTCTTGCCAATACCTCCCCCGTCGAAACTGATTCAGCCCCATGGAGATTTGACACACTCAACAGCATACCTACGCCGATACTGCTTGGACGGATAGCGGCGGCAATTTGTTCCGCTGCAATCAGAGCGGGTGAAACCAGAACATATACCCGCAATCGCTGCAAAAATAATTATGCGCCGAGGCGTTAGCCCAATCAAGGCCGAGAAAGGTCATGCCGGTGGTATTGAGCTGCGTGGAGCGCTCGAAAAATAAGGTATTGCCGCAAACCGGACATACCAGCTCTCGATCTCTGAACGATACCGGCTGCGGCCGCTCCTTATCAAACAGCGCCATTATCCTCTGCCCCTTTCCTTGAGCGCGCGTTCGGTATCGCGCTTCATCGCCCGCGCTATCATATCATCGCGCTTATCATAGAGCTTTTTGCCCTGCGCCAGCGCGAGCTCCGCCTTGGCGCGGCTGCCGGAAAAATACAGCTTGACCGGCACCACCGTGTACCCCTTCTCCCGCACCTTGGCATAGATGCGGTTGATCTCGCTCTTATGCATCAGCAGCCGCCGCGGACGCTTGGGCTCATGGTTAAAACGATTGCCCATCTCATAGGGGCTGATATGCATATTGAACAGCCACAGCTCGCCGTCTACCACCTTGGCGTAGCTATCCTGAAGATTGGCCTTGCCGGTGCGCAGCGATTTGACCTCCGTGCCCTGCAGCTCGATGCCGGCCTCGAAGGTCTCCAGAAAATGGAATTCATGGCGCGCTTTGCGGTTTTCACAGATGAGCTTATATCGTTTTTGCTCCGCCATGCGTTCACCTTCCTTGCCTTCAGTATAACATATCCGCCGCTATAAATACAGCGGCAAAAGCTGTCATCTTGCGTCGATGGTCAAAATTTCGCTCTTGGCCAGCGCCTCGTCGAGCAGCTGCTCGATATTCAGCGCCCGCTCCAGCTTCTCCGCTTCCTCGCGGCGCGGCTTGATCTTGGGATACTTGGGCAAAAACACGGTGCAGCAATCCTCATATGGCAATATCGAGATATCATAGCTGCCAAAAGCGCGGGCGCGCTCCATGATCTCCTCCTTGTCCATGCCGACCAACGGCCGCATCACCGGTATGCTTATCACGTCATTGATGCAGGCGATGCTCTCCAGAGTCTGCGAGGCCACCTGCCCGACGCTCTCGCCGGTATACAACGCCAGGCAATCACGCTGTTTGGCCACGCGCTCGGCGATGCGGTACATGAAGCGGCGCATCAGCGTTATCCCGTATTCCTCGCGGCAATTAGCGTAGATCTGCTTCTGGATCTCGGTAAAATAGACCATATGCAGCTGGAGCGGCGCGCCCATCCGCGCCGACAACAGCCTGCACAGCTCGTAGACCTTTTCCTTGGCCTTTTCCCCGGTAAAGGGGAAGCTGTGATAGTGAATAGCCTCGATCACCACGCCGCGCTTCATCGCCAGCATACCGGCCACCGGACTGTCGATGCCGCCGGACAGCAGCAGCAGCGCCCGCCCGCCGCAGCCTACCGGCAAACCGCCGGCGCCCTTGAGCGTATGCCCGTACACATAAGCGCCCTCGCCGCGCACCTCGATATCAATACGCAGATCGGGGTCATGCATATCCGCGTCATAGCGCGTCGTATCAATGCGCTCGAACAGCAAATTGGCCACCGCCCGACTTATCTCGGGCGAGGTCAGGGGAAAGCTCTTATCGGAGCGGCGAGTCTCGATCTTGAAGCTGCCGCCCACAGGCAACCCCTGCTCCAGCATCGCCTGCGCCGCCTCGGCCAGCGCCGGCACTTCCGGCTCCGTCCGCATCACCGGCGACAGCGAATACACGCCGAACACCTGCTGCAAGCGCGCCAGCGCCAGCCCGGCGTCGGCGGCTTCGACCTCCGCCCAGATCCGCCCCCAGGTGGAATAGACGTTCGCGCCGGCGATATCGCGCAGCGCATAGCGGATATTATGCGTCAGCCTTCCGATAAACAGATGCCTGTTCTTGCCCTTGAGCCCCAATTCGCCGTAGCGTATCAGTATCAGCTGCCTGTCCATGTTATCTCCTCATTTTGCCGTATAATTGCCGCAAAGCCGTCGCTTCTTCTATCACTATCTCCGCCGCCTGCCGCGCCTCGTCCATAGTATTATACGGGCAAAAGGAAAAGCGCAGCGCCGAGTCGATACGCTCGGCCGGCAGCCGCATCGCCTTTAAGACCGGACTGCCTTTATCGCTATGCGACGAGCAGGCCGAGCCGGAGCCGGCATACAGCCCCCGCGCTTCCAGGCTATGCAGCAGCACCTCGCTTTTCAGCCCGGCGAAGGACATATTCAGTATATGCGGCGCGGAATGCCTGTCGCCCGGCGGCGGCCCGTTCAGCGCGCAACCGTCAATGCGCTCGCGCAGCGTCGTCGCCAGATACTCCTTGATCTCCGCCATACACGCGGCATTAGCGGCCAGACGCGGGAACAGCTCCTCCGCCGCCGCCGCCAGCGCCATCACGCCGGGCACGTTCTCGGTGCCGGAGCGCAGGCCGCGCTCCTGCCCGCCGCCCAGCAGATACGGGGCGATGCGCGCCCCCTTGCGCAGCCACAGCAAGCCCACGCCCTTGGGCGCGTGTATCTTATGTCCGCTGACGGTCAGCGCATCGGCGCGCCAGCCCTGCACGTCGACCGGCACGCGGCCAAAGCCCTGCACCGCGTCGATATGGAACAGCGCCTGCGGCGCGGCCTGCTTGACTGCCGCGCCGATCTCGGCCAGCGGCTGTATGCTGCCGACCTCATTGTTGACCTGCATCACGCTGACTAATATCGTCTGCTCATTCGCCAGCGCGCTCAAGGCGGCGACGTCAACCACGCCGCAGCTATCCACCGGCGCATGGCAAACGTCGAAACCCTGTGCGGCTAAGCGCTTTGCCGCCTCGGCCACCGCCGGATGCTCGATCGCGGAGATGATGATACGCTGCCCGCGCCGGCGCAAAGCCTGCGCCGCGCCGAACAGCACGGTATTATCGCCCTCGCTGCCGCCGGAATTGAAATACAGCTCGCCGGCGTTCACGCGCAGCAGCGCCGCCAGCTCGGCGCGCGCCTGATTGAGCGCGTGCTGCGCGGCCACGCCAAGCCGATGCAGCGAGGAGGGATTGCCGTAATCCTCGCGCATCGCCCGCAGCGCCGCCGCCGCGGCTTTTTCGCTGACCAATGTGGTCGCGGAATTGTCGAAATAAATGCTCATATGCTATCCTGATAGAACGAGCCGGAGAAGCATGATAGTCTCCGGCTCGTTAAGGCGCGTTGCCTGTGCGCTGTATACTGAAGAAGCGGTACGCTTTTACATGAAGATCGGGGCAAAGACCAGCGCGATGATCGTCATCAGCTTGATCAGGATATTCAGCGACGGGCCGGAGGTATCCTTGAACGGATCGCCGATGGTATCGCCGTTCACGCCGGCCTCATGGGCGGGAGAGCCTTTGCCGCCGTAATGGCCTTCTTCAATGTACTTCTTGGCATTATCCCAAGCGCCGCCGGAATTGGCGAGGAATATCGCCAGCAGGAAGCCGGTGACTAAAGTGCCGCATAATACGCCGCCCAGACATTCGGGGCCAAGCACCAGACCGACAAAGATCGGCACTAATACCGCCATTACCGAAGGCAGGATCATTTCCTTGAGCGCGGCCTTGCAGCTGATGTCAACGCAGCGGGCATAGTCGGCCTTGACGCCTTCCTTGCCTTCGAGCAGGCCGGCGATCTCACGGAACTGACGGCGGACTTCTTCGATCATGCTCTGCGCGGCGCGGCCGACAGAATTCATCGTCAGCGAGCAGAACAGGAAGGGCAGCATACCGCCGATGAACAAACCGACGATAACCACGGGATCGAGAATATTGATGCTCTTGATGCCGACCGCCTGAGTATAAGCGGTGAACAGCGCCAAGGCGGTCAAAGCAGCGGAGCCGATCGCAAAGCCCTTGCCGATAGCGGCGGTGGTATTGCCGACGGAATCAAGCTTGTCGGTGATCTCACGAACTTCATGCGGCAGCTTGGACATTTCGGCGATACCGCCGGCATTGTCGGAGATCGGGCCGTAAGCGTCTACCGCGACCACCATGCCGGTGGTGGAAAGCATACCCACGGCGGCCATGGCGATGCCGTACAGGCCGGCGAACTGATAAGCGGCGATAATACCGATCACCACTAAGATGATCGGGATAGCGGTGGAGCCCATGCCGGTGGCAACGCCGGCGATAACGTTGGTGGCGGTACCGGTCTCGCAGGACTTGGCGATCTTCTGCACCGGCTTATATTGAGCGGAAGTATAATACTCTGTAACGTTGCCGATCAGATAGCCGACCAGCAGACCGGCCACGGTAGCGCCGAACACGCCCAGCCAGCTATATGTTTTGAGCACGCCCGCGGCATTCTCCACCGAGTAACCGCTTTGCAATACGGTGAAGCAAACGACGAAAATACCGATGATCGCCAGCGCGGTAGCGATGATATTACCGCGGTTGAGCGACTTTTGCGGATTGCCGCCTTCCTTGGCGGAGACGAAGAAGGTACCGAGTATCGAGGCGACGATGCCGATAGCGGCGATCATCAGCGGCGCCAGCATACCCTCGCCGTTGGCGCCGATGCCCAAAGAGGAGCCGAGCGCGATCGCGGCGATCAGCGAGCCGACGTAAGACTCAAACAAATCGGAGCCCATACCGGCGACGTCGCCAACGTTGTCGCCGACGTTATCGGCCACGGTGGCGGGATTGCGCGGATCATCCTCGGGGATACCGGCCTCGACCTTGCCGACCAGGTCTGCGCCGACGTCGGCGGCCTTGGTGTAGATGCCGCCGCCCACGCGGCCGAACAAAGCGACCGAGGACGCGCCGAAGGAGAAGCCGTTGATGATCGAGGAATCGTTGTTAAAGATCAGCACCACTACGCCAAGGCCGAGCAGACCCAGGCCGACCACGCTCATGCCCATGACCGCGCCGCCGGAAAAAGCGCAATTCAGCGCCTTGTTGAGGCCGCTGGTATAAGCGGCGTTGGCGGTACGAACATTGGCTCTGGTCGCGATGCGCATGCCGATATTACCGGCCAGGATCGAGCAGAACGCGCCGACGGCAAAGGCGATCGCGGTCTCGGGCTTGAGGCTGCCCTCGCCGGTAGTGACCAGACCGATCACCGAGATGATGACGATAATGATCAATACGAAAATGATCAGCGTGCGATACTGCCTTTTCAAAAAGGCCATCGCGCCGGAATGAATGGCGGCGGCGATCTCTTTCATGCGCTCGCTGCCCTCGTCCATTTTGGTGATACGGCTGATCAGATAAATAGCGAAACATAAGGCCAGGACGCCGGCTATCGGCGCCAAAAACACCAAACTGCCCACAGTATTACCCTCCGTAAATATATTTGACTTTATAAAGTTAAACCTATTGGAAAAAGGCCAGCGCCAGCGTGATCACCAAAAACGCCGCAGCAAGAATTTTGGTCAGCTTAGCCAGCTTTTCGTTCAGACCCTTCTGCTTGCCGAAGAAGGTCTCCGCGCCGCCGGCGATCGAGCCGGATAAACCGGCGCTGCTGCCGGACTGCAGCAGTACCGTAGCGATCAAGCCCAGGGCTACCAAGCATTGAACGATAGTCAAAGCGATCATCAAGAATATCACCTCCAAATGTTTGACCTGTATATCTAAAAAATTGTATCGGTTTTTGTGATGCAAAAATAAAGCTACCGAAGTATTTTACCATATAGAATACAATAAAACAAGCGTTGATCGCGCAGAAATCAACTTTTTTTCGCCGTATGCAGACGAAACACGGCGTTATTTATGCAGATTATAGAAAACCTCGGCGCCGCCGTATACCGAAGCCTCGGCCAATTCCTCCTCGATGCGCAGCAATTGATTGTATTTTGCCACGCGGTCGGTGCGCGAGGGCGCGCCGGTCTTAATCTGTCCGGCATTGACGGCGACGGCGATCTCGGCGATAGTGGTGTCCTCGGTCTCGCCGGAGCGATGCGATACCACGGCGGTAAAGCCGGCGCGTTTAGCCGTCTCGATAGCCTCCAGCGTCTCGGTGAGGCTGCCGATCTGATTGAGCTTTATCAGTATCGAGTTGGCGGCCTTGAGCTCGATGCCCTTCTTCAGCCGCTCGGTGTTGGTGACGAACAGGTCGTCGCCGACGATCTGCACGCGGCCGCCCAGACGCGCGGTCAACGCCACCCAGCCGTCCCAGTCGTCCTCGGCCAAGCCGTCCTCGATCGAGATCAGCGGATAACGGTCGCACAGCTCGGCGTAATAGTCGATCATCTGCGCCGAAGTCAGCAGCTTGTGCTCGCTGGCCAGGTTATACTTGCCGTCCTCATAGAAGGAGCTGGCGGCGGCGTCGATAGCGATGCACACCTGCTCGCCCGGCTTATAACCGGCCTTTTCTATCGCCAGGACGATGCACTCCAGCGCTTCCTCGTTGGACTTCAAATCGGGGGCGAAGCCGCCCTCGTCGCCGACCGAGGTATTATAGCCGCGGCTCTTGAGCACGGCGCGCAGATTATGGAAGACCTCCGCGCTCATGCGCAGGGCTTCCGCCCAGCTATGCGCGCCCACCGGCATCACCATGAATTCCTGTATATCGACGTTATTGTCAGCATGCTGCCCGCCGTTTAAGATATTCATCATCGGCACCGGCAGGCGATTGGCGTTGACGCCGCCCACATAGCGGTACAGCGGCAGGCCGAGCAGATCAGCGGCGGCCTTGGCGCAGGCCAGCGACGCGCCGAGTATGGCGTTAGCGCCGAGCTTGCCCTTATTCGGCGTACCGTCCAGCTCGATCAGCAGCCGGTCTATCTGCCGCTGCTGCAAAACGTCGGAATCGAGCAGCGCCGGCGAGATCACCGTTTCGACGTTGGCTACCGCCTGCAACACGCCCTTGCCCAGATAGCGCGACTTATCGCCGTCGCGCAATTCCACCGCCTCATGAACGCCGGTAGAAGCGCCGGACGGGACGGCGGCGCGGCCAAACGCGCCGGATTCGGTGCTGACTTCGACCTCGATAGTGGGATTGCCGCGAGAATCCAGTATCTCTCTTGCATGAACATCGACAATATAGGGCATATCTTCCTCCTGCGTTTTTGCCGCGTACGGCATATTTATGACTGCGAATGCTTATCGACTAAAAAAGCAGCTCCATCTGGTCGAAATGCTTTAGCCCCGAGAGGATCAGGCTGGAGCCGGTCATTTGCTGCGGCTGCTTGAGGCCGAGCAATTGCAATATCGTCGGCGCGATATCTTCAAGCTTGCCGCCCTCGCGCAGCTGCAAATGGCGCAGATCGTCGTCGACGACGATGAACGGCACCCGATTGGTGGTATGCGAGGTCATGGGCGCGCCGTTTTCCATCATCCGCTCGACATTGCCGTGATCGGCGGTGATCAGCAGCGTGCCGCCCTCCTCGTGCATCGCCGCCTCCACGCGCCCCAGACAAGCGTCGATATACTCCAGCGCCTGCACCGTGGCCGCGATATTGCCGGTGTGGCCGATCATATCCGGGTTGGCGTAATTGATGACGATCACGTCATAAATACCGCTGGCTACGCGGTCGATCAGCGCGTTGGTCACCGCGCCGGCCGACATTTCCGGCCGCGTATCATAGGTCTTGACGTTGGGCGAGGGGATCATCACGCGATCCTCGGCGCTCTCCATCTTTTCCACGCCGCCGTTGAAGAAAAAGGTCACGTGCGCGTACTTCTCCGTTTCGGCGATACGCAGCTGGCGCATACCGTTGCGCGACAAAACGCGCCCCAGCGTATTATACGGCGGATGCGGCGGATAGGCGACCTCGACATTGGTCAGCGTATCATCATAGCTGGTCATAGCCGCGAAATTGACCTCCGGCGGCGCGGGGCCGCGGTCAAAGAAATCAAAATCGCTGTCGGTAAAGGCATGGGATATCTCGCGCGCGCGGTCGGAGCGGAAATTGAAGAAGATCACGCTGTCGCCGCTTTTGATCGGACCCAGCGGCTGCCCGTGCGCGTCCACGATCACCGTCGGCTCGATGAATTCATCGGTAACTCCCTTGGCATAGCTCTGCTCGATGGCCTCGGTGGCCGAGGCGGCGGTCAGGCCGCGTCCATAGACCATCGCGTCATAGGCGGCGCGCACGCGATCCCAGCGCTTATCCCTGTCCATGGCGTAGAAACGGCCGCAAACGCTGGCGATACGCCCCGCGCCCAGGACGGCAAATTCCGCTTCCAGCTGCTTGACGAAGCGGTCGGCGATATCATTGGCGGTATCGCGCCCATCGGCAAAGAAATGCACGAACAGCGACTGCACGCCGCAATTCCTGGCGATGCGCAGCGTGGCCAGCAAATGCTCGATATGACTATGGATGCCGCCATCCGAGACCAGGCCGATGAAATGCACCGCGGCCTGCTTGGCTGTGGCAGCGCGGCATACGCCGTTGAGCGCGGTGTTCTGATAGAACGCGCCGGACTCGATCTCCATATTGATCTTGGTATAATCCTGATAAACGATGCGGCCGGCGCCGATATTCATATGCCCGACCTCGCTGTCGCCCATCTGCCCGTTAGGCAGGCCGACGTCGCCGCCGGAAGCGGACAGCGTGGTATGCGGATAATTGTTCCACAGGCGGTCAAAATTGGGCAGATGCGACAAAGCGATGGCGTCATAGGGCGTATTCTCCTTCATCCCCCAGCCATCGAGTATCATCAGCATTAACGGTTTACCGGCAAATTTCATCTCTGCACTATCTCCCGAGCCATCAGCGGTTTATTCCTGCTCGTCATAGTTGACGATAGCGGCGAACTTCCTGGCCTCCAGCGAAGCGCCGCCGACCAAAACGCCGTCAATATTCGGCATCGCCATAAACTCGCCGATATTATCGGGATTGACCGAGCCGCCGTACAGTATACGGATCTCGGCGGCGAAGTCTGCGTCCCATTGTTCGGCGACCAACGCACGAATGAAGGCTATCTCCCGCTCCGCGTCGTCGGCGGTGGCGTTTTGACCGGTGCCGATAGCCCATACCGGCTCATAGGCGATGATGATATCCCCGTCCGGCTCCAAGGCCGCCAGCGAGGAGAAAATATCGCTGCGCAGCACGTCCTCCGTTTCCTCCAGCCGGCGCTCGTCGGCGGTCTCGCCAACGCAGATCAGCGGTATCAACCCGCCGGACTGGGCGGCGCGCGCCTTGCGCGTCACTAACTCGCCGCTCTCGTCAAAGATATGGCGGCGCTCGCTATGCCCGCAGATCACGTACTGCACGCCGGCAGCGGCCGCCTGCGCGGCCGAGATCTCGCCGGTATAAGCGCCCTCGCCCGCCCAGCAGATATTCTGCAAGCCGACGCAAATATTGCTGCCGCGCGCCGCCTCCGCTACCGCCGGCACGCTCAAAGCGCCGGGAAAAACAACGATCTCCGCCGCGGATCCGGCGACCAGCGGGCATAAATCTTCGATATACTCGCGCGCCTCGGCCGCCGTCTTATGCATTTTCCAGTTTGCGGCAAACACCTTGCGCCGCGGGCTTTCGTCCATCGGTATTACTCCTTTCAATACCTTTGGCGGGCTGAATCATCAGTCCGCCAAAGCCTCAAGCTATTTATCCGCCAGCACAGCGATGCCGGGCAGCGTCTTGCCCTCAAGGAAGTTCAGCGACGCGCCGCCGCCGGTGCTGATATGGTCGATCAGATCCTCCACTCCGGCCTTATGTACGGCAGCCACCGAATCACCGCCGCCGATGATGCTGAAGGCGGCTGATTCCGCCACCTTGCGCGCGATGCTCGTGGTGCCGATGGCGAAAGGCTCCATCTCGAACACGCCCACCGGCCCGTTCCATAGTATCGTCCTGGCCGCCGTGATCTCCGTCGCGAACAGCTTCAGCGATTTGGGGCCGATATCCAGCGCCTGCCAGCCGGCCGGTATATTATCGACATTGCAGGTGGCGTAGTCGGCGTCGGCGGCAAAAGCGGAGGCCGCCACCACGTCCGCCGGTAACAGCAGCTTTTGCTTGGCGATATCGGTGGCGAGGAATTCCCTGGCCCATTCCAACTTCGGCTCCTCGACCAGCGAGGCCTGCATATCATGCCCCTGCGCCGCCAGGAAAGTATTGGCCATGCCGCCGCCCAGCAGCAGCTTGTCCACCTTCTTGAGCAGGTTTTCTATCACTAATATCTTATCGGAGACCTTCGCCCCGCCGATGATCGCCACAAACGGCGAATCGGGATCGGCCAGCGCCATGCCCAGCGAGCGTATCTCCTTCTCGATGAGGAAGCCCGCCACCGCCGGCACGATATGGCCGATGCCCTCGGTGGAGGCATGGGCGCGGTGCGCCGTGCCGAAAGCGTCATTGACGTAAATATCGGCCAGCGCCGCCAGCTGCCTGGCAAAGGCCGGATCATTGGCCTCCTCCTCGGCATGGAAGCGCAAATTCTCCAACAGCAGCAATTCGCCGTCATGCAGAGCCGCCGCCGCCTGCTCCGCCGCCGCGCCCACGCAATCCGCGGCAAAGGCTACCGGCTGACCGATCAGCTCCGCCAACTTTTCAGCGACCGGACGCAGCGTATATTTGAGATCGGGCTTGCCGTCGGGACGGCCCAGATGCGACATCAATATCACCGCCGCGCCCTGCTCGAGCAAAAAGCGTATCGTCGGCAGCGCCGCGGTGATGCGCGCGGTATCCTTGACCTTGCCGTCCTTGACCGGCACGTTAAAATCCACGCGCACGATCACCCGCTTGCCGCGAGCGTCAATATCGCGTATCGAGCGCTTCTCTAAATATCCCATTACAGTCTCTCTCCCATATACATGATCATATCGAGGATACGGCAGCTATAACCCCATTCGTTATCGTACCAGATAATGACCTTGGCCAAATTATCGCCGATCACCATTGTCGATAAAGCGTCGACCACGCCGGAGATCTGCTCGCCGCAATAGTCGATGGATACCAGCGGCTCCTCGGAATAACCGACGATGCCCTTCATATGGCCTTCGGACGCGGCCTTGAGCACGGCGTTGATCTCCTCGGCGGCAGCCGGCTTCTCCAGCTCCACCACTAAGTCGATCAGCGAAACGTTGGGCGTGGGCACGCGCAGCGCAAAGCCGTTGAGCTTGCCCTTCATCGCCGGTATCACCTTGGCCACGGCCTTGGCCGCGCCGGTGGTGGTGGGGATGATCGACACCGCCGCCGAACGGGCGCGGCGGAAATCCTTATGCGATTTATCGAGTATCTGCTGATCGTTGGTGTAGGAATGTACGGTAGTCATCAAGCCCTTGACGATGCCGAATTCCTCCTGTATCACCTTGACCACCGGCGCCAGGCCGGTAGTGGTGCAGGAGGCGTTGGAGATGACGCTATGCTTGGCCGGGTCGTACTCGGTATGATTGACGCCGTAGACCACGGTCAGATCCTCGTTCTCGCCGGGGGAGCTCAGGATCACCTTTTTGGCGCCGGCTTTGATATGCCCGTAGGCCTGATCGTATTTCTTGAATACGCCGGTGCTTTCGAGCACGATATCCACGCCCAGCTCCTTCCACGGGCAATCCTCGGGCTTGGCGCAGGCCAAGACCTTGATCTTCTTGCCCTCGACTATGATATGCTCGTCGTCATAGCTGACTTCCTTGTCGTATCTGCCGTGCGTGGAGTCGTATTTGAGCAGATGCGCGAATGATTTAGGATTGGTGCGGCCGTTTAACGCCACGATCTCGATATCGGGATTGCCAAAGGCAATGCGAAAAAAAGGACGCCCAATACGCCCAAAACCGTTAATCGCTACTCTTAACACCATAATGAAACCCTCCTGAACGATCAAATTTTATTCATTTGTTGGAAAGAAAAACACAGTTACTACTATTAAGTGACATTCTATGCAAACGTATAAAATCCTGTTTACGGCGGAAGTTTAATTATTCGCACAATAAACGCCGGCAGACTCGCTGCCGCAACGGCGAAAAGCTCTCTGAAAACTCGCCTGCCCCGGCGCGTTAACCGCGGCGGCGGTACGACTGCTTGGGTATATTCATCGACCCGCGATATTTGGCCACGGTGCGTCGGGCCACGCTGACCCCGCGCTCCGCCAGCTTCTCCTCGATCTGGCGGTCGGACAGCGGCCGCCGCTTATCCTCGCCGGCGATCAGCTCGGAGATCAATGACTTCACCCATACCGCGGATACCGAATCGCCCTCATCGCTGGTATAAGCGCGGGGAAAGAAGAATTTCCATGGATATACGCCGCGCGGCGTTTCGATATATTTGCCGCAAATGGCGCGCGACACCGTGGACTCATGCAGCTCCGCCAGCTCGGCTACCTCGCGCAGGGTCAGCGGCTGCAATTGCTCCAGGCCGTGATCGAGAAAGCCGCGCTGCTTATCGACGACGATGCAGGCCAGCTTGTAAATGGTCTGATGCCGCCGCTCGATATTGCGCAGCAGCATCGCCGCCGCATTGATGCGCTGCTGTATATACTCCTTGACCTCGTTGCTGTTGAGCGCGTCGCCGCTCAAATCGCGGTAATAAGAGCTGATGCGCAGGCGCGGGTGGTATTTGTCATTGAGAAACACCTGATACCCGCCCTCGGCTTTGCGCACCACGATATCAGGGATGATGTACTGTACCTGCGTATCGTCGCCGCCATAAGCCGCCGGATGCGGGTCGAGGCCGCGCAGATAAGCGAAGGCCGCCGCCACCTTATCCTCGCTGACGCCGATCTGCCGCGCCACCTGTTTGCGCTTATCGGTCGCCAGCTCGGTGAGATGCCCGTTGATGATCGCCGCGTACAGCGGATAATCGGCGGCGTTTTTGTCCAGCTGCAGCAGCATACACTCCGCCAGATCGCGCGCCGCCACGCCCGCCGGCTCCAAGCCCTGCACCAATGTCAATGCCTGCTTGAACAGCGTCTCCGGCCTGCCGGAATAGGCGGCCAGCTCCGCCGTGGACAGGCGCAGATAGCCGTCGTCGTCCAGCGCGGCGATGATCGCGCGCGCCGCTTGCGCCGTTTGCTCGTCGCAGCCGCTCATCGCCAATTGCAGCAGCAGCATTTGCTGCAGGGAGTTATGCTGATGCGTAACGCCGAACTGTGGCAGCGGCGCATCATCCGTATCGTCGCCGCCATAATAACCGCCGCCATCCCAGCTCTCATGCTCCGTCCAGCCCGCGGCCGTGGACAACAGCCGGTAAGGCTCGGCCTGCTCCGCGCCGGCGCGCGGCGGCTCGACCGCGTCCTCCTCCAGCTCCAGCACCGGGTTTTCGGTCAGCTGCTCCTCAAGATAGGCGGCAAACTCCATGCTCGGCAGCAGCAGCAGCTTCAGCGACTGGATCAGCGCCGGCGACAATATTTGCTTTTGCTCCTGTTTTAATAGCAGATCATTACCCATAGCTCCACCCTGTTCACCTGATATTCCAATTGCGCACGCCGAAGCTGCGTATATTATCGGCGATCTCGCCGAGCCGCCGCAGCCGGTGATTGAGCGCCGAACGGCCGAGGCCGGTAGTCTCCGCCAGCTCGCTCAACGACGCCTCCGGGCTTTCCAAGCGCCATGAGGCGGCCTCGCGCAGCGTGCGCGGCAGCTTTTCCAGCCCCAGCTGCGCGGCGATATAGCGTATATCGTCGGCCTGCCGCATCCCCGAAGCGATAGCCTTATCCATATTGGCGTTATCGCAGTTGACCTGCCGGTTGACGCGATTACGCACTTCCTTTTCGATACGCGTATTCTCAAATTCAAGCAAAGCGCGATGAGAGCCGAGCACGGTCAGCAGCAGGCTGATCTGTTCCGCGCCCTTCAAATAGACCAGCGGCTGCTCCTTGCGGCGGGTGATCTTGGCCGATATGTCAAAGCCGGCCAGCAGCTCCTTTATCAGTTCGGCCTGCGCCGGCTCATGGGCGGCGAATTCGAGATGATAGCTGCCCCCGGGATCGGTCAGCGAACCGGCGGCGAGGAAGGCGCCGCGCAAATAGGCGCGGCGGCAGCATTCGCCGGCAAGGAAATCCTGACGCAAGCGGCGGGGAAAGCTAAGCTGCCAGGTATCGTCCTCATCGAGCATACCCAGCTCGCGCAGCAGCCCGCCCACCGCCGGCTGCGCCGGTATCAGCAGCGAGAACACCTGATTCTTTTGCAGGCGGCTGTTGCGGTGCATGACGATCTCCCGCTTGAGGCCGAAATCCCTGGCCAACGTGAACATTTTGCGGCTGACCACGGCCAGCGTCGCGTCCATGGACAGCGACACGCTGTGCTTGGCGCCGATATGGATATTGCCGCAGCTAAGGAAAAAGGCGGCGAATTCGGCGCGGCGGCAGCAGGCTTTGCTGGACATGATACGCGCCAGATCCTCTTTTACGCCGGATGAAAAGCTCATAGTCTATCCTCTTTCTGCCTCGCGCGCAACCCCATGCGCCGGTTATTGTTCCTTCTGCTTCTGGTTAGCGCGCTCTATATCCCGATGCACCACCGCCGTCGCATAGCCGTCATGGCGCAGACGCTTGGCCAGCGCCTCCGCTATCGCCACCGAGCGGTGACGGCCGCCGGTGCAGCCGATGGTGACGGCGATATGCTTCTTGCCCTCGTGACGGTAATGCGGCAGCAAAAAGCGGATCAGCCGCACATAATAGCGCAGGAACTCCACGGTGATCTGGTTGCGCAGCACAAAATCGCGCACCTCTTTGTCCAGGCCGGTCAGCGGCTTGAGCGTGGGGATATAATAGGGATTGGGCAAAAAACGCACGTCCACTACCAGATCCGCGTCAATGGGCAGGCCGTATTTATAGCCAAAGGAGGTAACGGTCACGGAAAAGCCGGCATTCTCCGCGCCGCCGAACAGGATGTTCAAATGGCGGGTCAAATACTGATTGACCAGCTCGGTGGTGTCGATGATGATATCGGCCATGCCGCGCAGCTCGGTCAGCAGCCGCCGCTCCTCGCGTATCGAGGCCAGCACGTCCTGCCCGTCATGCGCCAGCGGATGCGGGCGGCGCGTCTCCTTATAGCGGCTGACCAGCACCTCGTCCGAAGCCTCAAGGAATACCACCTCATAATTCACGCCCTGCACCTTGAGCTCGCGCAAGGCCTCGATCACCGCCGGGAACACGTCCGCGCCGCCGCGTATATCGGCGACGATCGCCGTCTTGGGCAGCTTATCGGTATTGAGGCCGACGCCCTCGATAAATTTTCCGAACAGCTGCGGCGGCAGATTATCGACGCAGAAATAGCCCAGATCCTCCAAGGTGGCGATGGTATGCGTTTTACCCGCGCCGCTCATGCCGGTGATGATCAGTATCGGGCGGGCGCTGACGGCCGTCTCGCCGCCGCCTTTGACCCGATCCTTGCCGTTTTGCTCGCTCATGCTCATTCCTCCTCGCCCTTGCTTTCTCCCGTACCGGCTTGCTGCGGATGCAGCGCCGCGTACAGCTTCAGCGCCGCCGCCTTGTTCATCTTGGGCGCGGCGGCCAATTCCTCAAGCGACGCGGCGCGGATATTCTTCAGCGAGCCGAAGCTGCGCAGCAGCGCCTGCCTCCTCACCGGCCCCACGCCCTCGATATCGTCCAGCTCGGAATGCAGCTGCCCCTTGCCGCGCAGCTGCCGGTGATAGGTGACGGCCATACGATGCGCCTCGTCGCGCAGGCGCTGCAATAATTGCAGCGCCGCATCCTCTCGCGGCAGCAGCAGCGGTTCGCCGTGTGCGTCGGTATAGATCTCCTCGTTCTCCTTGGCCAGCGCGATGATATTGACCTGCCCCGCCCCCAGCTCGTCCAGACGCTCCCGCACCGCCGACAGCTGCCCCTTGCCGCCGTCGATCAGCAGCAGCTCCGGCCAGTTGCCAAAATCGAGCGGCGTTTTGCCCTGCTCGCGCTCCTCGCGTCCCCGCCGCCAGCGCCGCTCCAATACCTCGGCCAAGGCCGCGAAATCATCGCTGTGGTCGAGCGTTTTGATCTTGAATTTGCGCCCGTGCCGGGGAGCGATCTCGCCGCCCAGCGCCACCGCCATCGAGCCGACCATATGCGCGCCCTGGATATGGCTGATGTCGTAGCACTCGATGCGCTGCGGCGTGCGCGGCAGCTGCAGCAGCGTGCGCAAACGCTCCAGCGCCTCGGCATTGCGCTGCTCGCGCCGCTGCTCCGAATTGAGCTGATTGCTCAGCAGCAGCTTGGCGTTCTCCTCAGCCAGACGCAGCAGCCGCCGCTTGTCGCCGGCCTGCGGCTTGCTGATCTGCGGCTTATGGCCGCAGCTGGCAGCCAACAATTGCTCCAGCGGCTGTTTATCCTCGGGCAGCGCATTGACATAGATATGCGGCGGCAGCATATCGCCGCCGGCGTAATAATCGAGGAAAAAGCTCTGCATCAGCGCCGCCGGATCGCCGCTGCCGGCATTGGCAAAAAACTGATGCTGATTGCCGATGACCTTGCCGCCGCGCACAAAAAACACCTGCGCCACCGCCTGACCCTCGGCCACCGCCACCGCCGCCACGTCATAATGCCCGGCGCGCTCGCCAACGTCGAGCTGCTGGCGCATCTGTATCTGCGTCAGGCCGTTGATGATATCGCGATGCCTGGCCGCCTGCTCAAAGCGCAATTCCGCCGCCGCCTCGTCCATCAACTGCCGCTGCCGCTTGAGCAGCTCCTTGGTCTTGCCGCTGAGGAACATCTGCACCTCGTCGACCACGGCGCGGTATTGCTCGGCGCTGACCCGCCCCTCGCAGG
The DNA here is from genome assembly GCA_030527285.1 of Bacillota bacterium. Classification (GTDB taxonomy): domain Bacteria; phylum Bacillota; class Dehalobacteriia; order UBA4068; family UBA4068; genus JAUNBC01. The sequence goes on along the minus strand of JAUNBC010000011.1, from coordinate 23,187 downwards.
GAGCTAGGCAGCGGCCGATATGCGCGTTCAGGCAGGCGCGTTGTCCGGCGCGCCAGCTCTTGCCGGAGCAGGAGCGCAGCGGGAAGGAGTCGCGGATAAAGCCCAGCCCCAGCCGCATCGCATGCACGTCGGGATAAGGGCCGAAGTATTTGCTGCCGTCGTTCTTGGCGCGGCGCGCCACCAGCAGGCGCGGATATTGCTCGTCCAAAGTCAGCCGCAGATACGGATAATGCTTGTCGTCGCGCATCAGTATATTGTAATGCGGCAGGTATTCCTTGATCAGATTGGACTCCAAAATCAACGCCTCGGCCTCCGAATCGACTACTATCGTCTCCAGGTCGTCGATATTGGCGACCAGCAGCTCGGTCTTGCCGTCATGGCTGCCGGTAAAATAGGAGCGCACGCGATGGCGCAGATTGACCGCCTTGCCGACATAGATCACCGTACCGGCGGCGTCCTTCATCAGATAGCAGCCGGGCTGGGCAGGCAGCTTTTTCAGTTTTTCCGCGATCTTGTCATTCATCGCCGCCGCCTCCGCCGCTTAACCGCGTTCCTTGTCGAACAAGGCGCGCAAAAACTGCCCGGTATAGCTCTTTTTATTCCTGGCCACCTGCTCGGGCGTACCGCTGGCGATCAGCCTGCCGCCGCCGGAGCCGCCCTCGGGGCCGAGGTCGATGATATGGTCGGCGGTTTTCAGCACCTGCAGATTATGCTCGATCACCACTACCGTATCGCCGCCGTCCACCAGCCGGTTCAGCACCTCCAGCAGCTTGTTGATATCGTCGCTGTGCAGTCCGGTAGTCGGCTCGTCTAATATATACAGCGTGCGCCCGTTGGAGCGGCGCGACAGCTCGGTGGCCAGCTTGATCCGCTGCGCCTCGCCGCCGCTCAAGGTCGGCGCGGGCTGACCGAGCTTGATATAGCCCAGCCCCACGTCCTGCAAGGTTTGCAGCTTGCGCTTGACCTTGGCGATATTGGTGAAAAAGGGCAGCGCCTCGTCCACCGTCATATCGAGAACGTCGGCGATATTCTTGTCCTTGTAGCGCACCTCTAAAGTCTCGCGATTATAACGCTTGCCCTTGCATACCTCGCAGGGCACGTAGACGTCGGGCAAAAAATGCATCTCGATGCACAAAACGCCATTGCCCTGACAGGCCTCGCAGCGGCCGCCCTTGACGTTGAAGCTGAAGCGCCCCGGCTTATAGCCGCGCTCCTTGGCGTCGGGGGTCATCGCGTACAGCTCGCGGATATGGTTGAACATACCGGTATAGGTGGCGGGGTTGGAGCTGGGCATACGGCCGATCGGCGATTGGTCGATCATCACCACTTTTTCCAGCTGCTCCAAGCCGTCTATACCGTCATGCGGGCCGGCGACGGTATGGGCGCGATTGAGCTGGCGCGCGCAAACCTTGTATAATATCTCATTGATCAGCGAGCTCTTGCCCGAGCCGGACACACCGCTGACGCAAACGAACAGCCCCAGCGGCAGCTCGACGTCGATATGGCGCAGATTGTTGGCCGCCGCGCCGCGTATCACCAGCTTGCGCCCATCATGCAGGCGGCGCTGCGCCGGCAGCTCGATCTTTTTCGCCCCGCACAGGTATTGGCCGGTGATCGACTGCGGCGCGGCGATGATCTGCTCCAGCGTACCGGCGGCCACGACTTCGCCGCCCTGCTCGCCGGCGCGCGGGCCGACGTCGATGATATAATCGGCGGCCTGCATCATCTCCTCGTCATGCTCGACCACCAGCACCGTATTGCCCAGGTCGCGCAAATGCTTGAGCGCCTCGATCAGCCGCGCATTATCGCGCTGATGCAAACCGATCGACGGTTCGTCCAGGATATACAGCACTCCCATCAGGTGCGAGCCGATCTGCGTGGCCAGGCGAATGCGCTGCGCCTCGCCGCCCGACAGGCTGCCGGCGCTGCGGCTCAAGGTCAGATAATCGAGTCCCACGTCCACAAGGAAGTCCAAGCGCGCCGCGATCTCCTTGAGTATCGGCGCGGCGATCATGCTCTCGCGCTCGGTCAGCCGCAGCTCCGACAAAAAGCTGCGCGCCTGCCTGATCGTCATTTGGCTCAATTGGTGTATATTCAGCTCGCCGACAGTCACCGCCAAGCTCTCCGGCTTGAGCCGCGCGCCATGACAGGTATCGCATTCCTTGACCGTCATATAGCGCTCGAAATCGCTCTTGATAAATTCGGAGGAGGTCTCGCGGTAGCGGCGCTCGAAATTGCCGACCAGACCCTCCCAATGATGCATCCAAGTGCGCGGATGCTTGCTGCCCGGCTCGGTATAGGTGATGGGGAAGGTCTCCTTGCCGCAGCCGTAAAAGATCTCGTCCAACACCCAGCGCGGCAGATCCTTGACCGGCACGTCCAGCGAGAAGCCATGCGCCTCGGCTATGGCCGTCAAATGGCGGAAATACCAGCCCTGATTATTGTTGAGCGTGGGATAAAGGCCGCCCTCGCGCAGCGTCAGCTCGGGGTCGTTGATCATCAGCGCCTCGTCGATATGCTGCGAGAAACCCAGACCCGAGCAGGCCGGACAAGCGCCGTAAGGATTGTTGAAGGAGAACATGCGCGGCGAGATCTCGCCGATGCTGATACCGCAATCGGGACAGGCAAAATTCTGCGAGAACAGCAATTCCTCGCCGCCGCCATCCGGCTTGACCAGGTCGATCTGCGCCAAGCCGCCGCCCTTGCTCAAGGTCAGCTCCAGAGAATCGGCAAGGCGCTTGTCCACGCCCTCGCGCAGGATCAGGCGGTCGATGACCAGCTCGATATTATGCTTGACCTGCTTATTCAGCTTGATCTCCTCGGCCAGCTCGCGCAATTCGCCGTCCACGCGAACGCGCACAAAGCCGCCGGCCTTGGCCTCGGCCAGTATCTTCTGATATTCGCCCTTGCGTCCGCGCGCCAGCGGCGCCAGCAGCGTCATGCGGCTGCCCTCGGGATATTCGCGCAGGCTGTCGATCATCTGATCCACCGATTGACGGCTGATCGGCTTGCCGCATTTGGGACAATGTGGACGGCCGGCGCGCGCATACAGCAGGCGCAGATAGTCGTGTATCTCGGTGACCGTGCCGACGGTAGAGCGCGGGTTGCGGTTGGTCGACTTCTGGTCGATAGAGATGGCGGGCGACAGGCCGTCGATCTGGTCGACGTCCGGCTTTTCCATTTGCCCGAGGAATTGCCGCGCATAGGACGACAGCGACTCCACATAGCGGCGCTGCCCCTCGGCAAAGATGGTATCGAAGGCCAGGCTGCTCTTGCCGGAGCCGGAAAGGCCGGTGATAACTACTAATTTATCGCGGGGGATGGTAACGTCGATATTCTTAAGATTGTGCTGACGCGCGCCCTTGACGATGATATGATCCTGTGACATTGTTCGCTCCTATTCCGTGATGTTATCGCTTGCTTTAGGCTTTATCTTGGGCATATCGGGGCGGCCGTCAGCGTCTAAGGCCAGCACCCGCTTATTGAAGATCATGGCGAAGGATAGCAGCGCCAGCAGGCCGCCGCTGCCGTACAGTATATAGCGGATGTCGATAACGTCGGCCAGCGGGCCGAAGATCAGCATCGCCAGCGGCATCGCCAGCACCGCCACTAAATTGATCACCGAGAACACCCGCCCCATCATCTGCTCGTCGGTCTTTTCCTGTATCAGCGTCATCTCCGCCGTGGAGAACAGCGGCAGGAACAGGCCGGCTATACCCATCATCAACAGATAGAACCAGAAGCTCGCCGCCGCGCCCATCAGCACGAAGGTCACGCCGAATGCCAGACAGGCGACCGCCATCGACAGCAGGCGGTTGCGGAAGCCGCCCCAAGAGGCCACCGCCACGCCGCCGATCACCGCGCCCAGCGACCAGACGATCTCATTGGCGGATAAGCGCCACACCTCGGGGCCGAACTCGCGCTCGATAAAGATCGGCGTCAGCGAACTGGCAGGCGTGACCAGGAAGAAGCCGACCGCATAGAACAGCAGCAGCATACGCAGCCAATCGGTGCCGCGGATATAGGACAGGCCCTCGCGCGCCTCCGCCCACAGCGAGCCCTGCGCCGCGCCCTCGGGTTTGAGCGGACGCTCGACATGCAGCAGACATAGCACGCCCACGCCGATCACGGCGGTGCCGACGTCGAAGAACAGCGCCGAAGCGAAGCCGGTGACCGCCAGCAGCACCCCGCCCAAGGCCGGAGCCAGCAGGGTCAGCAAATTGTTGATGGTGACGAACAGCGCATTGATGCGCGTCAGCTGCTCGGTGGGCACGATCTGCGGTATCAGCGCATTGACCGCCGGCGACTGTATGCCGCCGGCCAGCGAGCGCACGCACATGACCGCAAATACGAACCACAGCTGCTGATAGCCGCTCAGCCACAGTACGGCTAAGATCAGGGTGGCGGCGGCGATGAACAGATCGGCGGCGATGATCAGCAGCTTGCGGTTATAGCGATCCGCCCATACTCCGGCTACCGGCATCACCAGCACCTGCGGCAGGCAGCTGCACAGCACCGATATCATCATCATCGTGCCGGAGCTGGTTTCGAGCGTGATATACCAGATCACCGCATAGGCTACCACCAGCGAGCCGGTCAGCGTTATCAGCTGCGAGCTGAGAAAGATCGCCGCCTTGCGCTTCCAGCCGCTATCCTTGCGCGGCGCGTCTTGCTCCGGCGCGTCCATAGCCTGCGCTTCCGTCACGCTTTCCGTTACGGGCGCAACTTGCTGCTCCACTTATTTATCCTCCTCAGAGCGGATCTCATAGATAGCGTCGCGCAGCAGCGCCGCCTCCTCGAAATCCAGCCTCCGCGCCGCTTCGCTCATTTCCTTCTCCAGACTGCGCAGCATCTTCTGCCGCTCGCTGCGGCTCATATTCGCCAGCTGCCGCTTATCGCGGCCGCGCTTATCGTCCTCGCCGCCGCCGAAGGCCAGCAGCTCGCGCACGTTCTTGACAATGGTGCGCGGTATCACGCCATGCTGCTGATTATACGCCTGCTGTTTGGCGCGGCGGCGCTCGGTCTCGCCGATAGCCGCGTTCATGCTGTCAGTATATTTATCGGCGTACATGATGACGCGCCCCTCGACGTTGCGCGCGGCGCGGCCGATGGTCTGGATCAGCGAGCGCTCGGAACGGAGAAAGCCCTCTTTATCCGCGTCGAGTATCGCCACCAGCGTCACCTCGGGCAGATCCAGCCCCTCGCGCAGCAGATTGATGCCCACCAGCACGTCGAATTCGCCCAGACGCAATTCGCGGATGATCGCCATGCGCTCCAGGGTCTTGACGTCGGAATGCAGGTATTTGACGCGCACGCCCGCCTCGCGCAGAAAATCGGTCAGATCCTCGGCCATGCGCTTGGTCAGCGTAGTCACCAGCACGCGCTGCCGCTTTTCGGCGCGCAGGCGTATCTCATGCAGCAGGTCGTCGATCTGCCCCTTGATCGGGCGTACCTCGATCTGCGGGTCGAGCAGGCCGGTGGGACGCACTACCTGCTCCACCAGCTGCTGCTTCCGCTCTAACTCATAGGGGCCGGGCGTGGCCGAGACGTAGATGGCCTGGCCGGCGCGGCTCTCCCATTCGCTGAAGGTCAGCGGGCGGTTATCCAGCGCCGAAGGCAGGCGGAAGCCGTACTTGATCAGCTCGTTTTTGCGGCTGCGGTCGCCCTCGTACATGCCGCGTAATTGCGGCAGCGTCACATGCGATTCGTCGATCATCACCAGAAAATCATCGGGAAAATAGTCGATCAAAGTATAGGGCGGCTCGCCGGCGCGGCGGCCGGTCAGATGCCGCGAATAGTTCTCGATGCCGCTGCAATGCCCCAGCTCCTCCAGCATCTCCAGATCAAAGTTGGTGCGCCGCTCCAATAGCTGCGCCTCCAGCAGCTTGCCCTCGCGGCGGAAATAGTCCAGCCGCTCCGCTAACTCCTCGCGTATCGCCGCCAGCGCCGCCTGCATTTTCTCCGCCTTGGTCACATAATGATTGGCCGGGAACACCGTCAGCCGCCGCAAGCCCTCCGTGACCTCGCCGCTCAGGGTGTCGATCTCGCTCAGCCGCTCGATCTCGTCGCCGAACATCTCGATACGCAGCGCCCGTCCCTCCGAACCGGCGGGAAATACCTCCACCACCTCGCCGTGTACGCGGAAAGTGCCGCGGTGAAAGTCCATCTCATTGCGGCTGTATTGCATATTCACCAGTTGCCGCAGTATCTGCTCGCGGTCTATCGTTTGCCCCTGCCACAGCACCAGCGACAGGTCAAGGTAATCCGCCGGGTCGCCGAGGCCGTATATCGCCGAGACCGAGGCCACGATCAGCACGTCGCGGCGCGTCAGCAGCGACGAGGTGGCGGCATGGCGCATCTTGTCGATCTCCTCATTGATGGCGCTGTCCTTGGCGATATAGGTATCGGTGGCCGCGATATAAGCCTCCGGCTGATAGTAATCATAATAGCTGACGAAGTATTCGACGGCGTTTTCGGGAAAGAATTCCTTGAACTCGCCGCATAATTGCGCGGCCAGCGTCTTGTTATGCGCGATCACCAGCGTCGGCCGGTCGAGCTTGGCTATAACGTTGGCCATGGTAAAGGTCTTGCCCGAGCCGGTAACGCCGAGCAGCACCTGATGCCGGTCGCCGCGCTGTACGCCGTCGATCAGCTTCTCGATGGCCTGCGGCTGATCGCCGGTGGGCTGATAAGAAGAATGCAGCTTGAAGCTGTTTTGCTCGCGCTGTTGATAACTATGGATATCAGTTGTCATCTGTTTAGCCTCCGCATAGGCGCATTGAACTCGAAACGATACGCCCAGCGGGCGTCTCGCCGCGACGGGCTGCGTCGGCGCTTCTAAACATCCCGCTGGCGTCTGACGGAGTTCGGGTTCAACATGCCTACTGATTATAGCATAAACCATGCCAAATGCCAATAGCCCGCCGCCGAAAATCGGCGGCAAAAAACGGCATGACCATAAGGTCATGCCGTAGCTTACCGTGTGATAGGCCGTTTAGCGGCGCGGTGACGCCGGTAACGCTTGCCTGCCGCTACTCCACCTGGGGGATAGTGGCAAACCCTTTTGCCAACTCCTCGTCGTCCGGCACATGATCCTGCATCGTGCCGCTGTTGTAGGCTATATAGGCGGCCATGTCAAAGTAGCCCGTACCGGTAAGGCCGAACAGTATGGTCTTGGCCTCGCCGCTCTCCTTGCATTTGAGCGCCTCGTCGATGGCGACGCGTATAGCATGGGCGGACTCGGGCGCGGCCAGCGTGCCCTCGACGCGGGCGAACAGCTCCGCCGCCGCGAACACCTCGGTCTGCCTGACCGAGCGCGCCTCGTCAAGATAGCCGTCATGGTACAGCTGCGAGAGTATCGGGCTCATGCCGTGATAGCGCAGGCCGCCGGCATGACTGGAGGACGGGATATAACCGCTGCCCAGCGTATACATCTTGGCCAGCGGCGTTACATGGCCGGTATCGCAGTAATCATAGGCGAAGCGGCCGCGCGTCAGCGAGGGGCAGGACGACGGCTCGACGGCGATGAAATAGGGCGCGGGTTTACCAGCCAGCCTGTCGCCCATATAGGGAGCCATCAGGCCGCCGAGATTGGAACCGCCGCCGGCGCAGCCGATGACGATATCCGGCTGAACGCCGTAGGCGTCCAGCGCCGCCTTGGCCTCAAGGCCGATGATCGACTGATGCAGCAGCACCTGATCGAGCACGCTGCCCAGCACATAGCGGTAGCCTTCGCTGGCGACGGCCAGCTCCACGGCCTCGGAAATAGCGGTGCCAAGACTGCCGGTATTATCGGGATTGGCGGCGAGCATCTTGCGCCCCACCGCGGTGGTGTCTGACGGCGAGGACACGATGGTAGCGTTATACGTCTCCATCACCGCCTTGCGATAGGGCTTTTGCTGCGCCGAGCACTTGACCATAAAGACGCGGCAGTCGAGGCCGAAATAGCCGCAGGCCATCGACAAAGCCGTGCCCCATTGTCCGGCGCCTGTCTCGGTGGTCACGCCGCGCAGACCCTGCTGCGAGGCATAATAGGCCTGAGCGATCGCCGAATTGAGCTTGTGGCTGCCCGAGGTATTGCCGCCCTCGTATTTGTAATAGATATGCGCCGGGGTATGCAGCGCCTGCTCCAGACAGTAGGCGCGCACTACCGGCGACGGACGGTACATCTTGTAGAAATTGCGCACCGCCTCGGGGATCTCGATGAAGCGATCCTGGGTGTTCAGCTCCTGCTTGGCCAGCTCGGTGCAGAATACCGGCTCCAGATCGGCAACGGTCAACGGCTGCCGGGTGGCAGGATTGAGCAGCGGGCGATGGTCGGTACGCATATCGGCTCGGACATTGTACCAAGCGCGCGGCAGCTCATCTTCTTTCAAGTAGATCTTATACGGTATTGCGGTGTTCTTTGCCATGGTACTTGTCCTCCTCGTTTTATTTTATGTACCGCGGGCGATGTTGGCGGGCGCTTTGTCAGCGTATCCTGCCGGCCATAATCGTATCTCCCGCTTTATACAATAGAGTGATGATACTCTTTTTGCGAATAAAAGTCAAGATAGCAGGAAAAAAAACCGTTTATGCAGAAAATACAAGTAAGTATTACTATGCGTATTGCTATCGAAGAAGCGCGAGGAAGATCATGCCCGCCAGCTACGACGACAAACAAACCAAACGCCATATCTATCAGCAGGAGATAGCCTTCAGCGAGCCGCCGCCCGGCCCCTCGGCCGGCATCATCGAGCCCGGCGCCGCGCCGGACGCTGAGCCGGATCAGGAAAAACGCCGGCGCAAGGAGAAAGCGGCGGTAGAAAACGCTAACGCCGCGGCGGCGAAAAAGGCCGTCCGGCGGCCTCAAGCGCAGCGGCCCAGGCGCAGCATCTTTTCCCGCTATCGTATCGTGCCGCTGATCACCGTCGGCCTGCTGCTGTCGCTGCTGCTGATTTTCACCTCGACGCTGATCTGGAGCTGGAGCACCTATAACGCGCGCGCCGATATCGCCGACGCCGCGCCGCTGACGCCAACGCTGATCTATCTGCTGTCGCTGTTCGCGGCGGCGCTGCTGATGACGCTGCTGATCAGGGGCGGAACCGTATTTCCCTCGCTGGCGGTGGCGCTGATCATCACCGGCCTGTCATTATGGCTGGCCGGAGCCGAGGAGCTGACGGTGCTGGGCGTGACCTTCAAAACGCTGCTGTCGCTGCTGGCGGCGATACTTGGCTTCACCATCGGCAAGCTGATCTGCCTGGCCGGCAGACGCTGACCCGCACGCACGCTTATAAAAAGACATGGGCTAAAGACGATGCAACTTTAGCCCATGTCTTTTTTCGCGGAGCAAACCGCCTCCTATTTGAACCTGACCGCCGTGCCGTAGGCCACGACCTCCGCCGCGCCCTGCATCACCGCCGCCGACGCATAGCGCACGTTGACCACCGCGTCCGCGCCGAGAGCCTCGGCCTCCTGCACCATGCGCTTGGTCGCCTGCGCGCGCGCCTCGTTCATCATCTCCGTATAAGCCTTGAGCTCGCCGCCGACCAGCGTTTTCAAACCGGCGGTGATATCCTTGCCGATATTCCTCGTCTGTATGGTCGAGCCCTTCACCAGACCCAGCATTTCCAATTCGCGTCCCGTGATATAATCAGTATTGACTAAGATCATCTTCTTCTCCGCTCCTTATCTCTTTTATTCTTGAAACCAGCACCGACACGGTCAGCGCCGCCAGCGCCAACGCGCCGACGCTGACTATCGCCTTGACCGCGGTGGGCAGCGAAAACAGCCAGATCACCGCCGCCGCCGTGCATTGCAGCACCACCAGCACGGTGATGATCACCGGCGCGACGAGCTTGCGCTGATGCAGCTCATCCCGCCGCCGTATATGTTGATCCGCCGCCGCCGGCTGCTGCGGCTGCTTCCACAAAAAGAAGATCAGCAGGCCGGCGATGATAAAACCGCAGCCGCCGATAACGCCGGTAGGCAACGGCCCGATAAAGGGGTTGGGCGCAGGGTCATTGCAAAAATACATCGCCCCGGCAGCCATACCGTTCAAGCTGCCATGCGCCAGCGAAGCCGGCCAAAAGGAGCCGGTCCTGACGCTGATATAGCCGAACAGACAGCCGGCGAAAAAGCAGAACCCGACCATCGCCGCGATACCGCCCCAGGGCGCGCCGGCATAGCCAAGGCCGTAATTATGCCCCATGGCGATCATCGGCGCATGCCACAAGCCCCAGATCAGGCCGTTGAGCAGCAGCGCCACACGCAGCGAGTAACGCTCGATCAGCTTGGGCAGCATATAACCGCGCCAGCCCAGCTCCTCGCCGGTGGTGGTGATGATATTGAGCAGCGGCGCGGCCAGCAAGCCCAGCAGCAGCTGCCCCGCCATCATCAGCCGCACCGTCCGCTCATCGGCGGCGGCCATGCCCGCCTCCGCCAGTTGTTGCTGCGTGATGGCGACGATTTGCGTCATCGAGCCGTCGAATTGCCCGGGGAAGATCAGGAAATACGCCAGCCCGCCCAGCGCGATCAACAGCGTCGGTCCAAACCAGCCGATCAGATAATAACGGATATGTCCTCTAAAGCGCGGGCGAAAGCCGATATCGCGCCAACCCTCGCGGGTGATCAGCTTGGTGATCAGCACCGACAGCGCCGGCAGCAGCATAAAGCCGGAAAACACCATCAGCGCATAGGGATTGGCGGCGCCGCCCGCCGACATCAGCCAAAAAGCTGCCGCGTAGGTCAGCACAAACACCGTGACCAAGTATATTCGCAGACCCTTCATATATCCCTCCAACTCAGCGCGGGGTAAGTATCAGCGGCTCCTCGCCCTCCCGCACCATCACCGTGTGCTCAAACTGCACCACCTGACTGCGGCTGGGCGTGACCAGCGTCCAGCCGTCGTCCAGCTCGTCGACGAAATCCTCGCCGGCGGAGATGAACGGCTCGATAGCCAGCACCAGGCCGGCCGTGAGCAGACGCTTATCGCGCTTCTCGTAATAATTATAGATGCTGTCCGGGTCGTCATGCAGCGTATGGCCAACGCCGTGACCGCACAGGTTCTTGATCGTCTTGAAGCCATGCCGCCGCGCTTCCTTTTCCACCTCGCGCCCCAGACAGTTGAGCGGCGCGCCCGCCACGGCCACGCTGATAGCGCGCGCCAAGGCTCGCTCGCAGCAATCGAGCAGTTTGCGCGTGCTGCTCTTGACCGGCGGCACGGCAAAACTGCGTCCGTTATCAGAGAAAAAACCGTTCTTGCAAGCGGATACGTCGATATTGACGATATCGCCGGCCGCGATCACGCGCTCGGAGGGTATGCCATGCGCCACCACCTCATTGACGCTAATGCAATTATGCCCGGGAAAATCATAGCACTTGATCGGCGCCGATACCGCGCCCTCGGCCTTGAGCAGAGCCGCGCCGATAGCGTCCAGCTCCAGCGTAGTAATGCCGGGTTCCAGCGCCTCGCCCATTTTACGCAGCACCAGCGCGCAGATATGGCCGATCTCCTGCATCGCCTGCGCTTCCGCTTCGGTTTTGATGATCATGATTACGCCTTCTTTTCTATATATACCGACTATACCGCTACTATACCTCTGGGGGCGTGAATTTCTCCGGCTTATCCGCATACATGGCGATGATCAGACCGCAATCGCTGCATACGTAGGCGGTGACCTTGGATGAAGCCATTTTGCCCTTGACCGACAGATTTGCGTATCCGGAAAACGCGCCCTCGCCGATCGCCTGCGAGCCGCAGGCGGGACATTTTTCGCTACCCATAGCTTGATCTCCTTCCATAACAACCTGAGCAGCTGATCCTGCCGCAGCCGGCCGCTCAATACTAATAATATCACTTCGCCCCAAACTGTCAAGGAGCAATCGCGGACATAAAAAACCGCGGCTCCGCGCAAAAGAAAAAGCAGCTCCAAGGAGCTGCTTTTGACGGAAAATCATTGCCCGTCAATGGCTACCGGTATAGGCAGGCATTTTAATATCGCCAGCATATCCTTCTTCGCATGGGCGGACACCCATAAGGCGATACGCCCCAAGCGAGCGTCAAGCGTGGTCACCAGCGCCATATTATCATAGCCCTCGATCAACTTGTTGAACAGGTCTATATCCGCCGGTTCCACGGATACCATCAGCATCTCGCCTTCATGTTTTGCTTCCATATACACCTCAATAAATTCTACTGCGGCAGGGGCTAATCTGAATACTGTTGTCCAGACAGTATTCAAATATACCCGAAATCAAAACGACCCTCGCCAATGCAGCCCCATGCCGCCTGTATTGTTTCGCCAGTCAAAACAAAAACCCTCTTTTATTTGTCGATTTAAGCGAATACTTTTGCCTTAATCAACTGATCTTACCGCACAGCGCCTCGATATTCGCCAAATAAGCGGCATGGATACGCCGTGTGATCGGGCCGGTAGCGCCGTCGCCGATGGTATGACCGTCCACGGCATGTATCGGCAGCGGATACTTGGTGGTGGAGGAAATAAATACCTCGTCGGCATTATACATCTGCTCAACGGTAAAATATTCCTCTTTATACGGTATGCCCAGCTGCTCGCAGATCTGCAATATATGCTTGCGCGTTATCCCCGGCAGTATCAGCTCCGACAACGGCGCGGTATAGACGACGACGCCGCTGACCATGAAAGCGTTATGCGCCTGCGCCTCGGTGACAACGCCGTCGCGATGAAAGATCGAGGCGAACACGCCGGCGCGCTCGGCCTGCTTGGCTGCCATGGCGCTGGGGATCAGGTTGAGCGTCTTGATATTGCAATGCTGCCAGCGCTTGTCGGCGACGGTGATGGCCGCGCCGCCGCTGTCGACATAAGACGGGCTCTCGGTATGATCGCGGGAAATGATGGTCAGCGTCGAACGTTCAACGTCGGGATAAGCGTGCCGGCGCGGCGAATAACCGCGCGTCAGCTGCATATACAGCATCTGCTGATTGCTCTTTACCATATCGACCGCCTGCTGCAGCAGCGCCGTCAGCTCGGCGCGCGGACAGGGCAGCGGCATATCCATGAACTGCAGAGAAAACTCCAGGCGATCTAAATGCTCCTCCAAACCCCAGATCACATGATTGAACGCATTAAAAGCCTCGTATACGCCCTCGCCAAAAATATATCCGCGATCCTCCAGCGGTATGCGCATTTCCGAGGGTTTACCCCATTGACCGTCATAATAAGCTATCTCATCATATTGTCTTGTCGCTGGCATAGCATTACCTCCCTGACTGTGATCATTAACGAACAAATATATTATTCAACTTACACAGAATTATAACATACGCAGAAAAAGTAAGCAAATTGCGAAAAAGATTTGCCTTTAGCGGCGGAATTTGATATTATAAATTTTAGCCTATGCTTGACGCATACGGCGGCTGTGTCTGCATTGATAAGGAGGTTTGTAAATGCGTTATTGGCGAGCTTATCTGGCATTAGCCCTGCTGCTCGGAGCTTACCTGACCGGCGGGCGGCCGGCCTGGATCTGCTGCGGGCTGGCGGCTTTGTGTATAGTCTGGTTCCTGTGGTATGAGCGCCGGATCAAAAGAATACGCGAAAGTTTTAAAAACATCAATCCCGACTGGGATCCCAATTATTTGCAGCTATCCTTCGATGTAGCCAAGACCGACGTCATCGACGAGGAGGGCGACCGTCAGGCGGCCCTGCATCGTTTCTTTGAGCGCAGCGAGGAATTCACCGGCGATATCGCGGTCGAGATACGCGCCTACACCCCGCCCGGCGTGACCGCCGTCGAGGCGGACGACGCTATCGAACGCAGCGAAGAAGAGCTGGCCGCGCTGCTCGAAGCCAAGAACGAATACGGCGTATATGTCAACGGTACGCGCGTCGGCGACGTGCCCGGCGAACACCGCGCCTTTATGCGCAAAAATCTGCGCCTCTATGAGCTGGCGAATAAGATCATGCTGACCGGCTGGGAGGATAACGGCGGTCAGGGACCGCTGGGACTGTATTTGAAGCTGCGCTTTACCAAGGTCGAATACGTATCGCCGATGCTGGCCACCGGCGATAATCAAATGCTGACGCCCAAATCATTGAAAAACGCAAATTTATTGAAATAACCTTGCATACACGGCGATGTTATGATAAAATATGTTTCGCGTCAAGACGTATGCAAGGTTATACGCGGTAGTGCTGGAATTGGCAGACAGGTACGTTTGAGGGGCGTATGTCGCAAGGCGTATGGGTTCAAGTCCCATCTACCGCACCACATAAAAAACCCGCCACGATTTTCGGTGGGTTTTTTATGTGGTATGTTTGATCAGAGGGACTTGAAGGTTCGTCGACTGATGCCCGGCGGGCATCGTTTAGTCGGCGAACCCGGCCCGCAGGGAAGTCCCATCTACCGCACCACAAAGAAATACCCGCTTTTTGGCGGGTATTTCTTTGTGGTATGTTTGATCAGAGGGACTTGAAGGTTCGTCGACTGATGCCCGGCGGGCATCGTTTAGTCGGCGAACCCGGCCCGCAGGGAAGTCCCATCTACCGCACCAGAAAGAGACCGGCTTATGCCGGTCTCTTTCTTTCGCCGCGGATTTGCCGCTGTGCGGCCAATCCTGCCCGCTGCGCGGGCGGCGGCGATGTATTTTACTTCGAGCGGGGCTCCGCCCCCTCGAGCTCCCCCTGACTCTATATGACCGTCATTGCAGCTGATATCTTTTTGTTTGCGAATGGCATAAAAAAACCCGCCACGATTTTTTTGGCGGGTATTTCTTTGTGGTATGTTTGATCAAAAAGCGCACAGCAAAAACAGCTTTAGCAGACACGAGCGGGAGCTTCGTCCGCGTTTGCCATAATTCAGTTTATCATGCTGCGGCTGCAAATTCAAACATTTTACCCTTCAGCAAGGGGAGAACGGCTTCCGCTTTCGGATGGCGGTTTTATTTCACCTGCGGCAGCAAATCAACAATGACCAGCTCCGGCCGGTTAAACACGCGCGGTATCCAGTTGCGCGCAAGTCCGCGACTGACGATGAGCGTTGTGCCGCCCAGCTGATAGCGTCCGCCCGCATAGCGGGGGAACAGGCCTTGATTGGGCGCGAGCAGCCCGTTCAAGATACCGGGTATGCGCACCTGTCCGCCATGCGCATGACCGGCCAGCACCAGGTCGAAGCCGCTGTCGCTATACTGCGCCGTCAGCTCCGGACGATGGGATAGCAGCACGGAATAGATATGCTCCTCCTGCGCCGCCACGCAGGCGGCATACTGCTCCGCCCACGAGCCGTCCGTATCGCCATAGGCGTAGCGCTGGTCAAAGCAGGCGGGATCGTCAACGCCGCCGATCAGGATGACTTGCCCGTTTACGGACAGCCGCTCCGTATCGCCCTCCAGCACCGTGACGCCATAGCCGCGGAGCAGCTCCTTGATCCCCTGCGCGTCCTCGCTCCACGCCTCATGATTGCCGCTCACATAATAGCAGGGGTATGCGTCGCCAAGCGCGGAAATCAGCAGCTCCGCGCCGTCTCTCGACTTTTTGTCATCCACGATATCGCCCACCAGCAAAACAGCGTCCGGCGACTGCTCGGCAATGGCCGCCAGCAGCTTTTCCTGGCGCTCGCCATAAAAGCCGCTGTGCAGGTCGGCCAAAACCGCCAGCCGGACGCTCTCATGCAGCTTGCCGCTGTATTCTTCGTAGCGTCTGACAACGAGCCCCGGCCATAAGGCGACGATACATAAAGCAAGGAGCAGCACGGCTGCAACTATACATATCATCTTTTTTCGTTTCTCTTTCATCATCGTCTCCCGACACGAGCCGCGGCAGGCTGCCTCGCTGCAAGCAAAAGCGCGCCGGCTTTAGTCTGGCGCGCTGATTCTACGTTGACCTGCCGGCCGGCCGCCTACTTCTGCCGGATCAGCTTATCGTTCTCGATGATGCCGGGGATACGGCCACGCTTGGCTACCGGCTCGCCCGCCACCTCTTTGAGGTCCATGGTCATATCGATCGGCGAAGCGCCGGAAATATAGGAGCCAACGCCGAAGGCCTGCGCACCGGCCTCGCGCAAATCTATCAGCCGCTGCGGGGTCAAGCCGCCGGAAACGAACACCTTGACCTCGGGGAAGCCGGCTCTATCCAGCCGCGCCCGCACCTCGCGCACCAGCTCCACGCCGACGCCGCCGCGCTCGGAGGGCGTATCCAGCCGCACGCCCGCCAAATGTCCCTTCATCGCCTCGGCCACGCGCAAGCTCTCCTCGGCCTCGTCCTTGAAGGTGTCTATCAATATCAATCGCGCCGAATTCTCCGGCATACATTCATCATAGGCGATGGCGGCCTTGACCGTATCGCCGGCGATCAGGAACAGCGCATGGGGCGCGGTGCCCACCGGCTCCATACCGGCCAGCTTGGCTCCGAGGACGCAGGACGCGCCGTCGACCCCGCCGATGATCGCCGCGCGCTCCATTACCGGCGCTACCGCCGGATGCACGTGACGCGCGCCGAATACGGTGACCGGGCAATCGCCGGCCGCCTCCATGATCTGATGCGCCGCGGTAGCCCAGCCTGATGATGAGGCCAAAATGCCCAATAGCGGCGTTTCAAACAGACCGAACTGCTCATAGGGGCCGGAAATGCGCATCAGCACCTCTTTTTTCTCAAAGGCGCTTCCCTCCGGCAGCGCCCAGATCTCGACCTCGCTGTCGGCGAGCAGGCTCATCGCCTCGGCCAGCCCGGCGAAAATGCCTGAACGGCGGGCGAATATCTCGGCTGTGACCTGCGTTTTTTCCAAGCCCATATGCCTGAGTATCTGCATCGTCTTGATAAAATAAATATCCGTGGTCAAGCCGCGCGCGATCTCCTGATGCTCGGCCGCGCAATAGGCGCGATCCTCGTCGCAGCGATAGGCTGTCACCTTATCCAGATCGTCATACATATCACGCATAAATTCACATCCATTCGGCGTTATTCTCGGCTTATATATATTCCCTGCTGGCGGCTGTTTTCCTCTTTTTGCCGCGCCCGCTACCTGTCATAGAGGAATTGATAGACCTCGTAGCTGAGCCGCACCTGCCGCAGGTAGCGCGCCGTTTCATTATAGGGTATATCGGCGTAGCTCTCGGCGCTGCCATCCCATGTGCCCTCCTCCAGCCATTGCTCGACCCTATTATGACCGGCATTATAGGCGGCCACCGCCGGCCAGATGCGGCCGTCGAAATAGCTCTCCGCCACATAGCACAGATACCATACGCCGCAGGCTATATTCCATTCCGGCTGCCATAGCGCCTGTTCCGCAGTAATATCAAGCCCGCTCTCGTCGATGATATACTGGGCGGTATCGGGCATCAGCTGCATCAGGCCGCAGGCTCCGGCATGGGAAGTGGCGGCCGCGTCATACGCGCTCTCCTCGCGGATGATCGCCGCGACCAGCCATGGGTCGATATTCGCGCCAAAGACGGCGTTATACTCCTCGCAGACCGCCTCGATCTGCTGCTGATGGTCGATGGGGAAGAAGTATTCGAATATCGCCTGCCGCTGCCACACCGCCGCCGCGAACAACAGCAATAACACTATGCCTATCGCCAACAGTATTCCCCCGCGTTTACGCATTTTCTTAGCCATTTTTGTTCTCCTTATGTTCAAGCTCGCTGTACGCGGCATACAAGGCCTCCCTGAGCTGCTCGGGGCTGCCGTCATTGCAGAAAACCCGGTCGGCCAGCGCGCGCATTTGCCGCTCGCTGAGCTGCCGCTCCAGCCGCGCCCGCGCCGTCTGTTCGTCAACGTTATCGCGCAGCATCACCCGCCGCACTAATTCCGCCTCCGGCGCTACGATCAGCCACACCTGATCGACCTGCCGCCGCCAGCCGGCCTGCAACAGCAGCGCCGCCTCGAGCACGATATGCGGATAGCCGTCCCGCTGCGCCGCCGCGATCTCGGCCTGGATCTGCCGGCGTATCAGCGGATGAGTGACGTCGTTCAGCCGCTGCAGCTGCTCGCGCCCGTCGGCGGCAAAAACGATGGCCGCCAGCTTGCGCCGGTCGATCTCGCCATCCGCCGCTAAGATACGCGCGCCGAAATGCTCCAGCAGCGGCTGATAGGCCGCGCCGCCTTTGCGCAATAGCTGATGGCCGATGATATCCGCGTCGATACGCGCCGCGCCGAATTGCTGCAAATAGGCCGCCGCCAATGATTTGCCGGAACCGATATTGCCGGTAACGCCGATAATACTCATGAGCCGCTCCCTGGTTATTTCTGACAATGCGGGCAATAGACGGTGCCGCGCCCGCCGACGCGCGTTTTTTCCAGCGCCGCGCCGCAATTACGGCAGGGCTGGCCGCCGCGTCCGTACACGTTCAGATAGGGCATATTCTGCCCCTCGCGCCCCTCGCCGTCCAGATAATCGGAAAAAGTCGTGCCGTTATTGGCAATGGCCGCCTCGAGTATCGGCGGTATCGCCGCCGCCAGCGCCTGCCATTCGCCGGCGCTCAGCTCGCGGCAGCACTTTTGCGGCAGTAGCGCCGCGGCAAAGCAAGCCTCGTCGGCATAGATATTGCCCAGACCGGCCAGCACGCTCTGATCGAGTATGCCCTGCTTAACGCTGATATTACGCCGTCCCAGTCGCTGCTGCAAATACTCCGCGCCAAAGACCGCGTCGAACGGCTCCACTCCCAGCTTGTGCATACCGGTGCAGTCATCCCGCTCGCCGGCTTGCAGCAGCCACAGCCCGCCGAAACGCCGCGTATCGGAAAAGCGCAATTCGCGCCCATCGTCAAGGCGGAAGATCAGATGCGTATGCGCTTTGAGCGGACGCTCCGCCTCCACGCATAGCAGGCGGCCGGTCATGCGCAGATGTACGGCCAGCGTCGCGCCGTTTTGCAGGCGTATCAGCAGATATTTGCCGCGCCGCGCCAGCTCCTGTATGTACGCCCCGCGCAAGGCGGCGGCGAACTGTCCGGCGTCGGGATGTTTGACCACCTCCGCGCGCCGCAGCTCGACGCCCTCGATGCGCCGCCCCAGCAGATGCGGCGACAGCGTGCGTTTAACGGTTTCTATTTCCGGCAGTTCCGGCATCATTACCTCGCGTAAAGTTTATTCCAAGAGCGTAGGCGTTTCTCATCAGTCGATCTTCACCATATTATACCAATCCTTGCCGATCTTGACCTCGGCGACCAGCGGTACGCTCAGCGGCAGCGCCTTTTCCATCAGCCCCTTGAGCAGCAGCGGCGCCGATTTGACCTCCTCGGACGGCATATTGAAGATCAGCTCGTCATGCACCTGCAATATCATCTTTGTCCTCAGCCCGCGCGCCTTCAGCTCGCGCGCCACGTCAAGCATGGCGATCTTGATGATATCGGCGGCTGTGCCTTGTATCGGCGTATTGATCGCCATGCGCTCGGCAAAGCTGCGCAGGTTATAGTTGGTGCTGATCAGCTCCGGCAGGGCGCGGCGGCGTTTGATCAGCGTGCTCACGTAACCGTCGCGGCGCGCGGCGGCCACCACCTCACGCTGATAGGCGGCCACGCCGGGATAGCGGGCGAAATAACGGGCGATGTACTCGGCGGCCTCCTTGCGGCTGACCCCGATATCCCGCGACAGCCCATAGTCGGAGATGCCGTAGACGATACCGAAATTGACGGCCTTGGCCTGCCGTCTTTGCAGCGGCGTGATCTGCTCCGGACTGACGCCCAGCACCTCGGAGGCGGTGCGCAGATGTATATCCTCGCCGCGGCGGTAGGCCTCGATCAAGCCCTCGTCGGCGGAAATATGCGCCAGCACGCGCAGCTCGATCTGATTGTAGTCGATGGCCAGCAGCATATCACCCTCGCCGTCGGCGGTAAATACCTCGCGGATCTTGCGTCCCAGCGGATGGCGCACCGGTATATTTTGCAAATTAGGCTCCGCCGAGGACAGGCGGCCGGTAGCGGCGATCATCTGCTTGAAGCTGGTATGCAGCTTGCCGGTGCGCGGGTTGATCAGATAACGCAGCCCCTCCGTATAGGTGGAGCGCAGCTTAGCCGCCAGACGGTAATCGAGCAGCTGCTGCGCGATCGGATGCTGCAAGGCCAGCGCCTCCAGCACTTCCGCGTCGGTAGAATAGCCGGTCTTGGTCTTCTTGGCCGGCGGCAAGCCCAGCTCCTCGAATAAGACCACGCCCAGCTGTTTGGGCGAATTGAGATTGAACTCATGGCCGGCGATGGCGTATATCTGCTGCTGATACTGCTCGGCCTGCTTTTGCAGCAGCTCCGACATTTGCAGCAGCCCCTCCTCGCGCACGCGTATGCCCTCGGCCTCCATATCGGCCAGCACCAACGTCAGCGGCAGCTCCAGCTCGCGATAGAGCTTGCCCATCGTCGCCGCGTCGATGCGCGTATCCAGCAGCGCCGCCAACTGCGGCAGCAGCTTGACACAGGCGGCGGCCTGCGCGGCCGGCGCTTGCGTCTCGATATCCGCAGCGAGGCCGTTTTGCCGCAATAGCGGCAGCAGTTGCGGCTCGCCGGCATTGGCGTCCAGCAGATAGGCGGCGATCAGCACGTCGTCCAGCAGGCCGTCCAGGACGATATCATGCGCCCTGAGCAGCAGCCGCAGCTCCTTGGCCGCCGCCGTGATCTTGCCGATGCGCGTATTCTCCAGCATCCGTTTGCAGCGCTGCAAGCGCGGCTCGGCGTCCTCGTCGCTGAAATCTATCACATATGGCGGCTGATCGGGACAGCCGATGGCTAAAAACTCGAGCTGGCCGTCCACCACCGGCGTGCGCCAGACGGCGTACAGCGAGCAGCTTTGCTCGGCCTCGATGGCCGTAAGCAGCGTCTCCAGCTCGCCGCTGTTCCGCCATACGGCGGACGCTGCTTCGCCGGCCGCTTTGGCTTCGGCGCGCGTTTTATCAGCGGCTTTGGCGGCGGGGCCGTCCTCCGCGCCCCACGGCGCGTCCTCTTCGGCGCTCACGGCGGCGGGAGTTAGCGACGGCCGCTCGTTGCTGTTCAAGCCGCGCAGCAGCTGACGCAGACCCAGCTGCTTATACAGCGCGCGCAGCTCGCCAAGATCGGCGGCGGGATCATAGACGCAGGCCGCCCAGTCGGGTTGCAGCGGCACGGCGCAGTCAATAGTCGCCAACTGCTTGGAGATATAGGCCAACTGCTTGTTTTCCAGCAGCTTCTGCCGCAGTTTATCGCCGCTGACGTTGATCAGATTAGCGTATACGCCGTCGATATCGCCAAATTCGCCCATCAGTTTGAGCGCCGTTTTCTCGCCCACGCCGGGCACGCCGGGAATATTATCGGAAGCATCGCCCATCAACCCCTTGAAATCGGTCATCTTGGCCGGAGCGAAGCCGTAATGCCCGATAAAACGCGCTTCGTCCCATGCTTCGATCTCGCTGATGCCCTTGCGCGTCATGAATACCGTGACCTGTTTGTTGATCAGCTGAAATATATCCTTATCACCGGAGAATATCTCCGTTTGCAGACCCTCCGCCACGGCCAGCCGCGCATAGCTGCCCAGCAGATCGTCGGCCTCATAGCCGTCCAGCTCCCGCCAGTCGATATGCGCCGCCGTCAGCACCTGCTTCAAAGTCTCGAATTGCCCGCGCAATTCGGGCGGCGTTTCGGCGCGCTGCGCCTTGTACCCGGCGTAGATCTGATTGCGGAAGGTAACGCGGCTTTTGTCAAAGCAGACGATGATATGCTGCGGCTGCCGTTCCGCCACCAGGCGGTTGAGCATCATCATAAAGCCATGCACGCCGTTGACGTACTGACCCTGCTGATTGGACAGCAGCGGCAAAGCGTAAAAAGCGCGATGCAGTAGGCTGGAACCGTCGATCAATAAAACTTTGCCGCTCATAGCTACCTCCCTGAGCCGGATGCTTTCCCGCGGGCGGCGGGGTATGCGCCGCAGCCGTTATGGATAATAGTATAGCATTTTTGCGCGCAAAATAAAAGACGCTAATATATAATGGAACAAAAAGAGCCGGAAGCGAAGGCTTCCGGCTCTGACTGTGCTGATCAGCGCAAGTGCAATTTAGACGCACAGAGGCTCGGACAGCAGCTCGCCGCCATCTTTGTAACGATCGAGCGAGAAACGCTTGATGTCGATGGGGTCGTCGAGGCCGCAGTAATTATTGGCCAGCAAAATACCCAGGCGCGGGCCAAGCAGGAAGCCGTGTCCGGACAAGCCGCAGAGGGAAACCAGACCCTTGGCATTCTCGGAGAAATGAATGATCGTATTGCTGTCGGGGCTGATATCATAGAAACCGGCCCATTGACGCACGATGCGCAGCTTGCGGAACATCGGGAACATCTCGCAATGCAGGCCGCAGCATTTCTCGGCGAAATCCCAGGTAGCGTTGCTGTTGTAGCTGTGCTCGGGCTCTTCGTCGATACCCAGCAGCAGCGAACCATGCGCCGTCTGCTTGGAATACGTACCCTTGCAGAAGGTCAGGACCATCGGCATCGGCAGGCCGTTGGGGCCTAACATGCCGACCGGCTCGGTGACGAAGATCTGATGGCGCTCATTCTTGATCGGTATCTCGTCGCCGACTTGAGCGGCAAGGATCGGCGCCCAGGAATTAGCGCAGTTGATGATATGCTTGGTCTCGATATAGCCGCGATTGGTCTCCACGCCGCAGACTTCGCCGTTCAAGGTCTTGATCTGCAGAACTTCGGTATACGGAGCTACGTCAACGCCCATGCGCTCGGCGCCGCGGGCAAAAGCTAAAGTGCCGTGGAAGGGATCGGCGGTACCGTCTTCAGCATTCCATGTAGCGCCCAACACGCCCTCGGTATTGAGTCCGGGCAGGATCTTTTTGATTGCCGGAATATCCAATTCCTCGGAGTTGATGCCCAGCTCATGCTGGAGTATCAGATTGTTGGTGAAGGTGCGCAGCTCGGCTTCGGTGTAGGCGAGCAGCATATAGCCGCATTGCACCACGCCGCAATCATGCTTGTAGCCGGTGTACTTGTTGAGGTTAGTCCAGATCTCGGTGCAGTCGATAGCGACCTCGGCATTGAGGCGGAAACCGAACTGCTGGCGGATACCGGCGGCGCAGCGGCCGGTAGCGCCGGAGGCGACATATTGCTTATCGACCAATAAAACGTCGGTCACGCCGCGCTTGGCCAGCTCGAAGGCTGTGCAGGCGCCACTAATACCGGCGCCGATAACGATGACCTCGTATTTTTTCTTTGTCAATGCCATTATTTATGACCTCCTTCCGCATAAGCATCGGCGAGCGCGCCCATGCTGATCG
>JAUNBC010000033.1 GCA_030527285.1 Bacillota bacterium | reverse complement strand
CGGGCTGTGCTGTGGCTGCGGGTCGCGCTTCGGGCTGCGGCTGGGGCGTGGGCGGCGCGGCGGGCGCGGGCGGCAGGCCGCAGAACTTGATCAGCGGCAGCTCGAGGCTGATACGCGGCGTCGGCGAATAGCGCAGCTTGGCGTCGGTATCGGCCAGCGCGCTCAGCAGATTGACGAATTCAGCCGGCGCTATGTTATCGGCCCAGTCGGGCAGCGGCTCGCCTTGCGCGCTCAATTTGCTCAGCAGCATATCGCGGCATAGCTCGAGTATATCGGCTACGGCGGCGCGCAGGTCTTTGCCCTCGTCCACCAGCTGGCCGATCATCGCCAGCATTTCGGTGGTGCGCTTTTGCAGCAGGCAGCCGACAAGGCGGCTGATGAAATCGCGGTCGGCCGCGCCGAGCATCGCCGTGACGGTGGCGGCGCTGACCGGCCCTTCGGCCACGGTGGAGCATTGGTCGAGCAGCGATACCGCGTCGCGCATACCGCCAAAGGCTTTACGCGCCAGCAGGCGCAGCGCCTCGTCGTCGATCTCGATCTGCTCGGCTCCGGCGATATGGCGCAGATGCGCGATTATATCCGCCTCGCTGATACGGCGAAAGTCGAAACGCTGGCAGCGCGAGAGTATGGTGGCCGGCAGCTTATGCGCCTCGGTGGTGGCGAGGATGAACACCACATGCGCCGGCGGTTCCTCTAATGTCTTGAGCAGCGCGTTGAAGGCCTCGCCGGTCAGCATATGTACTTCGTCGATGATATAGACCTTGTATTTATCGGCAGCGGGCGCGTATTTGACCTTTTCCCGCAGCTCGCGCACCTCGTCGATGCCGCGATTGGAGGCCGCGTCCATCTCGATCACGTCCATGCTCCCGCCCTCGAGGTCGCGGCGGCAGGCGGCGCAGCTGTTGCAGGGGTCGCCGCTCGGCAGCGGCTGCTCGCAATTGATGGCGCGCGCGAGAATTTTGGCCGTGGAGGTTTTGCCGGTACCGCGCGGGCCGGCGAATAAATAGGCGTGGACGATATTATCGTTTTTGACCGCGGCGGCCAGCACGCGGCTGATATGCGGCTGACCTACCAGCTCGGAAAAGCTGCGCGAGCGGTATTTGCGATAGAGTGCCAGATAGCCCATTTATACCTCGTTTTAATCTGTGTTTAACCTTATATATATTCCAGCTATCGCCGCTTTTTCCTGCTATAAAAGAACGAAAACCCCCTGTCGCAGACAGGGGGTTTGGCATAAACGCGACGGCTATTCGCCGGTTATTGCAGGTTGAGCTTTTTGTTCAGCAGCCAATGGGTGAGGAAATAGTAGACGGCGCAGACGGCGAGCAAGGCCGCGATCACGCCGCCTGTCGCCAGCGCCCCGATATTGTCGGGGTCGATATTGGCAAGCAGCGAATTGAAGGCCAGCAGATTGAAGCCGACGGCCACCGCCGCCACCAGCAAGATCTGCTGCGCTATCGACATGACGATCACCGCGCCGAAGCTGGCCAGCAGCCGCTGCTGCCCGAACAATTGCCCGATCGCCATCGCCAGATAGAAGAACAGCAGCGCCGCCGCCAAACTGAGCAGGCCGATCAGCAATACCAGCAGCAGGTCGCCGAGGGCGCTCAGATCGGCGGGCAGGCCGCGGAGCATATCGCCGAACAGACTGCCTTCGCGTCCGGCGATATCGACGGACAGCACCAGCATCAGGAGGCAGGCGCAGTTCCAGACCATCGCCGCCGTCAGCTTGGACAGCAGATGGCTGTGTACGCTGACCGGCAGGGTGAACATCAGATAACCCTCCGCGCCGAGCAGGTTCTTGTAGAAGCGCTGGATGGTGATGACGAAGGTGATGACGAACATCGCCGTCAGCAGCAGCGCAAAGATGGCGCTGACCATGAATTCCAGCAGCGTGGCCGGCGCCAGCGAGGACATCAGCCGGCAAAACAGCGCCGCGATGGCGATCAGGATGAACAACGGCAGATAATAGCGGCTGCCGGCCTGAAATTCGTATTTTATCAGTTTGCCTAACATCTGAATACCTCCCTGAATAAACTGTCCACCGAGCGGCCGTGCTGGGCGCGTATATCGTCCACGCTGCCTTGCAGCGTTACCCGCCCGTGATCGAGGAAGATCACGTCGTCCAGCGCCTGCTCGATATCGGTGATGATATGCGTCGACAGCAGCACCGTCGATTCGGGCTGATAATTGCCGATGATCGTGCGGATGATATACTCGCGCGCCGCCGGGTCTACGCCGCCGATCGGCTCGTCGAGCAGGTATAGCTGCGCGTTGCGGCTCATCACCAGTATCAGCTGCACCTTCTCCTGATTGCCCTTGGACAGCGTTTTCAGCCGCGCCTTGGGCTCGATGCCGAGATTATGCAGCATTTCGCCGGCGCGCGCGCTGTCAAAGTCGGCGTAAAAATCGGCGAAGAATTTGACTAACTGTTCTACGCGCATCCAGTCATTGAGATAGCTGCGCTCCGGCAAATAGGAGACTGCGCGTTTGCTCGCCGCGCCGGGAGCCAGCCCGTTGATCAGTATCGCGCCGGCGCTGGGGGCGATCAGCCCGCAGGCCAGCTTCAGCAGCGTCGTCTTGCCCGAGCCGTTGGGGCCGAGCAGGCCGGTGATGCGGCCGCGCTGCAATTCAAAGGTCGCGCCGTCCAGGGCCGCCGTATGGCCGAAGCGCTTGCTCAAACCGACGCAGCTCAGCAGCGGCGCGGCGCCGGCGGCGGGCGGCGCCGTCAGGACCGGCGTTTCCGCGGCGGGCGGGTTGAGATTGATATTGTCGTTTTGCGTATTCATCGTTTATTTTCCTCCTGCTGATAATCATTGGCCATGACCAGCGCCTGCGCATGATCTATGCCCAGTTCCTCCATGCGATGAAAAAAGCTCTTGATCTGCGTGATAGCCAATTGCTGCTTCAGCCGTTCGATCACCGCCGCGTCCTCGGTGATGAAGCGCCCGGACGTGCGTTCGCTGCGCAGCAGCCCCAGATTTTCCAATTCCGCCAAAGCGCGCTGCATGGTGTTGGGGTTGACCTGCGCCTGCTCGGCCAGGTCGCGCACCGACGGCAAACGCTCGCCCGGCAGCAGCCAGCCGCCGATGATGCGGATGCTGATCTGCTCGATCAGCTGTGTGTAGATGGGACGTTCATTGGAGAATTCCCATGCCATGCGATCACCTCTTTAATTGCCCGTGTATTATTGTATTAAGAGCTTAGTACAATAATACACCTTGTTTTGCCGTTTGTCAAGAGGGCGGCAAAGAAATTTTTGCGCTAAAACCGCGCCGCTTCGCGCTCGACGCGCCCAAGCGTAAATATATGTTAAAAGGCGGACGGGCAATTATCCTATTGTTAATCGCGCGCGCTTTTGATATAATAATATACAATGCAGTAGTTTGCTTAGGAGGATATGCTAATGTTCGACTTTTCTTTTGTGGAGCGGCAAGACGCCGAGCTGGCGGCGGTCATCTCCAAGGAGTTTGCCCGACAGCGTGATAAAATAGAATTGATCGCCTCCGAGAATTTCACCTCCCGCGCGGTGATGGCGGCGCAGGGCTCGGTGCTGACTAATAAATATGCCGAAGGTTATCCCGGCAAACGCTATTACGGCGGCTGCGAATGTGTGGACGAGGCCGAGGAGCTGGCGCGGCAGCGCGCCTGCAAGCTGTTCGGCGCGGAGTTTGCCAATGTGCAGCCGCATAGCGGCGCGCAGGCCAATATGGCCGCCTATTATACGCTGCTGGAATTAGGCGACAGCGTGCTGGGCATGAGCCTGGCGCATGGCGGGCATCTGACGCATGGTTCGCCGGTCAATTTTTCCGGCCGTCAATATCAATTCCATTCCTACGGCGTGGAGCCGGATACCGAAGTCATCGACTATGACAAGCTGATGCGGCAGGCCCGCGAATTGCGGCCCAAGCTGATCGTTGCCGGCGCTTCCGCCTATCCGCGCGCCCTTGATTTTGCCGCCTTCCGCGACATTGCCGATAGCTGCGGCGCGTTGCTGATGACCGATATGGCGCATATTGCGGGCTTGGTAGCCGGCGGCGAGCATCTGAATCCGGTGCCCTATTGCGATATCGTTACCTCCACCACGCATAAGACGTTGCGCGGCCCGCGCGGCGGTTTCGTTTTATGCCGCGAGCAATATGCCAAAGCCCTGAACAAGGCTGTGTTCCCCGGCTTGCAGGGCGGTCCGCTGATGCATGTGATCGCCGCCAAGGCGGTGGCCTTCGGCGAGGCCTTGCAGCCTGAATTCAAGGCTTATGCCAGGCAGGTGCGCGCCAATGCGCAGGTCCTGGCCGAGACTCTGTCCGCCGCCGGTCTGCGTATCGTCTCCGGCGGTACTGATAATCATCTGCTGCTGGTCGACGTGCGGCCGCTGGGGCTGACCGGTACCGAGGCCGAGCATATACTCGACGCGGTCGGTATCACCTGCAATAAGAACGCCATCCCCTTCGATACCGCGCCGCCCAACGTTGCTTCCGGCATCCGCCTGGGTTCGGCGGCGGTCACCACGCGCCGCTTTAATGAGGACGCGATGCGGCAGACGGCGGAGGCGATCGGCTTAGCCTTGCATGGCGAGACCCAACGGGCGCGCGTGCTGGTGGACGAGCTGACCGCCAGCCATCCTTTATACGCATAGGAGGGATTATGCAGCAACATCAGATCAAAGCGGCGGCGGAGGCCTATTTGCCGCAGATGACGAGGTTTTTACGCGAGCTGATCGCCATACCCGGCGAGAGCTGCGATGAGCAGGGGGTAGCCCATCGCGTAGAGCAGGAAATGCGCGCGCTGGGTTTTGACGCGGTCGAGATCGACCCGCAGGGCAATGTCCTGGGCCGCATGGGCGGCGGCGAGCGCATCATCGCCTTCGACGGCCATATCGACACCGTGGGTATCGGCGAGCGCGGCAACTGGCGCTTCGACCCCTATCAGGGCTATGAGAACGAGGCCGAGATCGGCGGGCGCGGAGCCTCCGATCAGCTGGGCGGTATCGTCAGCGCCGTCTATGGCGTCAAGATCGCCCGCGAGCTGCAACTGATACCGCCCCAGTTCACGCTGCTGGTCAGCGGTACTGTGCAGGAGGAGGATTGCGACGGCCTGTGCTGGCAGTATATCATCAATGAGGACAAGATCCGCCCCGAGTTCGTGGTCGTCACCGAGCCTACCGACGGCGGTATTTATCGCGGCCAGCGCGGGCGCATGGAGATACGCGTCGAGGTCAAGGGCGTATCCTGTCACGGCTCGGCTCCCGAGCGCGGCGATAACGCCATCTATAAGATATCCGAGATCGCGCTGGAATTGCGCGCGCTGAACGAGCGCTTGGCCGACGATCCCTTCCTCGGCAAGGGCACGCTGGCGGTTTCGCAGAGCTTCTACAATTCGCCGTCACGCTGCGCCGTCGCCGATATGGCGGCGCTGTCCATCGACCGCCGCCTCACCTGGGGCGAGACGTGGCAGGGGGCGCTGGAGGAGATCCGCGCCCTGCCTTCGGTGCGCAAATACGGCGCCGAGGTCAGTATGTACGGCTATGACCGCCCCTCATGGCGCAAGTTGGTATATCCTACCGAATGCTATTTTCCGGCTTGGGTGGTCGAGGAGCGGCATCCGGCGGTGCAGGCCGCCGCTGCCGCGCATCGCGCGCTGTACGGCGAGCCGCGCATCGACAAATGGACCTTTTCCACCAACGGCGTGAGCATTTGCGGGCGTTACGGCATACCGTGCGTGGGCTTTGGTCCGGGCATGGAGGCGCAGGCGCATGCGCCCAATGAGATGACCTGTAAGGAGCATCTGGTCAAATGCGCGGCGGTGTACGCCGCCGTCGCCACGGCCTATGCCGGCCTGAAATAGCGCAAAGACGGCTGCATAGCGGCAGCCGATCACGATGAACAGGAGCAATCAAGTATGAACGATTTTGCCGCCGCCCTGCGTCAATTGGAAAACGCGGGCGTGGAGATGTTTGACAAGCAATTCTATTTTACCTGGGATCGCAGCATGGCGGAGCTCGAGGCGACGTTTGCCGTAGCCGACGCTCTGCGCGCCTTGCGCAGGCGCAATATTTCGCCGCGCGTTTTCGACAGCGGCTTGGGCGTATCGCTGTTCCGCGATAATTCCACGCGCACGCGCTTTTCCTTTGCCTCGGCCTGCAATCTGCTGGGACTGACGGTGCAGGATCTGGACGAGAAGAAATCGCAGCTGGCGCATGGCGAGACGGTGCGCGAGACGGCGAATATGATCTCCTTTATGGCGGACGTTATCGGTATCCGCGACGATATGTTCATCGGCAAGGGACATACCTATATGCGCGAGGTAGCGGAGGCGGTGGCGGCCGGTCATCAGGCCGGCGTGCTGGAGCAGAAGCCGGCGCTGGTCAATCTGCAATGCGATATCGACCATCCGACGCAGACCATGGCCGATACGCTGCACGTGCTGCATCAGCTGGGCGGCGAACAGCCGCTGCGCGGCAAGAAGGTGGCAATGACCTGGGCGTATTCGCCCAGCTACGGCAAGCCGCTCTCGGTGCCGCAGGGGGTGATCGGCCTGCTGACGCGCTTTGGCGCGGAAGTGGTGCTGGCGCATCCCGAGGGCTATGAGGTGATGCCGTCGATCGAGCGTTTGGCCGAGCAGCAGGCGGCGCAAAGCGGTGGCAGTTTCCGCCGCTGCAACGATATGGCGGAGGCCTTTGCCGATGCGGATATCGTTTATCCCAAGAGCTGGGCGCCCTTTGCGGCGATGCGGCGGCGCACCGAGCTGTTCGAGCAGGGCGATATGGCGGGCATCGACGAATTGGAGCGGCAGCTGCTGGCGCAGAACGCTGAGCATAAAGACTGGGAATGCACCGAGCGGATGCAGGCGCTGACCAAGGGCGGGCAGGCGTTATACCTGCATTGCCTGCCGGCGGATATTTCCGGCGTTTCCTGCACGCAGGGCGAGGTGGCGGCCTCGGTATTCGACCGCTATCGAGATCCGCTGTACAAGCAGGCAGGCTACAAGCCGTATATCATCGCGGCGATGATCTTTCTCGCCAAGGTGCGGGAACCGGCTGCAGCGTTGCGCGCATTAGAACGCGACGCCTGCCCGCGCCAGCGTTTTTAGAGCGACAGCCGTCGTATAACAGAGTGAACAATGTCATCAGACATGGAATATAGTTTTGCAAAAGGAGGAAACAAATGAGCAAGAACATGAAAACGATGGACGGTAATAAGGCGGCGGCCTATGCGTCGTATGCTTTTACCGAGGTAGCGGCGATATTTCCGATCACGCCGTCCTCGCCGATGGCCGAGCACGCCGACGAATGGGCGTCCGAGGGCAAGAAGAATATCTTTGGCCGCGAGGTCAAGGTGGTGGAAATGCAGTCTGAGGCCGGCGCGGCCGGAGCCGTACACGGTTCGTTGGCCGCCGGTTCGCTGACCACGACCTACACCGCCTCGCAGGGTCTGCTGCTGATGATACCCAATATGTATAAGATCGCCGGCGAGCTGCTGCCGGGGGTCATCCATTGTTCCGCCCGCTCGCTGGCCACCCATGCGCTGAACATTTTCGGCGATCATTCCGACGTTATGGCCTGCGCGCAGACCGGCTACGCGCTGCTGGCTTCGGCCTCGGTGCAGGAGGTCATGGATTTGGGCGGCGTGGCGCATCTATCGGCGATCAAGAGCCGCGTGCCCTTTTTGCATTTCTTCGACGGCTTCCGCACCAGCCATGAGCAGCAGAAGATCGAGGTCATCGACTATGCCGATCTGGCCAAGTTAGTCGATCAGGACGCGCTCAAGCGTTTCCGCGAGAACGCGCTCAATCCCGAGCATCCGGTGATCCGCGGCACCAATCAAAATCCCGATATCTTCTTTCAGGCGCGCGAGGCGGCCTCGCCGTTCTTCGCGGCGACGCCGGAGATCGTCGCCGGCTATATGGAGCAGATCAGCGCCATCACCGGCCGCAGCTATCATTTATTCGACTACTACGGCGCGGCCGACGCCGAGCAGGTGATCGTCGCTATGGGCTCGGTCTGCGATACCGCCGAGGCGGTGGTGGACGAGCTGAACGCCGCCGGTAAAAAGACCGGTCTGCTCAAGGTGCGCTTGTATCGCCCCTTCGCCAGCGACTATTTCCTCAAGGCGCTGCCCAAGACGGTCAAGAAGATCGCCGTCCTGGACCGCATCAAGACTCCGGGCGCGCCCGGCGAGCCGCTGTTCATGGACGTGGTCTCCGCCTTCTACGGGCAGGCCAAGCAGCCGCTGATCGTCGGCGGCCGTTACGGCCTCGGCTCCAAGGATACCATTCCCGCCGATATTTTTGCCGTATTCGCCAATCTGGACGCCGACCAGCCCAAG
The DNA here is from genome assembly GCA_030527285.1 of Bacillota bacterium. Classification (GTDB taxonomy): domain Bacteria; phylum Bacillota; class Dehalobacteriia; order UBA4068; family UBA4068; genus JAUNBC01. Next base: position 2,539 of record JAUNBC010000033.1, on the reverse strand, counting down.
CATAACTTCACGCTGTCGATCACGGACGACGTTTCCGGCACCTCGCTGCCGCGCGGCGAGATCAAGGATATGCTGCCCAAGGGTACGATACAGTGCAAATTCTGGGGTCTCGGCTCCGACGGCACGGTCGGCGCGAATAAGCAGGCGGTGGATATTATCGGCAGCTATACCGATTTGTACGCGCAGGCCTATTTCGATTATGACTCCAAGAAGTCCGGCGGCCGCACGCTGTCGCATCTGCGCTTTGGCGAAAAGGAGATCAAAGCTCCGTACCTGATCAATCAGGCCGATTTCATCTCCTGCTCCAATCAGAGCTACGTCAATACCTATGACCTGCTGGACGGGCTGAAAAAGGGCGGCGCCTTCCTGCTCAACTGCGTGTGGGAAAAGGAGCAGCTGGACGAGAAGCTGCCGGCGGCGCTGAAGCGCGAATTGGCGCAAAAGCAGGCCAGGTTCTATATCATCAACGCCGTGGAGATCGCCAAAAAGCTGGGTCTGGGCAATCGCACCAATATGGTGATGCAGGCCGCCTTCTTTAAGCTGTCGCAGGTCATCCCCGAGGATATCGCGGTCAAGGCGCTCAATGAAAGCATCGAGCATACCTATGGCAAGAAGGGCGAGAAAGTCGTCAAGATGAACAAGGACGCGGTGCAGGCCGGCTTGAATAGCATCATCGAGGTCGAGGTGCCCGCCGCTTGGGCAAAGGCCAAGGACGAGGCCGAGGCTGAGCAGCAGGAGCCGGCTTTCGTCAAGGATATACTGCGGCCGATGACCGCCAATCGCGGCGATCAGCTGCCGGTATCGGCGTTCAAGGGGCGCGAGGACGGCTCTTTCCCCTCCGGCGGCTCCAGATTTGAGAAGCGCGGCGTGGCCGCCTTCGTGCCGGAATGGCTGCCCGAAAACTGCATCCAATGCAATCAATGCGCCTACGTTTGCCCCCATGCCGCGATCCGTCCGATGCTGTTGACCGCCGAGGAGCAGGCGCAAGCGCCCGCCGCATTTGTCAGCAAAAAGGCCGTGGGCAAAGAGCTGGCCGATTTGCACTTCCGTATGCAGGTCAGCCCGCTCGATTGTCAGGGCTGCGGCTCCTGCGTCGAGGTCTGTCCGGCCAAGACCAAGGCGCTGGCGATGAAGCCGATCGAGGAGCAGGTCTATGACGAAGCTAACTGGGATTATGCGCTGACGCTGTCCGATAAGAGCGATTTGGTCGCGGCCAGCAGCGTCAAAAACAGCCAGTTCAAACAGCCGCTGTTCGAGTTTTCCGGAGCCTGCGCCGGCTGCGGCGAAACGCCGTATGCCAAGCTGATCACCCAGCTGTTCGGCGAGCGGATGATGGTGGCCAACGCCACCGGCTGCTCGAGCATCTGGGGCGCGGCGGTGCCGGCTATGCCATATACCACCAATGCCAAGGGTCAGGGGCCGGCCTGGTGCAACAGCCTGTTCGAGGATAGCGCGGAGTTCGGCTTCGGCCTGTATCTCGGCGCCTGCGAGCAGCGCGAACAGCTCAAGGCGATCGTCGAGAAGGCCGTTTGCGGCTGCGAGGATAATTGCGTCACCCCCGAGCTGCACGCGGCGATGAAACAATGGCTGGCGGCATACGACGACGCCGAGGGCAGCAAGCAGGCTGCCGCCAAACTGCTGCCGCTGGTCGCTAACTGCGATTGCGCTATCTGCAAGGATATCGCCAAGCGCAAAGACCATCTGGTGAAGAAGAGCTTCTGGGCTTTCGGCGGCGACGGCTGGGCGTATGATATCGGTTACGGTGGCCTCGATCATGTGCTGGCCTCCGGCGAGGACGTCAATATCTTCGTCTATGATACCGAGGTCTATTCCAATACCGGCGGCCAGAGCTCCAAGGCCACGCCCACGGCGGCTATCGCTAAATTCGCCGCCTCGGGCAAACGCACCAAAAAGAAGGATCTCGGCATGATGGCGATGTCTTACGGCTATGTGTACGTGGCGCAGATCGCCATGGGCGCGGACATGAATCAAACCCTTAAGGCGATCAAGGAGGCCGAGGCTTACCCCGGCCCATCGCTGGTGATCGCTTACTCCACCTGCATCAATCACGGCCTCAAGACCGGCATGAGCCATGCGATGGAGGAGATGAAGAAGGCGGTAGCCTGCGGCTATTGGCATCTGTATCGCTTCAATCCGCAGCTGAAGGCCGAGGGCAAGAATCCCTTCACCTTTGACAGCAAGGAGCCGGATTTTAGCCTGTTCCGCGACTTTCTGATGAGCGAGGTGCGCTATAACTCGTTGGCGCGGCAGTATCCGGAGCAAGCCGAGGCGCTGTTCGCCAAGACCGAGCAGGACGCCCGAGACCGTCTGGCAAGCTATAAAAAGATGGCCGAATAACCCACCATGTATTACCGTTATATATAAGGAAAAGGCGGGTTTTCTGCCCGCCTTTTCGCTTGTCCGGCGAGCGACAAAAAAAGTTTTGAAAATCGTATTTTTTCCCTTGACAGGCGAGCATATCGAATGTTACAATAGCAAAGCGCGTAAAAGCGCGATGGTCTTTGAGAACTGAACAGGA
>JAUNBC010000032.1 GCA_030527285.1 Bacillota bacterium | reverse complement strand
TATTTATCTTTTAGTTTTTCTCCCGCTTAGAACAACAACCCCCATGCACCGCTCATGCGGTTTCCAAAGGCAGCGCGCCTTTGGTCGTTTTAAGGGGGGCAGGGGGTGCAGGGGGCCTGGGGGGAGAATCGAAACTCCCCCCGGCCCCCTGCCCGGCGGAGCCATCACGCTAATCTATCTATCCGCACCAGTCAGCAATAAGAACAGCCGCCACCGTTTAGCGGTTAGCGGTTAGCGGTCAGCCGTCAGCGATTAGCGATTAGCGTAAAGGCAATTACTGCACACCATAAACAAACACCGTCGCCATAGGCGGCAGCTGCCAATTATATCATTCACTACATGCCACCTCCCGCACACCATAAACAACCGCCGTCGCCTATGGCGACGGCTGCTCAATTCTACCCTTGACAACATACCACCTCTTCCCCCTGCCGCGCAGCTCCCCCAGCTCGCCGGCGCCGCTGATGAAGGTCTGCGCCTGCCCGCCGAGCTGCGTCAGCAAATGCTGCCGCCGTTTATCGTCCAGCTCGCTCATCACGTCGTCGAGCAGCAATACCGGCTCCTCGCCGCGTATCTGCGCCGCCAGACGCAATTCGGCTAATTTCAGCGACAGCGCCGCCGTGCGCTGCTGCCCCTGCGAGGCCATCTCCCGCGCCGGCTGCCCGTCGACGCCGATCAGTATATCGTCGCGATGCGGCCCGATCAGCGTCAGCCCGCGCTGTAATTCGCTTTTGCGCCAGCGCGCCAGCTCCGCGACAAAGCGCGCCGTCAGCTCGTCCTCTCCGCCGTCCTCGCCCTGCCGCCCGCATAGCGCCGAATGATAGGCGAGCGTTAATTGTTCGCCGCCGGACAATTTCTCATGGATAGCGGCGGCCAGCGGCTGCAAGCGGCGCAGCGTATCGCGGCGGCGCAGCGTGATCGCCGTACCCAGCTCGATCAGCTGCGCGTCCCACTCGGCGAGCACGGCCTCGTCGATATTCTCGCCCTGATTGCGCAGATCGGCGTTGCGCTGTTTGAGCAGGTGATTGTAACGCAGCAGCAGCTGGCAATACTCGGGATACAGCTGCGACATCTGGCAGTTGAGATAGCGGCGGCGCAGGCCGGGACCGGCCTTGACGATATTGATATCATCGGGGATAAAGCTGACCGTATGGAATACGCCGACGATATCCGCCAGCTTTTTCTTCACCTCGCCGTTGATCCGCCAGCGCTTCTGCCGCTCGGCGTCCATACCGGCGCTGATGCTCAATTGCCCGTCGCGCCTTGACTCGATCTCCCCCTGAAGATAGAAATAATCCTTGCCCTGTCCCAGCAGCTCCTGGTCGGCGGCGGCGCGAAAAGACGAGGCGATCGACAAATAGCTGATCGCCTCCAAGAGATTGGTTTTACCCTGCGCGTTATCGCCGCAGATGATATTTATCTCCGCATCAAAAGTTAACTGCTCCTGCTGATAATTGCGAAAGTTTTCGATACTAAGTTCATTGATCTTCATTATTTGCTGACTCGCACCGGCAGTATCAGATACAGATATTCGTCGGCGTTCTCGCCCGCCGGCTTGATCACGCCGGGCGTGGTCGCGCCGGTCAGATGGAAGATCAGGCTTTCCTCCTCCAACACCTTCAGCACGTCCAGCATATAGCGAGCGTTATAATTGACCGTCAGCGGCTCGCCCGCCACGCCGGCCGGTATATCCTCGCGTATCATCCCCTCGTCCGGCACCTCGGCGGTCATCACCAATTTGCCCTCGCCGCAGGCCAGGCGCACGATATTGCCCTTGCCGCGCATACTCTCGCGCGACAGCATCGAAGCGCGCTCCAAAGCGCCGCTCAAACGGGCGTTATTCAGCTCGATATGCGTGCAGAACAGGCTTTCCGCCGGTAATACCTGCTTATATTCGGGGAATTGGCCGACGATCACGCGCGAGGTGAAGGAAATATTGCCGAGCGTAAAATGCGCTTGGCTCTTACCGGCGATGATCGTGATATTCTCCTCATCGTTGACGGCCAGCCGCCCGATCTCCTGCAAGGTGCGCGCCGGCATGATCAGGCTGAGCTGACCCTTGCCCTGCCAAACGCCGCTGCCCATCGCCAGACGATGCGTATCGGTGGCGACCATCACTAACTTGTCGTCGCTCAGCTCCATCAGCACGCCGGTGAATACCGGCCGCGCCTCGTCGGCTGCCGCCGCGATCGACACCTGCTTGACCAGACGGCGGAACACGCGCACCGGCACGTAGCCCTGTATATCGCCCTCCGGCTGCGGCAGGATCGGGAATTCCTCTACCGCGAAGCACGGTACGGTGAATTCGGACTGCTCATTCTCATATTTGACCAGCAGTTGCTCGCGTCCCAGGCTTTCCAGATGCACGTTGCCGCCGGGCAGGGTGCGCACCATGCCGGAGAATTTGCGCCCCGGCACCACGACCTCGCCTTCCTCCTCGATATCGGCGTTGATCACGCATTCCATAGCCAGCTCCAGATCGGTAGCGCGGAAATATAAGCGGCCGGATACGGCCTGCATCATGATGCCGCCCAATACCGGCAGCGTATTCTTATTGCTGACCGCTCTTTCTACGGCCTGTACGGCATACAACAGATCTTCCTTCTGGATATTGATTTTCATACGCTATCCTTTCTTTTGGCAAAAGCTTGCTCGTTTCCGCTGCGGAGGATGATAATGATGATTAAAAAATAGTAGTAATAATATAGGCTGTGCATAATCTGGATAAGCGGCAAAACGCTGAAGCAAACAGGGTTTAAGGCAAAATATCGCTGTTGATAAGCGGCGGCGGCTTTTCAACAGCCGCGGCGGACGGCGGTGGAATTTTTGTCTATATCAACAATTTACTATAATATCCATATTTTATCAACAACAAATTTACCGGCATATGCACCAAAGCATCCACAGCTATTGATAATAAATGCCGTTATGAGCGCAGCAAAGGGCGGTAAAAGGTTTCCGTTCACCGTATTTCCACAAGGCGGGGAAAATTTTACGGCCTTTTGTGCGTGATTTGTGAGGAAAAAAGGGACGCGGCTGTCGCTTTTACGGCTTATTCGTATAGCTGCCGTCCGTCGTTATAGGCCAGGAATAGAAGCGGTTTATTTACCGTTGATCATCTTGGTCAATTCATTCAGCGAACGGTCTAATTCGCTGTTGGTCAGGCGGTTATTGGATATTTTATCGCAGGCGTGGATCACCGTGGTATGGTCGCGCCCGCCGAAATCGCGCCCGATCTGCGATTGCGTGGCGTCGATGATATCGCGGCACAGATACATGGCGATCTGCCGCGGATAGGTGATGAAGCGGTCCTTCTTTTTGGAAGTCATATCGGTGACGCTGATATTATAGTATTCGGCCACGGTCTTTTGTATCAGCGGTATCGTCGCCTTGGGCCGTTCCTCGTCGGGCAGCGTGCCGCGCAGCGCTTCCTTGGCGAAATCGAGGTCGATATGCTTGATACCGTTCAGCTCGCCGTAATACATGACCTTGTTCAAGGCGCCTTCCAGCTCGCGGATATTGGCCTCGATCTTCTCGGCTATATAATATGTAACGTCGTCGGAGATCGAGACGTTCTCGATCTCGGCCTTGCGCTGGAGAATGGCGCAGCGCGTTTCCCAGTCCGGCGGCTGGATGTCGGTGATCAGCCCCCATTCAAAACGCGAGCGCAGGCGCTCCTCCAGAGGGTTGATCTCCTTGGGATGACGGTCGGAGGAAATAACGATCTGCTTGCCGGCGTCATGCAGCGCGTTGAAGGTATGGAAGAATTCCTCTTGTATCTGATTTTTCTTGGCCAAAAACTGGATATCGTCGATCAGCAAAATATCGGTGGAGCGATAGCGGTTTTTGAAGGTCTCCATGCGGTTTTCGCGTAATAAATAAATGAATTCGTTGGTGAAGGCCTCGGAGGAAACGTAAACGACCTTCTTTTCCGGCGTGCTGTTGATGATCGAGCAGCCGATGGCGTGCATCAGATGCGTTTTGCCCAAGCCGCTGCCGCCGTAGATGAACAGCGGATTATAGGAGCGCGAGGGGCTCTCGGCCACCGCCATCGCCGCCGCATGGGAAAAGCGGTTGGACGCGCCGACCACGAAGTTCTCGAAGGTATAGCGCGGATTGAATACCGGCGGCGCATTGTTGACGAATACCGTCCTGGCCGCCGTTTCCGGCTCGGAGGGCGGCGCGGGCAGGCTCTCCGCCGACAGGTCGATAACGCTGATATTCAGCTGTTCGTCGGTGACGGCAAACAGCGCGTTTTTGATCTCGTCAAGGTAGAATTCGATCAGCGCGGTCTTCACCCATTCCTCGGCTACGCAAATATATACGGTATTGCCGATGCGTTTGACCTCCGTGATCGCCGTCGGGGAAAACCAGCGCTCGAAATTATGCGGATAAACGTTATTTTTGATGATCAGCAGGGCTTTTTGCCAAACTTGTTCCAAGAAACAGACCTCCTCGAGCGCGATACGCGATATAAAAACCAAAAACAGCGGTTTTGCCTCCCCGCTTGTTTATTCTACCAAACTTTACCCACAGATACAAGCTAAAAAAACGGCGAAATATTGCACTATCTTGCGCTCTATCCACAGCGCGAGACCGGCGCGCCCGTATGCCCCGCCATGCTGTGCCGCGGCGTTCAGCCGGCGGCGTTACATGCGTTTTAATAGGCTCCCGCCCGTCTGCGAGCCGCGCCGCGTCCGGCTTGTTGATAGGCGCGGCGGGATGATCGCGGCTTTGGCGATAGTCCCGCGCCTTCCTCTGCCGCGCTTATCCACAAAAGCTGATTGACAATTATTTTCCGTTGATATATAATTTTTCTGTTAGACTGAAAATGGGCGGTCAGCGTCATTGGCGCGCAGGAGCCGCGCCCGCTTGCTACGGGCGTATGGCGTTTGCGCACCGGCGCCGCTGCCGCACAAAAAAATATAAGGAGGAGTTTTTCAGCTATGGTCAAGAGAACCTATCAGCCCAAAAACCGCGTGCATAAGAGGGTGCACGGCTTTTTGGCGCGCATGAGCAGCAAAAGCGGCAGAAACATCATCTCCCGCCGCCGCGCCCGCGGCCGCAAACGGCTGTCCGCCTAAGCTGCCGCCATGCTTGCCGCCTGCTACCGGCTGCGCCGGCGTAACGACTTCCGCCGCATTTACGCGCGCGGAGCCTCCCGCGCCTACGCCAGCTTTATCATCTACCGCTATCCCTCGCGCTCGAGCGTACCGCGCATCGGCGTTTCCGCGTCCAAGAAATTAGGCGGCGCGGTACAGCGCAATCGCGGCAAACGGCGGATGCGCGCGGTATGCGGCGAGCTGCTCGAGCTTTTTTCCCCGGGCTACGACTACGTTTTTATCCTGCGCGGCGCTATACTGACCGCGCCCTATGCACAACTGCGCGAACAAACGACGCAGGCCATCCTCGCCATCAATACCCACGGAGGCCGCCGATGAAGCATATATTGCTTGCCCTGATACGCTTTTATCAGCTGGCGATATCGCCATGGCTGGCTCCGCGCTGCCGTTATCTGCCTACCTGCTCGCAATATACGCTGGAGGCGATACAGAAATACGGCGCGCTGCGCGGCGGGTGGCTGGGCGTAAAGCGCATTTGCCGCTGTCATCCCTTTCACGAAGGCGGCTACGACCCTGTACCGTAAGGCGGACAAGCAGCTTTTGCTTGGCGACGCCAACAACACAATGGAGGAATGCAAGTGGATTTTTCGCTATTATTATCTGCCCTGCAGATAAACGTCGCCGCAGTTAATCTGTGGCAAGGCTTTCAGCAAGTACTGGTGGATTTTCTCGAATGGCTGTTTGAATTCACCCTGTCTATCGGTATGCCCAGCTATGTGCTGGCGCTATTCGTCTTTACGCTAATAGTCAAGCTGCTGTTACAGCCGCTGATGAATAAGCAGCTGCGCTCCAATCGCCAGATGCAGCGCTTGCAGCCGCAGATCAATGCGCTGAAGAAGCGCTACGCCGCTAATCCGCAAAAATTGCAGCAGGAAACGATGAAGCTGTATAAAGCGAACAATGCTTCGCCGACCGCCGGCTGCCTGCCTTTATTGGTGCAGATGCCGATAATCATCGCGCTGTTTCAGGCGCTGCGCACTTATGACCCCGGCCAATACGAGCAGTATTATCAGGTGTTCGGCGTGTCGCTGCAGGCCTTTTCCAATTCTATCCCCGGCCTTGGCGGCTGGGCGATGCCGGTGATCTGCGCCGCGTCCACCTTCCTGCAGCAGTATATCTCGACGATCAATAAGAGCGACCGCACTCAGGCGATGATGCTGTATATGTTCCCGCTGATGTTTTTGATCATGGTGCGGCAATTCCCCATCGGCCTGTCGATCTACTGGTCGTTTTATTCGCTGATCGGCGCCGCCATCTATTGGCCGCTGAAGCTCAAATGGGAGCGCGAGGATAAAAAGCGCGCCGAGGAAGAAGAAGCGGCGCGGCTGGCCGAAGCCGAAGAAAAGCGCGCGCGCAAGGCCGCGGCCATCGAACGCGCCAAGAAGAAAAAGGGCGGCGGCAAGAATAAGGCGGCCTATGTTGTGGCCGAGGACGATTACGCCGCGGACGACGAGCTGTTAGACGGCGAGGAAGCCGAGGAGCCGGATGAAGAGGTGCTGACCGGCGAGAGCTTTGAGCAATGGCTGGAGCGGCGCGGCATCGGCGTCAAGAGCAAGAAAATGAAGCTGCACCCCTATTCGCTGGAAGAAGAGACGGTGGAGCTGGCGGTAATGCCAAACGGCAAGGAGCGCGAGCTGAAAGAGCTGCGCGCCGAATACGATATGCAGTATAACGCGCAGCAGCGCATGGCGCAGGTGCAGGACATGAGCCTCAAATCGCTGTTCGGCGGCAGGCGCAAAAAGCCGGCGCTTAGCCCCGAGGAGCAGGAACTGGCCGACGCCGCCGCCGCAGGCGCGGAGACCGACGCGCTGGCCGCGGATATCGACGCGCAGGATCTGCCCGACAGCGAGGATATCGTAAACGACCTGCCCGACGATGATTTCATCGACGATGATTTTCGCGCCTGAGAGCGCCCGCAAGACCAAAAATACGGGTAACTCCAAGAGAGGAGAAGCAAATGGGTAAGACATACGAAGCCTCCGGCAAAACGCTGGACGCGGCCATCGACGCGGCATGCGCGCTGGCCGGTAATACTATCGACAATTTGGATATCGAAGTTCTGGATTACGGCACCAAGGGCTTGTTCGGCATCGGCGGCAAGGATTATCGCGTTTCCGTGACCACGCGCGATGCCGACGCCGCCGAGGAAAAGAAGCCGCTGTTTGCGCAAACGCCGGTCAACGAGTTCCAGACCGTGCTTGACGTCAAGCCGCTGACTCCCGAGGAAAGAGCGGCGGAGCAGAAGCGCCGCGAGGAGAAAAAGGCGCGCTACGGCGATAAGCGCGGCGGACGCGGCGGACGCGACCGCGACCGCGCCCAGCGCCGCGCGGACGGCGACAAGCCGACGCGTCCCGAGCCCGAAGAGCGCGCCCCGCGTCCCGAGCGCGAGCGCCGCGAGAGCCATGCGGCGGAGATCAGCGCCGGCGAAATGGCGGACGGCATAAAGGAGCAGGCGCTGGCCTTCCTTCAGCCGATCTTTGCCAGCTTTATGATCGAGCCGCGGATCAAGGACGAGATCAAGGACGGCATACTGTGGCTGACCTGCTCCGGCGATAATCTCGGCATTTTGATCGGACGGCGCGGCGAGACGCTGAACTCGCTGCAATATCTGGTCAATTTGGCGGTAAACAAAACGCGAAGCGAGCATGTGCGCATCGTGCTGGACGTAGAGGGCTATCGCCAGAGCCGCGAGGAGACGCTGACCGCGCTGGCGCATAAGATGGCGGAAAAGGCGGTGAAGAACGGCCGCCGCGTCGAGTTAGAGCCGATGAACCCGCATGAGCGGCGCATCGTGCATATCGCGCTGCAAAACGACCGCCGCGTCGAGACCTCCAGCCACGGCGAGGAGCCGTACCGCAAGGTCGTCATCTACAAGAAGCGTACCAAACAGCATTAAGCATAACGGCGGCGAGCGCCGCGAGCCGTTGTTTACTACGCATAAAAACCGCATAATGGCTCATTATGCGGTTTTTTATCTTATAGCGAAAGGCGAACCATATGGCTACCGACCTGCTCCATGACACCATCGCTGCTATCGCCACGCCGAGCGGCACGGGCGGCATCGGCATCATCCGCATCTCCGGCGGGCGCGCGGCGGAGATATTGTCGCGGCTGATCGCCCCGCATCGCCCACCCGAAGCCTGGCGGCCGCGCCATCTTTATACCGGCGAATTGCGCGCCGCGGACGGAGCGGCGGTGGATCAGGTGCTGGCGGTAGTATTCGCCGCGCCGCATTCCTATACGGCGGAGCAGGCGGCGGAGATACATTGCCATGGCGGGGCGCGCGTGCTGCGCGAGGCCCTGCGCCTGGCTCTGGAGCAGGGGGCGAGGCTGGCCGAGCCGGGCGAATTCACGCTGCGCGCCTTCCTCAACGGACGCATCGACCTGACGCAGGCCGAGGCCGTGGCCGATATCATCAACGCCGCGGGCGGTACGGCGCAGCGCATGGCGGCGCGGCAGTTAGGCGGCGGCCTGGCGGCGCGGCTGAGCGAATTAGAGGACAAGCTGCTGCAAATATTAGCCGCCGTGACCGTGGCCGTCGATTATCCCGACGACGCGGACGCGCCCGCGCCGGACGAGCTTGCCGCCGCTATCGACGAGCTGCTGGGCGGCGTCGAGACGCTGCTGGAGCGCGCCGACAGCGGGCGTATCTACCGCGAGGGCGTGAGCGCGGCGCTGATCGGCGCGGTCAACGCCGGCAAAAGCAGCCTGATGAACCGTCTGCTCGGTGAGGAGCGCGCCATCGTCACCGCCGAGGCCGGCACTACCCGCGATCTGATCGAGGAGCGGCTGGATATCGACGGCTTGAGCATCAGCCTCAGCGATACCGCCGGCCTGCGCGAGGCGGAGGCGCTTTCCGCCGCCGAACGGCTGGGCATCGAGCGCAGCCGCCGCAGCCTGCGCAGCAGCCAGATCGTGCTGGCGGTGTTCGACGCGGCGCGCCCCTGCTGCGCCGCCGACGAGCCGCTGCTCGCCGAGCTGGGCAAGCTGCCGTCGCTGGCGCTGCTGAATAAGGCCGATATCGCCGAGCGCGCCGTGATACAGCGCTGGCAGCGGCGCTTGCTCGCGGAATTACCGCCCGAGCGCGTGATCGTCGTCTCAGCCAAAAGCGGCGCGGGCGTCGAGCGCTTGCGCGCCGCCATGCGCGAGCTGGCTCTGGGAGGGGACGCTGCGCAGGCCGCGCCGCCGTGGCTGGGCAACAGCCGGCATATCGAGGCTCTGTATCGCTGCCGCGAGCATTTGCGGCAGGCGCGCGCCGCAGCCGGCGGCGCATTGGGCGTGGATATGGCGGGAGTGGACTTGGAGAACGCCTGGCAGGCGCTGGGCGAGATCAGCGGCAAGACCGCCTCGGACGAGGTGATCAGCGCCATCTTCGCTAATTTCTGCGTCGGCAAATAGGAGGGCGGGAGTATGTGGAAAAGATTTTTTTGGCATGTGCGGCAGCATCCGATCTTTTGCTCGTTTTTAGTTTTAGCCTTCATTACGATCGGCTTTACCACGTTTGATAATGGAGGACCCGAGGCATTTTCGATTTTTGTCTTTATTTTTTTGATAGTTGCAGTAATTACGCTGAACATTTTCTTTAGAGAAGACAACGAATTGGAGCGCGCAGTCAAGGAACGAGAAAGGAAAGAGGCCGAACAACGCGAGCGGGAGCAAAAACGGCAGGGGCAAAAGCCGCTGAACGAAGATAAGCAAACGGAGCGGCAGCCCTGTCAGGCAAAGCAGCCCGCCGCCGCGCCCGACCACGACCTGAACATGGTCATCGACCACTTGAACGCCCTTGGCACGCATGTGATATATTATCCGCGCAGCGGCCGCAGCGCGCCCGACGAGGAGCTGCTAAATTTGGTGCAGCACAAGGAAGAAGCTATGCCCGATGACCTTGACGGCCCCGAGGCCTCGATAGTCGGCCTGCATGAGCTGATCGACGCCTTGGGCGCGGACGGCGGGCGCGTCATCTATACGCCGCTGGACGACGGCGAGGACGAGCATGACCAGGACGGCGGCGAGTATGAGTACGACGGCTCCTTCGACGATTACGACGAGGACGGCTACGGCGATAACGTCGACGCCTCGACCCTGGCGGCAGTATACGGCGACGAGTACGGGCAGTTTTAGCCCGATGCAGCCACAGGCGGCGGGATAAAGTTTCACGTGAAACACATATAGAGATGGAGAAAAACGGAACAGCAATGACATTAGCGAGCGAGACCTACATAGCAGGCGCATATGACGTAGTGGTGGCGGGCGGCGGTCATGCCGGCTGCGAGGCGGCGTTGGCCGCGGCGCGCATGGGCGCGCGCACGCTGCTGCTGACCATGAACCCCGAGGCGATAGCGCTCGCCCCCTGCAATCCGGCGATCGGCGGCCCCGCCAAGAGCGTGCTGGTGCGCGAGATCGACGCGCTGGGCGGGGCGATGGCGCGCGTCACCGACGCCAGCCAGATCCAGATGCGCATGCTCAACAGCTCCAAGGGGCGCGCCCTGCGCACCTTGCGCGCGCAGATAGATAAAGAACTGTATCAGCAGCAGATGCGCCGCACGCTTGAGCGGCAGCCGCATTTGGAAATGCGTCAGGGCGAGGCGGTGCGGCTGCTGATCGAGGATGGCCGCGTCAGCGGCGTGGCCTGCGCGGCAGGCGCGGTATTCGCGGCGCGCGCGGTGATCGTCTGCGCCGGTACGTATCTGAACGGCAAGATATTGATCGGCGAGCATACGGCGCGCTCGGGGCCGGCCGGCTATGCGGCGGCGACGGCGCTGGCCGAACAATGGAAGGAGCTGGGCTTGCCGCTCAAGCGCTTCAAGACCGGCACGCCGGCGCGGCTGGATAAGCGCAGCATCGACTTTAGCCGCCTCATTGAGCAGGCGGGCGAGAGCGGCCATCGCTTTTCCTACATGACCGCGCCCGGTGAATTCGACCGGCCGTCCATCCCCTGCTGGCTTGGCTACACCAATGAGCGCACGCATCAGCTGATACGCGATAATCTGCATTTGTCGCCGCTGTATTCGGGGCGCATCGAGGGCGTGGGGCCGCGCTATTGCCCGTCGATCGAGGACAAGGTCGTGCGCTTTGCCGGGCGCGACGCGCATCAGCTGTTCTTGGAGCCGGAGGGCGAGCAGAGCATCGAATACTATGTGCAGGGCATGAGCAGCTCGCTGCCCGAGCAGGTACAGGCGGCGTTTCTGCGCACCATCGCCGGACTGGAGCAGTGTCAGATCATCCGCCCCGCCTACGCCATCGAATACGATTGCCTCGACCCGCTGCAATTACAGCCGACTTTGGAGCATAAGACGCTCGCCGGCTTTTATGCCGCCGGTCAGATAAACGGCACTTCCGGCTATGAGGAGGCGGCGGCGCAGGGGCTGTTGGCCGGCGCTAACGCCGCCGCCGCGATCAGGGGGCTGCCGCCGCTCATGCTCGGTCGCGAGCAGGCTTATACCGGCGTGCTGGCCGACGATCTGGTGACCAAGGGCGTAAGCGAGCCGTACCGGCTGTTCACCTCGCGCGCCGAATACCGGCTGCTGCTGCGGCAGGATAACGCCGATCTGCGGCTGACCGAGTTAGGCGCGGAATATGGGCTGGTCGACAAAAGCCGTTTGCAGCGCGTGCGCGATAAACGCGCCGCTATCGACGCTGAAGAGCAGCGTCTTAGCGAGACGCGCATCGGCGTGGACGCTTTGTCCGCGCGCGGCGTCAGCTGCGCCCGTCCGCTGACCCTGCTGGAGTGGCTGCGCCGTCCGGAGACCGGCTATGACGAGGTCAGCGCCTATGCCCCGCCGCCCGCGCCGCTCGACGATGAGGTGATCGAGCAGGTGATCATCGGCGCTAAATACGCGGGCTATATTGACAAGCAGCAGCGGCAGGTGCAGCGCTTCCGCCGCATGGAGGACAAGGCGCTGCCGCGTGATATCGACTATCTGCAGCTGCGCGCGCTCTCGCATGAGGCGGCGGTCAAGCTTGACCGCCAGCGCCCGACGAGCATCGGCCAGGCGGCGCGCATCGACGGCGTATCGCCCGCCGACATAGCGGTATTGCTCGTGTATATGAAACGCCCGCCCCCGCGTTGATCATAACCGCCA
>JAUNBC010000010.1:15972-56311 GCA_030527285.1 Bacillota bacterium | reverse complement strand
CGACCCGTCCGTCACCGACCCGTCGGCAGTCGCGCCTATCGATCCCAATACCATACCGGAGCCGGATTAAGCGGCGCGGTTCAACGAGGTTAGCATGATACGCGTCTTAGGCGTCAGAGTTGACGAATATACCATGGATGAAAGCGTAAAGATCATCGGCGATATCGCCGATGATTTTCGCAGAGGCGGCGCGCCGGGACAGGTAGTGACCATTAATCCCGAGGGTGTATGGCTGGCGCTCGGCGACGCTGGGCTGCGGCAGCTGATCGAGCGCGCGGCCTTGGTCACCGCCGACGGCGCGGGCATTTTATGGGCGGCGCAAAAGCTGGGTACGCCGCTGGCCGAGCGCGTCACCGGCGTCGATCTGTTGCAGCGGCTCTGCGCGGCGGCGGCGCGCGACGGGCGCAGCGTCTATTTGCTGGGCAGCGCGGCGGGCGTGGCGGAGCAGGCGGCGGCGCGTTTGCGCGAGAGCTATCCGCGCTTGCGCATTGCCGGTTGTGATAACGGTTATTTCCGCGAGCGCGAGGCGCAGGCCATCGCCGCGGTGGCGCAGGCCGCGCCGGATATACTGTTCGCCGGATTAGGCATGCCCTATCAGGAGAAATGGCTGGCCGCGCATTTGAGCGAGTTGAATTGCGGCGCGGCGATCGGCGTGGGCGGCAGCTTTGACGTGGTGGCGGGGCAGGTGCGCCGCGCGCCGCTATGGCTGCAAAAGCTGCGCCTGGAATGGCTGTGGCGTTTAGCCGCCGACCCCAAGCGCTGGCGGCGCTATCTGACGATACCCCGCTATATGCGCGCCGTGAGCCGTGAGGCGCGAGCAAAAAAATGACCCCGCCTGTTTGCCGGCGGGATCATTTTTTATTCGTGCTCAAAGAACTTAGCCCTGACGGCTCTGGCCGCCCTGGCCGCTGATGGTCGAAGAAGCGCTGTTGATGGCGCCGGTCTGGCCTTGCGCCAAAGCCTGCTCAGCAAACGCTACCATCTTCTTGGTCATATTACCGCCGACATAGCCATTCTGACGAGAGGAAAGCTGACCTTTGTCGATCTGGTCATAGTTGGAGATACCCAGCTCATTGGCGACTTCCATCTTGAAGTTGCGCAGAGCGCCGGACGCGGACGGTACGGTAGGAGTACTGGAATTTCTGCTCATGGTTTCACCTCCTTTTTCTGTTGCTATGGCTATTGTGCGCAGGCGTGTTCGGCTTAGTCATGCAAATATTTCCTTGGTCGCCATTGGTATGGCAAACAAAAAAAGCGCAGCTATTTGATGTAATCATGATAGTTTTCCGCATCAGCCGCCGGATGCGCGGCAATGGCGATGGCGGCGGCGATGATCTCCGCCGCAGCGGCGATCAGATCGTCGATATCCTTGGGCGTGACCATCAGCCGCCCGTTGAAGGCGGTCAATAATTGCTGTTCGACATAATCACAGGCGGCTTCGTCTACGGCAAGCCTGGCGTCCGGCAGCCGCTTGGCGCGATACCCGGCCAGCGCCTGCAGCGTCTCCCAGATGATGGCCGTGGTATCGACCACCGTCGGCACGCCGATGGCGATCACCGGTATGCCCAGCGTGGCCCGGTCGAGCGCCGCCGCTTGATTGCCCAGCCCCGAGCCGGGCGTGATGCCGCTGTCGCCGATCTGTATGGTGGTGCCGACGCGCTTGACGCTGGCCGCCGCTAAGGAATCGACGACGATCAGCGCGCATGGTTTGAGCGAGGCTGCCACGCCGCGTATCAGCTCGGCGGAGTCGATGCCCGAATCAAGGCTGACTCCCGGAGCCAGCGTGCAGACGCTGGCCAGCTCGCGCGCCGCCTGCTTATCGTCGCGCAATAGCTGCCGCGTCGCATAACTGAGCTCGACCACCGCAGGCCCCAGCGCATCGGGCACGGCCTTGCGGTTGCCGAGGCCGACCACCAGCAGCGTGCCGTTATTGAGCGGCGGCAGCAGCCGCGACAGCTGCGCGGCGGTCGTGGCGGCAATATTTGCCAGCGTATGCTGATCCTCCGCCGGCGGCATCTCGATCGTGATATAGCTGCCGACGCTTTTGCCGATATTGCGCGCGCCCTCGTCGTTCAGCACCTTTATCGTATGCACGACAATATCGCCGCAGCTCTCGCGTTGCTCGGATACGCCGGCGATCTCCGTGTCCGCATCGCCGCGCAGCAGGGCGGAGGCCTCGCCGATCAGATCCATACGCGCGGCGTAAGCAGCCAGCGGCGCAAAACGGCGGGCAAAGTCCGCGTCATGACGATTTTTTTGCTGATTTTTCATGCGCATAGTATGGCCGTTTGCGCGAAAAATATCAACGGCAGCGGTTGGCAAGCAGGAAGAAACAGCAAGGAATAGAAATATATAACAATTAAGCTCTTTGTCTGAAAATGCGTACTGACGCAGCGATAGCGGGGGGGATAAATATGAAAGCGAAATGCGCTATTTGCGGTAAAGAAGAAGAGATCACCAAACTCAATAAATCATATAAGAAGCTGCTGGCTAATCCCAACGCCGTACATGTTTGCGAGATCTGCTCGCTCAAGCTCAGCAATCAGGCGTCCAGACAAAACGATATTTTGAAGAAAAAATAAGGCGGCGTCGCAAAGAGGATGATCGGATGCGCATTATCTCCGGCTTAAATCGCGGGCGCAACCTGCTGTCACCAAAGGGTCATAATACCCGTCCTACCGCCGATAAGGTCAAGGAAGCGGTATTCAGCGTGCTGACGCCGTATCTGGAGGACGCCTTTGTTTTAGACGCTTTTTCCGGCTCCGGCGCGCTGGCTTTGGAGGCCTTGAGCCGCGGCGCGGCGCGCGCCATCCTTGTGGAGAAGGACGCGGCGGCGGCGCGGGTGATCGGCAGAAACATCGAGCTATGTCAAGAGGCGCGCGCGCAATTGTGGCGCGGCGATTTGTGGGGCATTTTGCCCAAGTTAGCGGAGCAGGGGTTTTGCTTTGATATCATTTTCCTCGACCCGCCGTATAACCGCGGATTGCTGGTCAAGGCGATGCGCATTATCGGCGAGCTGAAGCTGCTCAAGCCGGACGGGCTGATCGTTGCCGAGAGCACGGCGCGCGATTCGGAGATCGTCATTACCGCCCCGTGGCAGTTATACAGGCAAGGCAAATACGGCGATACGGCCATCTATTATTGCGGTTATCCGCGTACTGATAAGGAGGAGTGATTATGGAAATGAGCGAAAACATTGGCTTGGCCACCCTGCTCAAGGATATGGAGGAAGCTATCTCCAATGCCAGTCGCGTGCCGCTGTCCAATAAGGTGATGGTGGATCGCGACGAAATGCTGGAATTTGTCGATAAGGTGTACGAGGTGCTGCCGGAGGAGATCAAACAGGCGCGCAAGGTGCTGGAGAATTCCGACCGCTTGATCGAAAGCGTGGAGGATCAGGGCAAGCGTATTCTGGCCGAGGCGCAGGAAAAGGCGCAGCTGATGATCCGCGAGACCGAGATCTATCGCAGCGCCACCGCGCAGGCCGAGGCCATACTCAGCGAGGCCGAGGCGATGAACATGCAGATGCGCACCGAGGCGGTACAGTATTGCGACGATCTGTTCGCCCAGCTGCAAAACAATCTTGACAAGGCGCTGGCCGATATTCTTAAAAACCGCGAGGACCTGGGCAAATTCAAATATTACAATAAAGAATAGCGGCGAAAATCGCCTAATCATCGTTATCCTACGACGCAGTTTTGCTGCGTCGTTTTTTTTGCCATATGTACGAGCTAAGCCCCAAAAGCGCGGCGCATAGCAGCGCCAATACTGTCGCGGCGGCGAATATCTGCGGCGCGGCGGGCGGCGGCTGTATGGCGGCGGCGCCAAGCGGCAGCGGCAGCAGCCGGCAGACCAGCCATACGCCCGCCAATGAAAGCGCCGCATGGACGACGCGGCAAAGCAGATATACGCGCAGGCGAATATCGGTACCGGCGACCATGGCCGCCACCTGCGCCTGCACCGACAGTCCGCCCCAGGCCAGCAGCGCCGCCGTCCAAGGCAGCGCCTGCGCCAAGGGCAGGGCGGCTAACTGGTCGATGCCGATGCTCATCTCAAACAAGCCGGCAGTCAGCGCCAAGGACAGCGCGTCGCCGCCGAGCAGCCGCCAGGCGCCGAGCATCGCCGTCAATACGGCGAACAGCACCATATAGCAGCCGATCAGCGCGATATTGGCGACGGCTTTTTGTGCGGCAGTTTTCAGCAGCACTCCCGGCGCGCCCAGATCGCGCGGCCGCGCGGCGGCGGGCGGCGTTAGCGCGGGCGAGGAACGGGGTCGCGGGCTATGCCTGGCCAGCCGTCCCAGCGCCACGCCGAGCAGCAGATTACCGCCATAATGCAGCGGCGCCAGCAGCAGCGCTAACTGCGGGCAGCCGAACAGGCCGGTGCTGACGCCGGTGACGATATACAGCGGGCCGGCGTTATTGGTGAAGGCGAGCAGCCGTTCGGCCTCGGCGCGGCTGAGGCAGCCGTCGCGGCGCAGGGCGGCGGTCAGCAGCGCGCCGGTGGGGAAGCCGGAGCAAAAGCCCAGAGCCACGGCGATCGCCGCTGCGCCGGGCAAGTTGAACAGCGGCTGCATCAGCGGGGTCAGCGCGCGTCCCAAATAGGCGGGCGCGCCGCTGGCCAGCAGCAGCTCGGAGAGGATGAAGAAGGGCAGCAGCGCCGGCGCTATCACCTGCCACCACAGGGCGAGCGCCTGTTCGGCGGCGGCAAAGGCGACGGCGGGAAAAAACAGCAGCGAGAGTAGCAGCGAGCCTAAGGCTGCGCATAACAATTTGCGCATTTTATGTTTCCAATCCGCGTCGGTTTATGTTATAATATTCAATAGTGGTTTTATATATTTATTTTTGGAGGACGGATATGAAAATATTGGTTTTGAATTGCGGCAGTTCTTCTCTTAAATATCAGTTGTTCAATATGGATGACGAATCGGTGATGGCCAAGGGTCTGGTCGAGAAGATCGGTCTGGACGGCTCGGTGCTGATCCATCAGCCGGAGGGCATGGACAAGGTGCGTATCGAGACCGCCATCCCTGATCATGGCACGGCCATTGAGTTAGTCGTCGCCGCGCTGCTTGACGCTAAGCATGGCGTGATCAAGGACATGAAGGAGATCGACGCGGTCGGTCATCGCACTATTCATGGCGGCACCACCTTCGCCGAGTCCTGCGTGATCGACGACAAGGTGATGGCGGAGATGGAGCGGCTGACCGAGCTGGCGCCGCTGCATAATCCGCCCAGCATCTTGGGCATCCGCGCCTGCGAGCAGAAAATACCCGGGGTCAAAATGGTCGGCGTGTTCGACACCGCCTTCCATCAGACGATGCCGCCTTCTTCCTATCTGTACGGCCTGCCTTATGAGCTGTATGAGAAGTATCAGCTGCGTCGCTTCGGCTTCCACGGCACCTCGCATCGCTTTGTTTCCGCCCGCGCTATCGAGATCATGGGCAATCCCGCTCATTCCAAGATCATCACCTGCCATTTGGGCAACGGCTCCTCGATGGCGGCGGTCAAGGACGGCAAGACTATCGATACCTCGATGGGCTTCACCCCGCTTGAGGGCGTGATCATGGGCACTCGCTCCGGCGACCTCGACCCGGCGATCATTCCTTTCCTGATGGACAAAGAGGGCCTGGATATTGCCGGCGTCAACGCGCTGCTGAATAAGAAGTCCGGCTTGCTCGGCATTTCCGGCGTATCCTCGGATATGCGCGATATCGAGAACGCGGCCAAGGAGGGCAATCAGCGCGCGCAAATGGCGCTCGACGTGTTCAAAAAGACGGTGCTGCGCTATATCGGCGCTTATGCCGCTGAGCTGGACGGCGTGGATATGATCGTCTTCACCGCCGGCATCGGCGAGAACGGTATCAGCACGCGCAAAGAGATCTGCGATAACCTGCATTATCTGGGCGTGGAATTCGACGAGGCGGCCAATGATTGCCGCGGCAAGGAAGTCGAGATCTCCAAACCCGGCAGCAAGGTGCGGGTTTTTGTCATCCCCACCAATGAGGAATTGATGATCGCCCGCGACACGATGGCGCTGGCCGGTAAATAAGCTCCGCCGCCATGAATGGCGCTGTTATATATGCCGTTTGTTTCGGCGCAGGAGAATAAATTCAATAGGGAGGCGTATTTATGGGTACGTTTGTGATCAAGAAGAGCAAGAAGGGCTATTACTTTGTCCTGAAGGCGAAGAATAGCGAGGTCATTGCCACGTCTGAGATTTATACCACCCAAGCCGGCGCGAAAAAGGGCTGCGATACCGTGGTCAAGGCTGTTTCCTTTGCGTCCTGCGACGACTTGACGGTAGAGTCCGATCTGATCTTCAAAAACCCCAAGTTTGAAGTCTATAAAGACAAGAAGGGTGAATTCCGCTTCCGCCTTAAAGCCGGCAACGGCGAGATCGTCGCCGCTTCAGAGGGCTATAAGACCAAGGCCTCCGCGATGAAGGGCGTTGAGTCGATGCGCAAGAATATTTCCGGCGCCGAAGTTGTTGTAGAAGAATAAGCTAAAAGGCAGAAGCGTACCTGCTTCTGCCTTTGTCATGCGGGGAGGGTGGACGGTGAAATATGATTTTGACACGCTGATCGACCGGCGCGGCGTCGGTTCGCGCAAATGGGAATATATGCAGGACTTTGACCCGCGCGCTGCCGTCGATATGCTGCCCTTTTGGATAGCGGACATGGATTTTTCCTCCGAGCCGCAGGTCAAGGAGGCGATCAAGCAGCGTGTGGATCGAGATTGCTACGGCTATACGATGATCACCGAGGATGTCTATGACGGGATCATCGGCTGGTATGAGCGGCGTTTCGGCTGGCGGCCGGAGCGCAAGCATATCTGCTATTCGCCGGGCGTAGTGCCGGCCATCGGCTATGCGATATCCTTGCTGACCGCGCCGGGCGACGGCGTGATCATTCAGCCGCCGGTCTACTATCCCTTTGCCGCCAAGATCAAGGCGCTGGGGCGCAAGGTGGTCGACAATCCGCTGCTCAAGGATGCGGACGGCTTTTATTCGATCGACTTTGACGATTTGGAGGACAAATGCAGCCGCCACAAGCTGCTGATACTGTGCAGCCCGCATAATCCGGTGGGGCGGGTATGGACGCGCGGCGAGCTGAGCCGTATCGTTGATATCTGCAAGCGGTATCAGGTGCTTATCATCGCCGACGAGATACATAATGATCTGCTGCGCCGCGGCGTGAGCCATCAGGTGCTGGAGCATTTGCATCCCGAGTACCGCGATCATATCGTCACCTGTGTCGCTCCGTCCAAGACCTTCAACATGGCCGGCCTGCAATTCTCCAATATCGTCATCGCCGATGATGAATTGCGCAGCCGCTGGCTTAGCTATACCGATAGCGTGTGCGGCGTGCGCCAGGCCAATGCGCTGAGCATCGCCGCCGTGGGAGCCGTGTATAAATACGGCGAGCCGTGGCTGGAACAGCTGCTCGACTATCTGGACGGCAATTTTGCCGCTATGGCTGAGTTCGTGGCCGCCAAACTGCCGCGCGCGGTATTCGCCGTGCCGCAGGGCACCTATTTGGGCTGGCTGGATCTGCGCGGCTATGGATTGGACAGGCGGCTGTTTGGGCGTATCATCACCGAGGGCCGCGTAATGATGGAGCATGGCGTGATGTTTGGCGAGTCGGGGTGGGATTTCCTGCGCATCAATGTCGCCTGTCCGCGCTCGATGCTGCTGGAGGGCTTACGCCGTCTGGCGGCGGTGCTCAACGGCAGATAGCATAGCATACAAAAATCCCGCTGAGGCGTTATGCCTCAGCGGGATATATTTATGCTCGCACGCGCGGCTGCGCGCCGGCTGCGCCATGCCGAAACAGCGGCAGAATATGCAAAAAGGCAGCCATTGTCGCAGGCTTAGAGCAGCGCCAACAGCCAGCCAAAGCCGATGCCCAGATAATTGCCGAGCGCATAGCCCAAAATGCCGCACAGTATGCCGGGCAGGATGATCGCGTCATTATCCAGCGCCTTGGCTACCGGTATAATGAAGGCGGGGCCGAATATGCCGGCGGTGGAGGTGATGATCGCCGTATCGCGATCCACGCCCAGCAGCTTGACCAGCAGCAGATGCAGCAGTACCGTGCCGAATTGTACCAGCAGCAGCATCAGCAGCAGCAACTTGGCGCCGCTGACCGCAGACAGGTCGAAGCATAGACCCATCGCCACCGAGAACATCAGGATGAAGTATTGGCCGGAGGTATAAGAGCCCTCGGCCTGCCGCACCTTTTTGACAAAGGATAGCGCAATGCCCATGCTGGTCACCAGCAGCATCAGCAGCGCCGTGTATTCGCTGAGCTTTGCCAGGCCTTCGTTGCCGTATTGACTGGGCAGCAGCAGGCAAACGCCCATCGCCGCGCCCACGCAGACCATCGCCAGCAGCGCCATGCGGCAGCGCGCCCAGAATTTTTGCAGCGGCTTGATCGGCCGTTTTTTACCGCTGTATTCGTCGGCTAATTTATGCGCGATTTCTATTCCGTTGCCGCGTCCGCCGCGAAAGGGCGGCAGAAAGCGCCCCAGCAGCGCCGGCATAAAGGATAGCAGGCAGAAGAAGTACAGACCGCCGGCGATCATATCCGCCGTCTGGGTCAGCAGCAGCAGCGCGTCGGGCGCGCCCAAGCCCTTGCCGATGGCGAACATATTCGGCGTGCCGCCAGTATAGGTGCCGACGAGCATGGCGCTGACTTGATCAGCGCCGCCTACCAGTTCGCGGAAGATGAAGAAGGAGACGAAGGCCATCAGCAATACCGCTGCCACGTTCATCGAGTAGGAGACCAGCATCGGCCTGGCTAAACGGCGCAGCGCCGGCAGATCGGAGGAAAAGAGTATCAGCGGCATGGCGATCAGCACCAGCACCGAGGATGCGTCGGAGGCCAGCGCCAGATCCGCGCCTTGGGCGCGGAAGACGAAGCTGAGCAGCAGCCCCGCCGCGTAGCAGAGAAAGACCGAGCCGAGCTTATGTAAGAAGGCGTAGCGATCCGTTAATAATTGCATACCGCGCGGCAGCAATAATATCACTATCACCATGATCACGGTCATCAGCATTTGCGTATCATCTCCAAGTTGCTTTAATTGGTTCAACCGCGCTCTATTATATATGCAGCGCTGTCCGATGTCAAAGGAATAATAATTCGCCAATATCGCCGTTTTTCCGCCGCTTTTATAGCCTTACTGCCTGCAGGCGCGCGTGCGGCGGGAGGCCGATGAATATAATAGAAAAAGCAGACGGCGAGCGTCTGCTTTTTGCTGCTGTCGGGATCAGCGCTTGATCACGACCCCGAACACGCCGCCGATGAAGATATAGCGGTTGCGTTCGGATTTTAATACGTTTGGTGAGCCATCGGCGATTCGAACGCCGGACACCCTGATTAAAAGTCAGGTGCTCTACCTACTGAGCTAATGGCTCATATGGCTGGGGTGGCTGGATTCGAACCAACGAATGTCGGCTCCAAAAACCGATGCCTTACCGCTTGGCGACACCCCAGCATGGGGTGGATGAAGGGGATTGAACCCTCGAGTGCCGGAGCCACAATCCGGTGCGTTGACCGCTTCGCCACATCCACCATGACGCAAAGCTAATAATAACAAAATTAGATTATGCTGTCAAGGAATTTTGCAGGCTATCTGTGGAAAAAACAGATTAGATATAGACTTTTTGCCGTCGGGGTATTATAATATACTTGCCAGTGTGGATACCCGAGATCAGGCTCAAAACTGTGAATGTTAAACAAAAAAACCGTCTCAGCCGACGGTTTTTTTGTATGCCGCTTTGATAAACGCGACGCTCAGCCGCTGATCTTAATATCCGCGCCAACGCTCAAAACGCCGTTATTGCAGCATAACGACGGTTTGCCGCATAACTCTACGTTCATCTCATCACTTGTCGCGCAGCCGATGGCAAAGCAATTGACGGCGTGACCGACGCATTGACAGCTGTTGCCGCAGCGATCCTGATAGCGAACGGTGACGGTAAAGCAAACCTTGAGATAACAGCGGCAGCCGCAGTATTGCTGCTCCGCCGAGTCAATGTCGACGCACAGGCGTCTGACGCAGATACCCGCCGGCAATGTGACGCGGGCGCACAGGCGGGCGCGGCATTCAAAGGGCGGCGGGGCAAAGTCGACGCAGGCGCGGCAGCCGCTTTCCTCCGGTGCGGGGCAGGGCGGCGCAGGGCGGCAGCGCTGGCGGCGGCGCGGCGGACGGCAAACATAGGCGGGCAATTGCTGCTCGCTCTTGTCAGCGTAAATATCGCCGCCCTGATCGCCGGCGCAGTATAATGGCAGCGGGAAGCAGTCCCAAACATGGTCTTGCATATGATCAGCTCCGTTCTTATAGTGGAGTTATTTACCTATTCCACTATATGCGGCAGGCGGACAGAGCGTGCAAAGGCCGCTCCGTGAAAGCCGGGGCGGTCTTTGTCAGGCTGATATTATCTGCTCCTTGACGGCTTTCCGCTTATCACCCCCGACGCAGATCGTTGATATTGGCGCGCGCGTCCTCGCTGTTTTCGAGAACATATCTCAAACTCTTGCAGCCATCCATATTGGCGCAGCGGGCGCAGGAAACGACGCTCTTTTTCATCGCGCATTGCCTGATCTCGCACATACTGTCGCAGTATGGCGTTTTTACGCCCTCGACGCAGCAGCCCATGCAGTTGATCATCTCAGGCGTGATCGGCGCGTGGTTCGCCTCCGCCCACAGCTTGGCCGTTTTTTCCCGCAGCGCTTGGTCGTCGTTGACGGTGGCGATATAGGCGTCGCATTTTGCGCAGTCCAATCCGCAGTAAGCGATCATTTTCGAGTTATCCATGCTTCCGGTCCCCCGTTTAATTTGAATTTATGACGGCAAAACATCCTCTTTGAGCAGCGCGTATATAAGACCGCGGCAGCGGACGAGGTCTTGCGTATCGCGGCGTTATTTGCCGGCGGGCGGCTGCTTAGTGCAATTCCCGTAATACGGGCAGTTGGAGCAGCCGCAGCCGCAGCCGCGGCGGTTCCTGCGCCGCGCCAGATAGACGCAGATGGCGACGGTCAGCGCCACCAGCGCCAGCAATACGATCAGCGTCGGCACGTTCATTTGGCGCACCCCTGAGGATTGCAGGCGGCGGCAAATTCACATTGGTACCTCTGCTTGCGCAGCAGCAGATAGAGGAAGATGGCGACGATCAGCATCGCGGCGGCGCTGCCGAAATTGAAGCCGTGACCGCCGAGGAAACGCCCCAGCTGATAGACGCATAGCGATACGCCATAGGCGAAGCAGGCCTGATAGCCGAGCGCGGTCAGCGTCCAGCGCGCCGAATCCATCTCGCGGCGTATCGCGCCCACCGCGGCAAAGCAGGGCACGCACAGCAAATTAAACAGCAGGAAGGAATAAGCGCCGAGCGGGGTGAAGGCGGCGGCAAAATTGCTCCACATCTCCATGCCGGTCTCGGAGACCAGCTCCACGCCATAGAGCACGCCCATTGTGCCGACTATCGCCTCCTTGGCGGTCAGTCCGGCGATGGTGGCGACGGCGGCCTGCCAACTGCCCCAGCCCAGCGGCGCGAACAGCGGCGCGAGCAGGTTGCCAAGCGAGGCCAGCATCGAGGCGTCGGCGGGGCTCATTTGCAGCCGCCAATTGAAGTTGGAGAGCAGCCAGATCAGCATCGAGGCCAGCAGGATGATCGTACCGGCCTTTTTGATGAAAGCCTTGCAGCGATCCCAGGCTTGCAGCAGCACGTTGCGCAGATTAGGCAAATGATAGTCGGGCAGTTCCATGATGAAGGGCGTGGCAGAGCAGGCAAAACGGCGCGTCTTTTTCAGCATCAGTCCGGATACCAGCACCGAAGACGCGCCGATGACATAGGCGGAGGCGGCGATCAGCGCCGAGCCGCCGAACAGCGCGCCGGCGATCAACCCGATCAGCGGCAGCTTGGCGCCGCAGGGCATGAAGGAGGCGGTGATCACGGTCATGCGCCGGTCCTTGTCGTTCTCGATGGTGCGCGAGGCCATGATGCCCGGGACCGCGCAGCCGGTGGCGATCAGCATCGGGATGAAGCTCTTGCCCGAGAGGCCGAAGCGGCGGAAGATGCGGTCAAGAATGAAGGCGATGCGCGCCATATAACCGCAATCCTCGAGCAGCGCCAGACAGAGGAACAGTATCGCTAATTGCGGCAGGAAACCCAGCACCGCGCCCACGCCGGCGATGATGCCGTCCACGATCAGCGCGATCAGCCAGTCGCTGACCTGCAACGCCGCAAGCCATGAGCTCACGGCATTGGGTATCAGCGCGCCGAACAGCGTATCAGTAGCCCAGTCGGACAGCAGCCCGCCCAGTCCGGATATCGAGACATAGTAGACGGCGAACATCACCAGCGCGAATATTGGCAGCGCCGCCCAGCGATTGACCAGCAGCCGGTCGAGCAGCTCGGCGCTTTTGCGCTTGCCGCTATGTACCAGACAGGCGGCGGTCAGCCGCTCCACGTAATCGTAGCGTTCGCGTATCAGCAGCGCCTCCGCGTCCTCGTCCTCGGCCTGCTCGGCGGCGCTGATCAGCATTTCTACGCGCGCCTGCGTCGGCTCGTCCAGCGCCATTTGCCGGCATACGTGCGGGTCGCGCTCGAACAGCCGCAGCGCATACCAGCGCAGCTGCTGCTCGGGTATGTCCACAGCCAGACCGCCGTCGCGGCTATGATGGCGATGCACATGATGATGATCCTCGCCATGCTTTTCGTCCTCGAAGATATGATGCAGCATATCCTCGATATGCGCCAGCGCATGTTCCAGCGAGCCGGAGAAAACGCAGGGCGGCTCGCTCCATTCGCCATTTTCCGCCAGATGTATCGCCTGCTCCACGGCTTCGCGCACGCCCTCGTCATGCAGCGCCGATATTTCCACCACCGGCAGCTTGAGCAGCTGGGAGAGCTTGGCCACGTCGATAGCGTCGCCGCGCTTATGCACCACGTCGCTCATATTCAAGGCCACCAGCATCGGCAAGCCCAGCTCCGCCAGCTGCGTGGTCAGATAGAGGTTGCGCTCTAAATTGGAAGCGTCCACGATGTTTAAGATCATATTCGGCGCGCTGCTGAGCAGATAATCGCGGCTGACTATCTCCTCCGGCGAATAAGGGGATAGCGAATAGATGCCGGGCAGATCCTCCAGCAGCACATCGGGGCGGTTTTTGAGCGCGCCTTCTTTTTTTTCCACGGTCACGCCCGGCCAGTTGCCGACATACTGCGTCGCGCCGGTCAGCAGATTGAATACCGTGGTCTTGCCGGAATTGGGATTGCCGGCCAAAGCGATGCGCAGGCTCATAGCCTCACCTCGATCATTGCCGCGTCCTCTTTACGCAACGACAGCTGATAGCTGCGCAAATCTATCTCGATCGGGTCGCCCAGCGGCGCTACCCGCCGTACGGTGATACGCACGCCGCGCGTCACGCCCATGTCCATGATGCGGCGGCGCAGCGCGCCCTCGCCATGCAGCTTGACTACGGTCACGGTCTGCCCGGGACGGATATTGCTTAAACTGGTCATCCTCAGCGCTCCTGCAAATGTTTGTCGAATTGGCTATGGTCAAGCAGGGAGAAAAAAATAACAAGTTAGTTTATGCTAACTCCACATTGAGTGTACAACTGCGCCGCTCAGTTGTCAAGAGCGGTTGCGGTTTTTTTCGCCGCCGCCGGCATAGGTTATGGCAACGGAGTTTTCGGTGAAAAAAGACTTTTGCCGCCGTTTGTCGAAATAGTAAATATCACCAATGACTAACAGGAGCCGCCATGAACAATAAATACCGCAATCGCCTGGCCTTTTCGCTATTGCTGAATATCATATTCGGGCTGGCGCTGATCATCGCCGTGATCGCGCTGCTGGCTTTGCCGCGCAGCGAGCAATCGCCGCTCGACCCCGAGCAGGATTATGTATCGGTATCGCGTATTCAGCAGGCGGGCGTCGAGCATGGCGCGTCGGTGGAGCTGATGCAGGCGCTGCTCGACAATTGGCTGGTCTATCGCAGCGACGGCCAGCTGGTGTTCCAGCCGCTGGACTCCTCGGTGCCGCTGCATGATTATGACTGGAACAATCTCTCGCATGGAGCGGACGGCGACATCGACTATTATTACAGCGACGGCTCGCGCGCGCTCAAGGGCGTGGACGTTTCCGTATATCAAGGCGATATCGACTGGGAGGCGGTGGCGGCGGACGGTATCGACTTTGCGATGCTGCGCGCCGGTTATCGCGGCTATGGCAGCGGCGCGCTGGCGGAGGATGAGAAATTTGCCGCCAATATCGCCGGAGCGACGGCTGCCGGTTTGCCGGTGGGCGCGTATTTCTTCTCGCAGGCGGTGAGCGTGGAGGAAATGGAGCAGGAGGTACAAATGCTGCTCAAGGCGGTGGAAGGCTATGATATCGCCTATCCGCTGGTGCTGGATATGGAGGAGATATATGGTCAATCGTCGCGCATCGACGGCTTGAGCCGCGAGCAGGCGACGGAATTGGCGCAGACTTTCATCAAGCTGGTGGAGGAGGCCGGCTACCAGCCGATGATCTACGGTAATATCAAATGGCTGGCGGCGCGCCTGGATATCGGCGAGCTGGACGGCGCGCATCTGTGGCTGGCGCAGTATTATCAGCAGCCGCTGTTCCCTT
Source organism: Bacillota bacterium (assembly GCA_030527285.1). GTDB lineage: Bacteria > Bacillota > Dehalobacteriia > UBA4068 > UBA4068 > JAUNBC01. The sequence goes on along the minus strand of JAUNBC010000010.1, from coordinate 41,677 downwards.
ACTTGTTCACTATCTGGCAATTCAGCCAAAGCGGGCAGGTGGACGGTATCGACCATGCCGTAGATCTGAATATTTGCTTCTATGATTACGCCGCCGAGCAGTAGCTCGGCGGTTTTTACCGCGCATTTGGTATAAAATGACAAATTTATCGTGATACTAAGGAACGTCCGATTAAATAAGAGCCTGCGGTATGGCGGCAAAAGAGACGCCAAGACGCCGGCGCGAATTAATCAGATATTCCCAAAGCTAAAAGGAAAAAGATAGGTGATTAAAGAATAGTGCAACATGGTCAAATTCATTCCTAATGAAATATTAGCCGATATTATGGCGCGCACCGATATCGTGCAGATCGTCGGCGAGTATATGCCTCTGACCAAGCGCGGGCGCAATTTTTTTGGCCTTTGCCCCTTCCATGACGAGGACACGCCCTCCTTCAGCGTCAACGCCGAAAAGCAGTACTATTACTGCTTCGGCTGCAAGAAGGGCGGTAACGTCATCAACTTCGTGCAGGAGACGCAGAATCTCAGCTTTACCGAGGCGGCGGAGAGCTTGGCGCAGCGCGCCGGCGTCACTATACCCGAGGAGGCGCTGTCGCCGCAAGAGACGGCGCGCCGCCGTCAGCTGGAGCAGCTGCGGGCTATTCACAGCGAATCAGCCGCCTTCTATGCGGCGCAGCTTGGCTCATCTCATGCCGCGCATGCCTATTTGCAGAAGCGCGGTATCAGCGCCGGCGTCGCCGCGGCCTTCGGCCTCGGTTATGCGCCGGGCGATGATTGGCAGGCGCTGTATAATCATTTGCGCGGCAAGGGCTTTGCCGATAAGGAGCTGATATTAGCCGGTCTGGTGTCGGTATCGGCCAAAAATCAGCGCTGTTATGATAAATTCCACGGGCGGCTGATCTTTCCCATCTGCGATTATCAGGGACGGGTGATCGCCTTTGGCGGCCGCGCCATGGCTGATGAGGAGCCCAAGTATCTCAATTCGCAGACTACGCCCATCTACAATAAATCCGCCAACCTCTATGCGCTGCACAGCGCCGCCGAAGCCATACGCGCAAGCGGCGCGGTGGTGGTGATGGAAGGCTATATGGACGTGCTGACCGCGCATCAATACGGCGTGACCAATGCCGTGGCCAGCCTCGGCACCGCCTTCACCGACGAGCATATACGCCTGCTCAACCGCTATGCGCCGCAGCCGCCGGCCTTGCTGCGCGTTTATCTGTGCTTCGATGGCGATAAGGCCGGAGTCAAGGCGGCGCTGGCGTCGCTGGCCAAGCTGCGCAGCTGCAATTTTCTCGAAACGCGCGTGCTGATGCTGCCAGACGCTCTTGATCCCGACGACTATCTGCATAAATATGGCGCGGAGGGCTGGCAGGAGCTGCTGCAAAAGGGCGCGCTCGATCCGCTCGCCTATCTTTTGTATCAGGCGCTGCCCCGCCACGACCTCAAAACGGCCGCCGGCAAGGGCGCGCTGGTCAATGAGCTGCTGCCGGCGATCATCGCCACCCCCAGCCAAACCGAGCAGGCGATATTCATTCGCCAGCTGGCGAAGAAGCTCAACGTATCCGAGGACGCGCTCAAGGCCGATATCGCGCGGGCGCGGCAGCGCGGCGGCAGCGGCGGCGGAGGCGGAAACGCGCCGCGGGCGGCGGTCAGCGCCGAAAAACTGCGCGGAGTGGCGCAGGCGCGGCGGTCATTGCTGCGTCTGGCGGCGGAGGACAAGAATATTTTTGCCCGCGCTTTAGCAGAATTAGACAGCAAATTAGGCGCAACGGCGGAAGAAGACCAGCTAATAGCCCTTATCATTGAATTGGGCGCGGATTATGACTATCATCTCAATTCGCTGTTCAATTATATTGAAGAAAAAAATGAAGGGTTACGGAATTTTTTGTTGAAACTATTACAAACGGATATTCCTGATGCTGATGCTAAAGTGCTGGCAGAAGATTATATCCGTATAATTAAGCAATATGAGGTCAGACAGCGTATCGCCGAGATACAGGCGCAATTAGCCGACGCCGGGATCAGTACCGAGCAGATCGCCGCGCTGTTGGCGGAGAAAACGCGTTTGAACAAGCTGCTGAGAGAAAAATAGCCTTGGGTATGGTAAACATGGTCGAACATAATAGCGAAGAAACGATAAAAAAACTGATCGAGACCGGCAAAAGCAAGGGCTTTATCACCAGCGCCGAGATCGTCGAATCACTATGCCGCTTTGAAATGTCGCCGGAGCAGATGAACGACGTTTATGAGCGTCTGAGCCGTGCCGGCGTCGAGGTGTCGGCGCATGAGGTAGTGATGGAGGCCATCACCAACCCCGATGATTCCGAGGTACTGCCGGTGGTGGAGCCGCTGGAGATCGACCTGTCGGTGCCCGAGGGCATCGCTATCGACGATCCGGTGCGTATGTATCTCAAGGAGATCGGCCGCGTACCGCTGCTGACCGCCGAAGAGGAGATATTCTATGCGCAGCAGATGGAGCAGGGCGACGAAGAAGCCAAACGCAAGCTGGCCGAGGCCAATCTTCGTCTGGTGGTGTCGATAGCCAAGCGCTATGTCGGCCGCGGTATGCTGTTCCTCGATCTGATACAAGAGGGCAATCTCGGTCTGATCAAGGCCGTGGAAAAATTCGATTATAACAAGGGCTTCAAGTTCTCCACCTACGCCACATGGTGGATCAGACAGGCTATCACCCGCGCTATCGCCGATCAGGCGCGTACCATTCGCATACCCGTGCATATGGTCGAGACGATCAATAAGCTGATCCGCGTACAGCGTCAGCTGATACAGGAATTGGGCCGCGACCCGATGCCCGAGGAGATCGCCGTCGAAATGGATATCCCGGTAGAGCGCGTGCGCGAGATACTCAAGATATCGCAGGAGCCGGTATCGCTGGAAACGCCCATCGGCGAAGAAGAGGACAGCCATCTCGGCGATTTTATCGAGGACGAAGAGGCTTTGGCTCCGGCGGAGGCGGCCAGCTTCTTCCTGCTGCGCGAGCAGTTAGAGGACGTTTTAGGCACGCTGACCCCGCGCGAGAAGAAGGTCTTGCAGCTGCGCTTCGGCCTGGACGATGGCCGCAGCCGTACTTTGGAGGAGGTCGGGCAGGTATTCGGCGTGACCCGCGAGCGAATACGCCAGATCGAGGCCAAGGCCTTGCGCAAATTGCGCCATCCCAGCCGTTCCAAAAAGCTCAAGGACTATTTGGATTAAGGACAGCTCTGATCAATTCGCGCCAGCGTTTTTGCGTTCAATGGGGGCGGATGCGCCCCCATTTTTTTATTGCAGACCTTGACGATAGCCGTTATTTCATATATAATAACTCTCGCCGTCATTGCCGCTTGGGCGGCGGAGAAGGTGCGCGGGCCTTTAGCTCAGTTGGTTAGAGCCCCCGGCTCATAACCGGTAGGTCTTGGGTTCGAGTCCCAAAGGGCCCACCAGAAATAAATAAAAGACCTGCATAGCAGGTCTTTTATTTTTGCGGAACATGTTATGCGCGTTTGATCAGGGATGATAGCCGATGACGGGGATCGCGGAGCAGCAGCGATATCACCCAGGCGGCGAGGCCGCATAGCACGATCACCATGCCCAGCAGCGCGTCGTTGGCGGAGAGGTCGAGAAAAGGCTCGCCCGCCGCCACGCAGAAAAAGCCGTCCACCGTCCACATCAGCGAGGCGCCCCAAAACATCAGCGCCAGCCAGCCCAGATTCAAGTCTTTAGCGGCGGCTGTTAAATACCAGATCAGCGTCGTGATCACGGCGGCGAAGGCGGTGATGATCAGACACATCGCTTAGCCCTCCTGCTCGGAGGCAAGGCGCGCCGCCCTTTTTTCTATGTGATTGGCGGCTGCTACCATCAGCAGCCAGGCGGCGGTGATCACCGCCATCATCGCTCCGCCCACGGTGATGATCTCCATCAGCATTGGCTGCACGTCTGCGGCGTTATACATAGCCGTGAGGAAAGGCGGCCACGGTATCACTTCTCCATGCCAGATATGCTCGATCGCCAGCAAAAAGCTGCCGCCCCAGAGCATTTTGCTCAGCCAGCCCAGCTTGCGGCTGGTGGGAATAGAGCTGCTCTCTTCCGCAACTACGCTTTCCGCGGCATCCGCCGTAAGCGCGGCCAGCTCCTTGTTCTGAACGTTTTTCTTGATCACGGAAACGACGATAGCCTCCGCGACCGGCGCTAAAAAGCATGCCATATTATGACCTCCTAAAGTGTATTGATGCGCCGCTTGAATAAAAATAGCCACTTGAGTTTTCCTGCCTGATGAAGCGGGGAAAGCCTTCATGGCTGCATAATACCAGGAAACACGGCGCGTACCTGCAAGTTCCTGTGGGCTATCTGCCGGAAAACCACAAGAAATTTTATCATGAAGGGGCGTAGTTGTCAACGGCTGCCGGCGCGGGGGATTTGACAACTGCCGGCGGCCGTGCTATCATCAGCTGGAAAAGTGCTGAAAGGAGCGATGATATGAACGGCAATACTCCCTTCGTCAAGCTGCCCAAAAAGAAGCAGCGTGAGCTGAATCACAGCAAGCGCGGCAGCTGGGGCGGGCTTAATCCCGTCACCCGCAAGCCGCAAAATCCCAAGGCATACGACCGCAAAAAGGCACGGCAATGGAAAGAAGATGATCCAGCCGTGCCTTTTGCTTTGCCGGTATAGCGCGGTTAAAAGCAGCCCAGGCCGCAATCGGTGATGCGCAGTCCCAGTTCATCCAGAGCATAGCCGACAAAGCGCAGCTCCAGCCCCTGCTCGGCGGCAAAGGCGCGCGCCCGCTCGCAGCTGATGCAGCCGTCAACGGCCAGGGCGCCAAGAGCGTCGGCGACGGATGACGGTATCTCGGTGGGCGGGTAGGGGGGTTTGTTTGCTGTCATAGGAGTCACCTTTCCTTATATATCAAATGTGCTTTTCTTATGCCGGAGCGCGCGGGCTAACATAGTTCGCCCATTGGCGTTTATTTCTTTTTCCTGCTGTTCACGGGCGGCGGGTTCTTTTTAGCCTCTTTCTCTTTTAAGCGGCGCTCCTTGGCCTTTTGCCGTTCGGCTACGGTCACCGACATGTCGCCGCTATATTTGCTGCGTATCGCCATGCCGTACTTTTGGCGGAATTTGTCATGCATTTGCGGATTTTGCGGATGCATGGTATAGAAGCTGTTGAGCAGCGGAATGAACAGCCCGGCCAAGCAGACGGCGCAGGTGAGCATCGCCACCTTGACCGAGCTGCCATAGGACAGCGCGCCGATAATGCCCACCGTCAGCACCGCCAGCATGATGATGCGGATATTATTGCGGCGGCGTATCAGGCTGGTAAGATTGCCGTTGGCGTATTTGGGCATCAGCTTGTTGGCGCGGTCATAGTCCTCGGATAGCGGTATACCGACGCGGTAATCGAAAAAGGCCGGCGTCACCGCCACCACGCCTAAAGTCAGGAATAGCAGGAAAACTGCGATCAGAATGATGACAAAAGGGTTCATATATGCCCTCCGATACTCTGGTATTTTGTACTGATATCTATTTTACACTATTGTCGAGCAAAAAGCTACCGCTTTGCCCAAAATTCGCACCGAGTGGTCGCCCTCGGCGATGATCAGCGGCTTGACCGCGGGGTTCTCGGCCAATAGCTGCAGCATGCCCCGCTCGCGATAGACGCGCTTGAGCGTGGCTTCGTCATCGAGCAGCACGGCGGCGATCTCGCCGTCGTCCACGGTATCGCAGGCGCGGATATAGACGATATCGCCGTCATAGATGCGCGCGCCGCGCATCGAATCGCCGTTGGCGCGCAGGCAGAAGTCGGCGCGCACGTCGGGCGGCTCGGGCATCATCGCCAGCACGTTCTGCTCGGCGAATACCGGCGCGCCGCAAGCGATCTCGCCCAGCAGCGGCAGCAGACGCTGCGACTGCCAGCCCATCAGCTCAGCCGGAGAGAGGCCGTAGGCCTTGGCCAGCGCCTCGATACGCGCCGGCGGGATATTGGCGATATCGCCGCTTTCATAGCGGCACAGGGTGGAGCGCTCGATATGCAGATTGCTTGCTACCTGTTCTAATGTCAACCCGCGCGCTTGGCGGGCGCGGCGCAGGTTCTGCGCCAGCATCTCTGATCTGTCCATAGGCACCTCGCAAAGTTTTGTCATATATATTGTAGCACGTTGTTGCATAATATGCAATAGGCGGGGCGTAAAAAATCTCTTTGCCCCATTGACAAACGCCGCCGCAGGTATTATACTAATATTGCACTATAATACCGCCGTTTGAGCCCGCACTCACGCGGCGCATGCTTGACGCCAGCCCTCTTTTTTTTGCTAAATTTGTTGCGTAACAAGAAACATTACGCAAAAGGAGGCTGGAGAATGTACATCTGCCATAATTGCGGCGAGCGCTTTGCGACGCCGCGGCTGACGGCGGAGGAGCTGGGTGAATGCCATGGCTTTCCCGCCTATGAACAGCTTGACGTTTGTCCTAATTGCGGCTCCGTTGCCGAGGAATTGGGCGAATGCGCTTCATGCGGCGGCGATTATGCGCCGCAGTATTTGCAGGACGGCTTATGCGCCGTCTGCGCCGAGCAGCTGTTATCAAGGCTGCGCGTAATGCTGGAGGAGTTTTTTCTCTCCGAGGAGATAGAATGGCTGCGCCTTGGCGCGCACATCAGCGAGGAGGTATGAGCATGGATCATCAGCGCAACTGGCGGCGCGCCGCCAAGGACGTTCTTTACGGCTATTGGCATGACCGCAAGCTGCTGGCCGATTCCGAGCGCGCCGTGCTCAACGCCTCGCGCGGCGGCATAGCCGAACAGCGCGCCGCGCAAGGGCGGCATGGCGATCCTACGGGCAAGAAGGCGCTGCTGCTGTGCAGCGGCGAGATGCAGCGGCTGCGGCAGCGTATCACGGCGGTGGACGATTATCTGGCTACCCTTGACCGCCGCCGGCGCGATCAGGACAAGCTGTATCAATTGATCTGGCTGGTATATTTCCGCGCCAGCCATACGCAATACGGCGCGGCGGCTCTGCTCGGTATTTCCGAGCGCACGGCCAAGCGCTGGAATGACCGTGCGCTGCGCGCCATAGCCGTCAATATGGGCTGGCTCGACAGCCCGGCGCGTTGATAAACTTCGCGATACGGCGTTACGGGGTTTTATAGACGGCCGGACGGGTCATGCCCGCCTTTGCCGGTAAGCAAAACGGAGCCTTGAGGCTCCGTTTTTCTCTACTGCTTGCTTTATAAGCCGCGCAGGAAGGCGGCGCTTTTAGGCGTATAATCGAGGTGATAGCGTAAATAGACGGACAGCGCCTGCTCCAGCTCATCGCCGATCGCGGGGTTGATCTTCAGCTGCGGCAGGCGCGGTAATTCTACCTCCGCCAGCCGGCGCAGCGTTTGCGCGGCTCCGGCGCTGAGACGGGGCGCGCCGCTGTTGACGCAGGCGCCGCAATAGAGGCCGCCGGCCTCCGCGTCGAGGAAAAAGTCGCCGCCGTTCAGCTTACGCCCGCAATTATTGCAAGAGTCCAGCGGCGGCAGCAAGCCCAGCTCCGCCAGCAGCCGCACTTCAAAGAAGCGCGCGCTGCGGCGATGATCGCTGTCAAGCTTGAGCAGCGAGAAAGCCGCCAGCACCAGCAGATACAGCTCCGGCGCGGCGCGGCCGGCGGCGGCGGTCAGCTCGGTCAGCTCGGCGAAATAGGCGGCGTAGGTCATAGCCGCCAGATTCGCGTCCAGCGAGACGTACGATTCCAGCGCTATGCCCTGCTCGATGAAGGCCACGCCGTCGCGCGGCGGCGACAGGCTGAGGCGGGCGCGGCAATAAGGCTGCGTCACCGGGCGCAGCGAGCCGGAAGGCTTGCGCGCGCCGCGCGCTATCGCCAGCCCCTTGCCCTGCTCGGCGCTGATGAAGGTCAGCAGCTTGTCCTGATCCTTGTAATCGCGCGAGCGCAGGATGATCGCCTCAAAATCGCTCATTGTCCACCCCGATAGCCGCTATTCGCGATCCAGATCTATCCAATCGCGCAGCAGCCCTTCATTATTGCGCCAATCCTTGCGCGCGCGCACGCGCAGCTGCAAATAGACGCGGCAGCCGAATATCTCCTCAACGCCGAGGCGCGCCGCCTGGCCGATCTGTTTGAGCATCGAGCCGCCCTTGCCGATCAGCACGCCCTTTTGACTGTCGCGCTCGACGTAGATATTGGCCTCGATGAACAGCAGGCCGTCCTCGCGTTCCTCGATCGCCGTCACCGTCACCGCCACCGAATGCGGTATCTCCTCGCTGGTACGGAGCAGCACCTGCTCGCGTATCAGCTCGGCGATCAGGAAATTATCCGGCATATCGGAGATCATGTCGGCGGGAAAATAAGCCGGCCCCTGTTTGAGATAGTTGTAGATCAGATCGAGCAGCGTTTGGCGGCCTTCGCCGGTCAGCGCCGATACCGGCAGGATCTCGGCAAAATCGCCGCGCTCCGCGTAGAATTGCATCAGCGGTAACAGCTGGTCTTTTTTTAGCAGGTCAATTTTATTCAGCAGCAAAAAGCACGGTTTGTTGTGCTTTTGCAGCAGTTTGATGATATACTCCTCGCCTGCGCCAAAGCGCTCGGCGCTGTCTACCAGATACAGCAGTATATCGCCGCCGCCCAATGATTCGTTGACCTCGTCCATCATGCGTTTGCCGAGCTTGTACTTAGGCTTATGGACGCCGGGCGTGTCGATGAATACAGCCTGCATCCGTTCGTCGGTATATACGCCGCGTATCGAGTTGCGCGTCGTCTGCGGCTTATCCGAGACGATGGCTACCTTCTCGCCCACCAGTTGATTGAGCAGCGTGCTCTTGCCGGAATTGGGCCGGCCGAGCAGCGTGAGGAAGCCGGAGCGAAAATCCTGCTGCGCGCTCATCGTTTATTCCGCCGCTGCGCCGTCGATCAGCGGGACGTCGATTTCCACGTGCTGATCGCAGATCTGGATAAAGGTCAGCCCGGTAGCCAGCGCGAATTCATTGCCCTCGCTGTCGGTGAAAATGGTCTCGCTGTCCAGATCGGCGCGCGACCAACTGCCTTCGAGCATCTGCCCGCCCGATAGCAATATCGCCTCGCCGCCGGCGGTCATGTCGATGTGCAGCCGCCCCTCGCTGTCTAAGACCGTGGAGCTGACCTTCTGGATGATGATATTGGCGACGGCGATCTGTTTGTTATAGGCGATATCCATATGCGGTTCGCCGTCGATATAGCGGTAATACAGCCCTTCCTCGGGTATATACTGATAGTAGTTGTCGGCATAATCATAGGTGACGTAAATATCCGTGCCGGTCTCCACGCCGCCCAGGGGCTCGCCGTCCTCACGGAAGACTAAGGGGCGTACCTCCTGCACGCGCCGCAGCTCATAGCTTTGCAGATAGTTATAAATATCGCTGGTAGAGGTGTAGAGATTATGCGGCATATCGCGGCGCGAATCGCGCCAGAAATAATCTGAATAGGTCAGCTCATTCAGATAATCGACTACGCCCGATTGCAGATACAGACGCGCATCCTCGCTCCATCCGCAATGGACGAACAGCCCGTCCAAGCCGCGCGCCACGTCGATGATATAGGGGCGGGAGGAGCGCACCGGCCCGATCATATCCGCGGGCTGCGAATAGAACACGGCGACGATGCGCGGGATGCCGCCCTCGGCGGGCAGCTCATAGAGTAGATCCGCCTTGGAAATGCCGCTGTGCATCCGCGCCTCGGGGTTATTGTCTATGGAAACGCATAACAGCCGTGCCTGCACCTCGCGATCCATGCCGACGTTGGTCAGCGGATTGTAGGCGACGATCACCGGCTCCGGCTCTACGTATTCTGCCAATTCGGGCGACGGCTCCTCCGCCGCGGCGCAGGCGCCGAGCAGCAGCAGCATCGCCGACAGCAGCAGCAGTAACAGATATACAGTTCTTTTCATTGTTTACCTCCAGAGTTGTAATTCGTTCAGCACCCGCTCTTGCAGGGCGAACATTTCGCGCTCTTCATTTACGCCGCGCGTATGATCGTAGCCGAGCAGATGCAGCAGGCCATGCACAAATAAAAACACGCTTTCGCGCTCAAAACTGTGACCGTATTCCTCGGCTTGCGCCGCCGCGCGCTCCGCCGAGATGATGATATCGCCCAAAAGCAATGGCTGTCCCGCGGCAACCGGGAGCGGTTCGCCCTCGCTCATGGCGAAGGACAGCACATCGGTGGGCGCGTCGGCGCCGCGATATTCGCGGTTGAGCCGCTGTATCTCGTCATTATCGACGATGGTCAGCGATATCTCCGCCGGCTGCGTCAGCTCCGCCGCTTGCAGCGTACAGGCGGCGGCGCGGCGAAACAGCGCCCTGAGCGCCGGACTAATTTTATGCGTCCGTTGCTGATTCAGGTAGCTGAGCTTGGGCGGTAAGGCTTTTGTCATCGTATGCTCCCGCGGCTTGCGCCGACTCCTCCTTGTCCTTGAGCATTTGTTCCGGGTACTGGATGCGGCTGTGATTCATGCCGCTCAACACCATCAGGAAGCTCTGAATGATCGCGTCGATATCCTTGAAGGTAAGCGGGCATTCCTGTAATTGCCCTTCATCCATGCGCCGGCGTATCAGCTCGCGTACCGTTTCCTCGATGCCGTATTTGTTGTCGTTGATCACCGCCTGCACCGCCGCCTGTACGCCGTCGGCCAGCATCACCAGCGCCGCTTCCTTGGTCTGCGGGATGCGTCCCTTGTAGCGGTAATCGTCGGCGCGCACGTCCTCCGGCGCCAGAGCCTGCTTTTTGGCCTTGTCATAGAAATAGCTGAGTACGCTGTTGCCATGATGCTGCTCGACGATGTCGATGATCTCTTCGGGGAATTTGTCGTCGCGCAGCAGCTTGGCGCCCTCGGTGGTATGCGAGGTAATGATCATTGCCGACAGCGCCGGTTGCAGCTTGTCATGGGGATTTTCGCCGGGGCGCTGATTCTCGATATAGAAATAGGGGCGTTTGAGCTTGCCGATATCGTGGTAATAAGAAGCGACGCGCACCTTCAGCGCGTCCGCGCCGATAGCGTCGGCCGCCGCCTCAGCCAGATTGCCGACGAGGATGCTGTGATTATAGGTGCCGGGGGCTTCCATCATCAGCCGTTTGAGCAGCGGATGATTGGAGTTGGACAGCTCCAGCAGGCGTATGACCGTGGTGATGCCGAAGGCGCTTTCCAAAAATGGCAGTAAGCCCATGGCCAGTATCGCCGAGAACAGCCCGTTGCCCGCGCCGAACAGCATACCCACGCCGATATGCATGTAGTTCTCGGAGAACAGCAGGCCGTAAGCGCCGATCGCCAGCAGATTGGCCAGAGCGATATAGACGCTGGCGGAGACGAATTGGCTGCGCTGGCTCAGCTGCGAGGCGGTGATCGCCGCCGCCGCGCCGCCGCATAACGCGGCCAGCGTATAGGCCAGCTCGCCGGACATGATCACACCGACGAATATCGCGAGCAGAAAATTGACGAACAGCGCGGTATCGCGGTTGAGCAGCACCGACAGCAATATCGCCGCCGCCGCCACCGGCAGCAGATAGCCGATACGCAGCGACAGCGCGGCTTCGCCGGATATGGTGATCAGCGACAGCAGTTTGCATAGCAGCAGTATCGCCACGGTGATCACCAGCAGCAGCCACAGCAGCGAGCGTTTTTTGTAGATCTGCGGCTGATAAAAGCGCAGGTACAAATAGAGCAGCGTATAGCAGCCGATGATCAGCAGCAACAGCCCGATATACGGGGCGTACATCGGGCTGTTGCGCTGCATACCTACCGCTTCGAGCATTTCTATCTGTTCCTCGGTGATCTCCGAGCCGCGCGATACCAGCTTTTGCCCCGATTGTACTGTCACCATCACCGGCAGCACCGCTTCCATCGCTTCTTCGATGGCGGCGGCATGAGCCATCGCGTCATAGGCCTGGTTAAAGGGCAGCGTCATACCGTCCAGCAGCGTTTTGAGAAAAACCTCGCTGTCGCCGGTGATCGTTGACGCGCCAATCAGCATTGCCAGCTGCGAGCGGGCGGCGTCGATGCCGTCGGCAGCCACGCCGCTGTTGTAAATATCGGCCAGCATATCGCCGAAGCTGTCACGCAGCGTAAACAATTGCGCGCTGTCCAGATCGCGCAGGCTGCGCAGCACCTCGTCGCTGTATTCGCCGGGCAACACGGCGCGCGCATCCTCCAGATATTGCGCCGATTCATAGGTCTCGTCGGTGGCGTAGCGGATATTCAGCTCGTCGATGGCGGCAAAATAGTCCGTCAGCTGTTGCAGCAGATTTGCCGTCACCGCCTCGTCCACCACGTAGATGGCGGATACCGCGTCCGCCGCCGCCGCCTTGGCCTCGGTGGTCGCCAGTTCGCTGGCATAGGCGGTGGTAGCGCCGGTATAATATATATCCTCGCCGGCGATCTCGTTGACGGTCAAATGCACCTGCTGCGGCGTCAAATCTAAAGATAATATGCCGAAGGTCGCCAGCGCCAGCAGCAGAAAGATCAGCAGCCTTTGCAGGCGGTTCTCCCGCTTGCGTTTATCGCGTTTTTTTGCGTTTTTATTAGCCATTTCAGCCTCTTTCTGTTTATCCGCTTGCCCGAAAAACGGCGGTCATTATACCCATTTCTTCTCATAGGCCTCGATGATCTTTTGCACCAGCGGATGCCGCACCACGTCGGCGCGGCTCAGATAGCAAAAGGCGATATCTTCTATATCGCGCAGCCGCCGTTCGGCCTCGATCAGCCCCGAGGTCTGTCCGGGCGGCAGGTCGATCTGCGTAATATCGCCGGTGATCACCGCGCGCGAGCCCTGCCCGAAGCGGGTGAGAAACATCTTCATTTGCTGCGGCGTGGTATTTTGCGCCTCGTCAAGGATGATAAAGGCGTCGTCGAGCGTGCGCCCGCGCATATAAGCCAGCGGTACGACCTCAATGATGCCGCGCTCCACGTATTTGGCGGCGGTCTCCAGTCCCAGTATGTCGTTCAGCGCGTCATATACCGGCCGCAGATAGGGGTTGACCTTGTCCGCCAGATCTCCGGGCAGGAAGCCCAGCTTCTCGCCGGCTTCCACCGCCGGACGCGCCAGCACCAGCTTTTGCACGCGCCGCTGACGCAGCGCCAGCACGGCCTTGATCACCGCCAGATAGGTCTTGCCGGTACCCGCCGGACCGATGGAAAAGACCAGATCATGCTTGTCGATGGCCTGTAAATACTGCCATTGGCCGAAGCTCTTGGGCTTGATCGCCCGTCCGCGCGGCGTGGTGTATATAGTCTCGGTAAGCTTGGCCGCGACCTGAGGGTCGTCCTCCTCGCAGGCGGCCAGCGCATAATTGACGGTCAGCGTATTGATGATCACGCCGCTTTTGGCCAAGGTGCGCAAATGCTCGATCACCCGCTCGGCCTTGTCCACCTCGCGCTGCTCGCCGCTGACCGTCAGCTCGCCGCCGCGCGCGTGTATATCCGCTTTGAGCGCCTCTTGCAGCCGCCGCAGATACTTGTCCTGATAGCCGAGTATTTCCGCTGCCTGTGCATTATCGCCGAGCGATATTTGTATTTCCGCCAATGGCGCACCTCCGTTTATTCCGCCGCCCGAAATACGCCGATCTCGGCGGTGGCGGTAAGCACGGCCTGCATACGCCGCAGATCGTCCTCAAGTAGAATTTCCGTGAGCTGGGTATCGCTGAGATTAGCCTGCTCGGGCAGGGCCGCGCGAGCGGCGGCGGTCGCGGCTTCGGCGGCGATAGCGGCTGCCTCGTCGGCGCTGCGCCTGAGCGTATATTGCTCTTTTTCGCAAATTTTACTAACTACAAATTCGACAGACAGGGGTTTATTCCTGCCTAAGCTCAGCCGGCGGGAGCGGCGCTCCGTGTCATATAGCTGATAAGGCGCGGGATCAGCGCCCGCTATCAGCAGCAGCGCGCCGTCATTGACTCGTACAGCCAGATTTTTACAGCTGCGTCCGGTGTAACGCTCGGCTGTGCCGCTAAGAGCGCATTCGCCGTAGCCGCGGCCATAGACCTCGGCGTTGACGATGCCGGAGGCGGCGAGCCGCCTCTGACCCTGATAGCCGTAGATCAACACCTGGCCGGCAGTCACCGCGTCGCCGCTTTGTACCGCCGCCGTACCCTGCCGCACCAGCACGTCGATGATCAGGCCGTCGCAGGCGGCGACGATATCGCCGGCCGGTAACGGCTGCTCGTCGGCGCTGAGGCCGTCGCGCTCGACGACCTCGATATAGACGTTGTTGCCGCACCGGTAGATCTCGGCAAAGGATATTTGCGCCGCGTTATCCGCTATCTGCCGCTCGATCTGCTGCAGATCCAGCCGCCATACGCAAGCGCCGCTTTTCAGCCCCTGCTGCTCGGCCAGCTGCAATATCTGCGCCACGCGCTGTTCGGAGAGCGGATACGGCCCGCCGACCTCGATCTCAAAGATCAGCGAGTTGACGAAGACCAGCAGCCCTATCGCCAAGAGCGCGCCCAGCGGCAGCAGCGGACGGCGGCGCAGAAACGCCAGAGTAAACGGCAGGCCGATGCGGCGGCAGATGCGCAGCCGGCAGCGGCAGGGACGCATCAGCGGGCGCAGGCGGTAAACGTCGGCCAGCGCGATGCGCGCGCGCAAGCGCTCGCTGCTGACGAAGCGGATATCGCGAAAGATCAGCCCCTGACGCTGCGCTAAATTGAGCAGGCGCTGCGGCAGCTCGCCGCTGATCTCGATCTCCAATTCACCGCGCATGCGGCGCAGCAGCTCATTCTTCATCGCCGTCACCGCCGTCTGCCGCGCCGCTGTCATCGAGCGCGCCGAAGATGATACGCTGTATCTCGCCGTCTACCGCCAGAGCGCCGCCGTCCAACGCCGCCAAATTGAGCTCGCTGCCGTAAATATGCACGTCGCCCTCGACGGCGGCGAAAGAGATGCGCGCCGGATCGTAGCTGATGATGCCGCGGTGATTTTCAGCGCGCAGCAGCTGCCGTCCGAGCAAAGTGATGCGCAGCGAACCGCAGGCGATATCGGCGGGTATCTCCAACAGCTGCGCCGCCGCCTGCCGTATATTTTTTTTCATCTCAAACACACCCCCATACACAGTGTATGGGGGCGTTAGACTCAATATGTCTGTTTAGCCGGCGCGTACATAAACGGCGCGCGCAAGCCGAAAGCGCCGGGGGCGGCGCGGGTTTTGGGACAGTACCGCGTTATAGCACATTATTCAGATAGCGGTCGAGCACCGCCGCCACCTGAGCGCGCGTGGCCGTCGCTTGCGGGTACAGCCGTCCGCCGTCGCCCTCGAGCAGGCCGCGGTTTACCGCCCACGACACCGCCGGACGCGCATAATCGTTTATTTGCTCGGCGTCGGTATAGACGCCAAGCTCGGTCGTGCCGTCGGATACGTCCTTCTCCAGATATTGAGCATAGCGGTAGAGGAACAGCGCCAGCTGCTGCCGCGTTACCGCCGCGTCGGGGGCGAAGGTCGCCTCGTCGAAGCCCTTGACGATACCGTTGCGCTGGCTCCATAGCACCGCCTGATAATAGTAGCTGCCCTCAGCCACGTCGTCAAAGTTGCTGCCGCTTTGAAAGGGACTGCCCGCCAGCCGCCAGACGATCGTCGCCATCATCGCCCGCGATAGCGTGGCTTGCGGGGAAAAACGGTCGGTGGCAGTACCGCTCATCAGCTTGAGCCGGCTCATACAGGCAACGGAGGAATAGTACCAGTCGCCTGCGGAGATATCGCGGTAGGGATTGCTCCATGTGCTCGCGTCCTGCTGCACGAAATCTGCTTCTATCGTATAGTAGCCGTTTTTGCTGAACCGGAGCTTGGTCTTTGCGCCCTGTGACACGCCGTCGACAAAGACCTCCTTCAAGACGAAGCCGGAGTCGGCGACCAGCATCACCACCGTGCTGTCGTCGCTGACCAGCAACTGCCCGCCGAAGCTGGGCTGAATATTCAGCTTGATATAGTCGATGTCGGTGTAATCAGCCAGTTGAAAGTCGAGCAGCGGATAGCCGTTATTGTACTTGACGCTGGCATGCCAGGCGTCCAGACTGTAAAAAGTTGCCCAGGCGTTGAGCGCCGCCAGCAGCGACTCGCCGCTGTAACGGCTGAAGCTGACCGTGTTGAGCAGCGTATCCGTTCCGCTAAAGGCGCTGCATTCGCTGATCGTATAGGTACCGGCGCTTTCGCCGCCCAAGGCCTTGTATTCCAGCGCCGCCTGCCAATAACAATGGTTGATGTTTATCAGGCCGTTGGCCGATTCGATATAGCCGCTCAAGCCGCCCGCATAAGAGCCGTAATCGCCGGCGGCAATAATGCCGTTGCCGCGGTAATAGCAGTTGGCGAGCGTGATGCGGCGAAATTCGCTGTCGTCGCAATAGCCGCTCAGACCGCCGGCCGCCGCCTTACGGAAGGCCTGCGCTTCGACCGCGCCCGCCGCGTAGCTGTTGCGCGCCTCGCCGCCGTTGATGCGCCCGCTCAGACCGCCGGCATAGGCGAAGGTCTCGCCGGAGCTGCTGACCGCGCCGCTATGCGCGCAGTTTTGTATACTGCCTTCGCTCAGGCCGATCAGACCGCCGGCCACGCTGACGGCGTTCGCCGCGCTGACGCTGACCGCGCCGCTATGCGTGCAATGTTCGAGCGTGCCGCGTCCGCGTCCGGCTATGCCTCCGCCGTATTGCGCAATCAGCTTGCTGCCGTCGATCAGCACCGTAACGTCGCCGCTGGCCTCGCAATCCGTGATTTGTCCGTTATTGACGCCGCAGATCAGGCCGGCGGATATTTCCGCATTGTTCAGACGGTATTCGAGATATACGCTGCCATGCAGCAGCACATTGCTGATCTCGCCGTTGTTGACGCCGAACAGGCCAAAGGCGGAGATCTCGCCGATCGCAAAATGATCCTGCCGGCTGACGTCGATAGCCAGCGAATTGATCAGATAGCCGTTGCCGTCGAAATATCCGGCAAAGGGATGATGGCCGCCGCCGATCGGCGTCCAGTCAAATTCATCGCCGGCAAGATCTATGGTCGATTCCAGCCGGTAATAAACGCCGGCGCTGGGATTGGCAATATTGGCGTTTTCCAGCTGCGCGCTTAGATAGGCCAGCTGAGCGGCGCTTTTGATCAGATAGGGGTCGTCCTTGACGCCGCTGCCGCCGCCGAAGGAGCTGTCTACGCTGCCGTCCCAAACGTCATAGGCGGCTAAAGCCGGCGTGGCCGCCGTCAGCGCCAGCAGCAGAGCCAGCGTCAAGGCGAGCAGGAGTTTTTTCATTTTATGCACCTCCGTAAAAGCTGAACGGCCGGCGTTGCTGTCCGCCGTTCATCATACAAACGCTATTTGCGCGCCAAAATCCTCTTGGCGTTATTGGCAATATTCTCCGCCGTCAGCCCGTAATGCTTGAGCAGCGCTTGCGGGCTGCCGCTTTGGCCGAATTCGTCATTTATGCCCAGTCGGGAGAAGGCGATTTTATCGCAGTATTCGGCCAGCACCTCTGCCACCGCCGAGCCGAGACCGCCGATGATGCTATGCTCCTCCACGGTCAGCGCAGCGCCGCAGCGCGTCGCCAGTTCGGAGATGAATTTGCCGTCTAAGGGCTTGAGCGTATGGATATCCGCCACCGCCGCCGCGACGCCCTCGTTTTTCAGCAGCTCCGCCGCCTCCAGGCAGATGGCGACCGTCATGCCGCAGCAGAAGAAGACGATATCCTTGCCCGGACGCAGCAGCGAGCCCTTGCCCCATTTGAGCTGGTCGGTATTATCGTAGAGCTGCGGCGTGGCTAAACGGCCGAGGCGTATATATACCGGCCCGTCATAAGCCGCCGCCTGCCGCACCGCCCACGCCGCCGAAGGGCCGTCGGCCGGGCACAGCACCGTCATATTGGGCAGCGCGCGCATCACCGCCAGATCGGCGACCGATTGATGGCTGCCGCCGTCCTCGCCCACGGTGACGCCGGCATGGGTAGCGGCGATCTTGACGTTGAGGCGAGGATAGGCGATGGAATTGCGTATCTGCTCAAAGGCGCGTCCGGTAGCGAACACGGCAAAGGAGCTGGCAAAGGGCATTTTGCCCGCTGCGGCCAGACCCGCCGCCACGCCGAGCATGTTCTGTTCGGCGATACCGGCGTTAAAGAAGCGCTCCGGCGCCACCGCCTGAAACTCGGCGGTCTTGGTCGATTTTGAGAGATCGGCATCTAAGACCACGATCTTGGGGTCGGCGGCGGCCAAGGCGGCCAGCGCCTTGCCGTAGGCCTCGCGGGTGGCGATACTTTTCTTTTCTTCGCTCATTATTCGGCACCTCCCAATTCCGCCAAGGCGCGCTCGGCTTCCTCCGGCTTGGGCGCTACGCCATGCCAGCCGGCCTGATCTTCCATAAAGCTCACGCCCTTGCCCTTGACGGTATGGGCGATGATCATGCTCGGTTTGTCGTCTATCAGCTTGGCCGCTTCGATGGCCGCCTTGATGGCTTGCGTATCATGGCCGTCGACGCTCTGCACATGCCAGCCAAAAGCCGTCCATTTCTCGGCCAGCGGCAGCGGCGACATCACGTCGCTGATCCTGCCGTCGATCTGCAGGCCGTTATGGTCGGTGAAGGCGATCAGCCGCCCCAATTGATAATGCGCGGCAAACATCGCCGCCTCCCAGACCTGGCCTTCCTCACATTCGCCGTCGCCGAGCAGCGCGTAAACATAATTGTCCGCGCCGTCCAGCCGCGCCGCCAGCGCCATGCCGCAGGCGGCGGACAGCCCCTGACCCAGCGAGCCGGTGCAAATATCCACGCCGGGCAGCTTCTTCATATCGGGATGCCCCTGCAATTTGGAGCCGAGCTTGCGCAGATTGGCCAGCTCCTCCATCGGGAAAAAGCCTCTGAGCGCCAGCGCCGCATAGAGGGCGGGCGCGGCGTGACCCTTGCTCAGCACGAATCTGTCGCGGCCGGGCAGTTGCGGAGCCGCCGCGTCGATATGCATGACCTGCGCATAGAGCACGGCGATGATATCGGCGGCGGATAAGCTGCCACCCGGATGCCCTGAGCCGGCCGCCGCCAGCATCTTGATGATCTCACGGCGCATCTGCCGCGCAAAACCGTCACAGTTGAGAGAATGATCCATATAATACCTCCTTTTACTGCCTGCCGTATTTATCTAATGTTGTCGTTTTACCGTGGCTGCTGCGGCGGATGACCGCCGCTTTGTTATTTCCGTGATGCGGCTATATGCTGCAAGTAAGCGGAAATGAACTCGTCGATCGCGCCGTCCATCACCGCGTCGGTATTACCTGCCTCGCAGCCGGTGCGATGATCCTTGACCAGCCGGTAGGGCTGGAACACATAGGAGCGGATCTGGCTGCCCCAGCCGATCTCCGCCTGCTCGCCGCGCAGCTCGGCCAGCTCGGCCTCGCGCTGGCTGAGCTTATGCTCCAGCAGCCGCGCCTTGAGCATGGTCATGGCGCGCTCCTTGTTGGAATGCTGCGAGCGCTCCTCCTGGCATTGGGTGACGATGCCGGTCGGTATATGGGTGATGCGCACCGCCGAATCCGTCTTATTGATATGCTGCCCGCCCTTGCCGGAGCTGCGATAGGTGTCGATACGCAGATCGTCGGCGTTGATCTCGACCTCGTTATCGTCGGCTACCTGCGGCAGCACCTCCACCGAGGCAAAGCTGGTATGCCGCCGTCCGGCGGTATCATAGGGCGAGATGCGTACCAATCGGTGCACGCCCTTTTCCGATTTGAGATAGCCGTAAGCGTTGAGCCCGCTGATCGAGATGGTGGCGCTTTTGATCCCGCCCTCGTCCATGGGCAGGCTGTCCAGCAGCTCCACCTTGTAGCCGTGGCGCTCGCCGTAGCGGATGAACATCCGCAGCAGCATTTCCGCCCAGTCCTGAGCCTCCAGCCCGCCCGCGCCGGCATGCACCGACAGCAGCGCGTCATGGTCGTCGTATTCGCCGGACAATAGCTGCGCTAACTCCAGTTGCTCCAGCGCCGTTAAAAAGCGCTTGCCGGCGCTTACGGCCTCGGCGGCAAAGTCCTCGTCCTCGGCGGCCAATTCTACTGCCGCCGCCGCTTCTTCTCCCAGCTCGCACACCTGCTGATAGGCGTTGACTACCTCTTTACGCCGGTTGATCTCGCCCAATATGGCCTGCGCGGCCTCGCGGTCGTTCCAGAAGCCCTCGGCCAGCGTTTGCGCCTCTAATCCCGCGATCGCGGCGCGTTTGCCTTCAATGTCAAAGAGACCTCCCGAGCGTGTCTGTCTTTAGCTGTCCCTCCGCGATCTGCGGACGTAATTCGTCTAACATTATATCCTCCTTGCTGCCGCTATGCGCGGCCGCAGCAATTTTTGTATTTTTTGCCCGAACCGCAGGGGCAGGGGTCGTTGCGTCCGACCTTGGCGTCCTTGCGCTTGAGCGGTACCTTTTTCGCCGTCCCGCCGCTTGACCCGCCGTGGCTGGCGGTCACGCCTTCGCGCTCCACGGGCCGCTCCACCAGCTCGGCGCGCAAGACCATTCTCGCCACGTTGAGCTGTATATCCTCGATCATCGCCTCGAACATATCGAAGCTCTCGCGCTTGTAGGCGATCAGCGGGTTCTCCTGGCCATAGGCGCGCAGGCCGATGCCCTGCCGCAGCTGATCCATAGCGTCAAGATGCTCCATCCATTTGTTATCGACGACGTTGAGGATGACTATATGCTCCAGCCGGTTGAGCGTCTCCGCACCCATGCTTTGGCGGCGGCTGTCATAATAATCGACAAAGGCCTGCTGGAAATGCTCGTAAACCTCTTCCTTGGCCAGATCGCGCAAGAACGCGGCCTCAGGCAGCTTATCGGCGGGCAAATACTCGGCCATATCCGCGAGCAGCGCCGGCAGATCCCATTCCTCGGGGAAATTGCTGGCAGCCGAGTAGCGGCCGAGCACGGCGTTGACGGCGGCCTCCAGCATACCGAGCACGCTGTCATGAACGTCGTCCTCGTACAGCGCCTTGCGCCGCTCCGAATAGATGAGCTCGCGCTGGGCGTTCATCACGTCGTCGTATTCGAGCACGTGCTTGCGCGCGTCGAAATGGCGCTCCTCGACGCGGCGCTGGGCATTCTCGATGCCGCGCGATACCAGCGCCGAATCTATGGGCATCGTATCATCCACGCCCACCTTGTCCATCAGATTGCCGAGATTATCGCCGCCGAAACGCTTGATCAGATCGTCCTCCATCGAGATGAAGAAGCGGCTGGAGCCGGGGTCGCCCTGACGGCCGGCGCGGCCGCGCAGCTGATTGTCGATACGGCGGCTCTCATGCCGCTCGGTGCCGATGATATGCAGCCCGCCGGCCTCGACCACACGCTGATGCTCGGCGGCTCCGGCGGCGCGGTATTTCTCGGTCAGCGCGGCCAGCTCCTCCGCCTGCGCGATCAGATCTTCCGGCTTATCCTCGCGGCGGCTGTACTCGGCGCGCGCCAGCGCCTCGGGATTGCCGCCCAGGACGATATCGGTGCCGCGTCCGGCCATATTGGTGGCGATAGTGACCGCGCCTTCGCGTCCGGCTTCGGCGATGATCGCCGCCTCCTGTTCATGGAATTTGGCGTTCAGCACATGATGCTCGATGCCGCGGTTTTTCAGCATTCGCGACAGCAGCTCCGATTTTTCGATCGAGATGGTGCCGACCAGCACCGGACGGCCCTTGGCGTGCTCGGCGGCGATCTCCTCGATCACGGCGTCGAATTTGCCCGGCTCGGTGCGGTAGATGATATCCGGATTATCCTGCCGTATCATCGGCATATTGGTCGGTATCTCGACCACGTCGAAGTTGTATATCTTGCGGAATTCTTCTTCCTCGGTAAGCGCCGTGCCGGTCATGCCGGCCAGCCGCTCATACATGCGGAAATAGTTCTGGAAGGTGATGGTGGCCAGCGTCTGGCTCTCGCGCTCGATCTTGACGTTTTCCTTGGCCTCGATCGCCTGATGCAGACCGTCCGAATAGCGGCGGCCGAACATCAAACGGCCGGTGAATTCGTCTACGATCAGCACCTCGCCGTCCTTGACCACGTAATCGCGGTCGCGTTTGAATATATACTGCGCCTTGAGCGCCTGATTGATATGATGCAGCAGCTCGGTATTCCTGTCGTCGGTTAAATTGTCCACGCCCAGCGCGGCCTCGGCCTTCCGCATACCGGCCTCGGTCAGGGCGATGCTGCGCGATTTGACGTCGATGGTGAAATCGCCGGTCTGCTCCTCGTCCTTTTCCGCTTGCGGCTCTTCCTTGAGACGGGTCACGATCTTGGCCGCCTGATAATAGCGTTCGGTCGGCTTGGCCGAGGGGCCGGAGATGATCAGCGGCGTGCGCGCCTCGTCGATGAGTATCGAGTCCACCTCGTCCACGATGCAGTAATAGAGCGGGCGCTGCACCATTCTGTCCTTGGAAAAGGCCATGTTATCGCGCAGATAGTCAAAGCCGAATTCATTATTGGTGCCATAGGTTATATCGGCCAGATAGGCGGCTTTTTTCTCTTCCGCTTCCACGCCGTGCACCACCAGCCCCACGTTCATGCCGAGAAAGCGGTAGACGCGCCCCATCCACTCGCTGTCGCGGCGCGCCAGGTAGTCGTTGACGGTGATCACATGCACGCCGCGGCCGGTCAGCGCATGCGTATAGGCGGGCGCGGTGGCGACCAGCGTTTTGCCTTCGCCGGTCTTCATCTCGGCGATACGCCCGTCGAACAGCGCCATGCCGCCGATCAGCTGCACGTCGAAATGGCGCATGCCCAGCGAACGCTTTGCCGCCTCGCGCACCACGGCAAAGGACTCGAACATCAGCTCGTCCAGGCTCTCTCCCTGCTCCAGCCGGCGTTTGAATTCAGCGGTCTTGGCGGTCAGCGCCGCGTCGTCATAAGCCGCGACCTGCGGCTCAAAGGCGTTGATGCGTTCCAGCTTTTTGCGGTATTTCTTGATATCCTTGGCGTTATCGTCAAAAAGGTTGCCGAGCAAGCCCATGAGCGCCTCCTATTAGCTTATAGTGGGTAAATGCCGCCGGCAAGGGCGGCGCAAGCAGCAATTTTCCTTCATAATATCTTAGCATTAAAAGCCGGCTTTGTCAATTCGCGGGCGAGCACCAGCGCGTCCATAAACGGCGGTATATTGTTGGCGCGGCGCGTAAAATACCCCCGCTCCATGGCATAGAGCGGGGGTGCGATTGCGTTTTGGCGGCGCTGCTCAGGCCAGTTTATTGCCGCAATTACCGCAGAATTTGGTGCCGGGCGGATTTTCCGTGCCGCAGGCGGAGCATTTGCCGCTCGGCGCGGTCATCGGCGAGCCGCAATGATTGCAGAATTTCACGCTCTGCGCGTTCTCCTTGCCGCAGGCGGGGCAGACGTTCAGCGCCAGCGACGCGCCGCAGTTATTGCAGAACTTCCCGCTGCCTGCCGGTTTGCCGCAGGCGGGGCAGACGGTGGTCTTGCTCTCGATGCTGCCCTGCCAGACCGTAGCGCTTTGACCGGCTTCGTCGATATTGCGCTTCATCGCTTCGGCGCGCGCTTTGGCTACGTAGATCTCCTGCCGCGGCGCGCAATCGACGCACATGCCTTCGTCCTCGTTAAAGCAGTTGGCGCATACCCATTTATGGCAGGCGTGGCAGCGGCGGAAATGACGCTGCGCCTCGCTTTGCGCGGCAATAAACGCCTGCTCATGCTCGCGCTGCCATTCCGGGCTGCGCTCCTCAAAGCGCTCGCTGAGAATATCGCCGGCGCGGTTGATGCCCCAGCCGATATTATGCGCCGCGCCGCCTAAGACGTTGCCCAGCACGCTGGCGCCGCGGGTCAGGTTTTGCAGCCCCTTGCGTTTATTGTATGTAGAAGATTCGATGAAGGAGCTTTTGAAGCCGTTATTGCAGATATCGCAATAGAAGGTGAATTGAAAACCGGCCTCGGTAGAATTATCCGTATAATTTCTGGTAAAGGCGTTGAGCATATTTATCCTCCTGTATTATTCGCCAACGCGCGTGCCGCAGCCGCCGCAAAAACGAGTGCCGGGAGGATTTTCCGCACCGCAGGACGGACAAACGCATTTGGCGGGCGCTCCGAGCTTTGCGCCGCATTCGTTGCAGAAGTTTACGCCTTCGGCATTGACTGCGCCGCAATTCGGGCAGGTGCGGGCGGCGATCGCCTCTTGCTCGGCCTTTTTCGCCGCGTCCGCGCCGGCTTTAGCCGTGTTGAGCGCGGCCTCCGCCTGAGCGATGCTGCTTTGGAGCAGGCGCAACTGGGCGGCCTCGGCAAAGGCTGCGTCGCCGTATTGCGCCAACGCTTTTGCGCCGATCTCCGCCAGCAGCGCGGCTTCTTTCTGTTTCAGCTCGGATAATTCTGTTTGCGCGTTCAAGACCTTTACCGCCGGATCATCTTGCGGCATCAGGCCGGATAAGCCTTTTACCAAGCCGCCTAATTGACCCAAACCGCCGAAAAGATCGTTTCCCATAATATGGCCTCCTTGAATAGAATCACTATGATGATGGAATAAGCATGGTTCTATACAGCTATTCTAACATAACCGCTAACGCGGTTATTGCTGGCCTTTCCCTGGCGGGAAAGTCTCAGCTATAAAATAGACGCTCAGGCTGCGAAATCAAAGATTTCGGCCTGTGCGCTAATTATACCATACCATTATCAGCCTGCCAAGTGCGGAAATTTTTGCGCCTGCTGCGCCGCATTGTCTGCCGCCTTCGTTTATGCTATTATTAGAGCAGCAAGGAGGTCAAGGCATGAACGCAAATGATGATAAAGCCCTGCGCCTGTCCGTATGGCGCAACGCTGCCGCCGCGCTGCTGTTTCCGCGCCGCTACTGCTTTAATTGCGGCTGTCTGCTGCCTGCGCCGCTGTCCGAGCCGGCGCTATGCCCCGATTGCCGCGCGCGGCTTGCCGACGCTCGCAGTTGTCTGCATTGCGCCACTTTTCTCGAGGATGAGCAGGCCTCGGTATGCAATGAATGCCTGCATGAGCGCCCGCCTTTTGCCGCGGCATTTGCGGCGCTGCCTTATGCGGGGCGATTGCGCGATAATCTGCTCGACCTCAAATACCGCGACAAGACCGGCCGCCGCCATGGCGCGGGCGAGCTGTTGTATCTGGCCTATCTGCGCCATTATGCGGACAAAGGCGCGCTGTTGCTGACCGCCGTGCCCGGCTCGCCGTCACGCACGGCGCGGCGCGGTTATGACCATGCGCAGCTATTGGCGAGAGAGCTGGCGATGCGCAGCGGCTTGCCGCTGGATGCCGGTCTGTTGGAGCGGGTCAAAGATACGCCTCCCCTGGCCGCGTTGAGCCGCAGCGAGCGCGCGTTCGTGCTCAAGGGCGCCATCCGTGCTAACGAGGGCGCCGCCGGACAAAGCGTGCTGCTGATCGACGATATTTACACCAGCGGCGCAACAACCTCGGCCTGCGCTCAGGCGTTGCTCAAACAGCAGGCCGCCGCCGTGTATGTGCTGACCGTCTCCGCCGGAGTCAATTAGCGCAGACGGCGCTCTTAATGATTCGCCGGCAATAACGTGCGGATGAGATTTTTTACTTGACTTTATCCGCGACTTTTGGCATAATAGACAGGCGGTATGGCGCGTTGGAGAAACGGTTAACTCACCAGCCTCTCACGCTGGCATTCATGGGTTCGAATCCCATACGCGTCACCAAAATTATAAGCTCCACCCATTTTTGGGGTGGGGCTTTTAATTTTGGTATTGTTCAGGGGATTCGAAAGCGAGCAAAAACATGCCGGTGGCATGTTTT
>JAUNBC010000010.1:3959-15872 GCA_030527285.1 Bacillota bacterium | reverse complement strand
TTGGTATTGTTCAGGGGATTCGAAAGCGAGCAAAAACATGCCGGTGGCATGTTTTTGCGCAGCCGGCCCGAAGGGGAATCCCATACGCGTCACCAAAATTATAAGCTCCACCCATTTTTGGGGTGGGGCTTTTAATTTTGGTATTGTTCAGGGGATTCGAAAGCGAGCAAAAACATGCCGGTGGCATGTTTTGCGCAGCCGGCCCGCAGGGGAATCCCTCGTCGGAGCGCATTTCGCTCCCTCGCCATAATCAGACTTGGCTGATTATGTCTCGCCCGCTCCATGGCTCCTCCTCCCCAGACGCAAGTTCGCTTCGCTCAGCTTGCGTCTGGAAAAATCCGTGCTGATTGGGGGTCGTGATCAAGCGCTGATCCCGACAGCAGCAAAAAGCAGACGCCCGCCGTCTGCTTTTTCTATTATAATTCTCATTCGCCTGTTTCATCTGTCCAAGATGTGTTGTACTCCTGCAAGCGGCAAAAAAGGAAAAATCAACGGCCACTTGAAATGAGCGCGTAATTATGGCATACTGAAGTGGCAATATTCGACAGGAGGACGCGCCTTGAGTTTTAATTCTCTGGCATACCTGATCTTTTTGCCGCTGACAATACTGCTCTACTATTTGTCGCCGGTCAAATACCGTAATTATCTCTTGTTAGCGTTGAGCTATTTTTTTTATATGCGCTGGCAGGCCGCTTATGCTTTGCTCATTTTCATCTCCACCGTTTTGACCTATGCCTGCGGCAGGCTCATCGGCAGCCGCCCGCGCCACAAAAAGCTGTGGGTGGCTCTGAGCCTTGGCGTTAATTTGGGCATACTCTTTTTCTTTAAGTATTTCAACTTTGCCGCCGGACTGGCGGCTGAGGTTGCGGGATGGTGGGGGGCGACTGCCAACGCTCCGGTTTTAGATGTTTTGCTGCCCGTGGGCATTTCTTTTTATACGTTTCAGGCGTTGGGTTATACCATTGATGTGTACCGGGGACAAATGGAGCCGGAAAAGGATTTTGCCATCTATGGCCTGTTTGTATCCTTTTTTCCGCAGTTGGTGGCCGGGCCAATAGAACGCTCCGGCAACCTGCTGCCTCAGTTTCGGGAGGAGCATAGCTTTGACTGGGCTAATATTAACAGGGGCATGCTGCCTTTGTTATGGGGATTTTTCAAAAAGGTCGTTATTGCGGATCAATTGGCGGTAGTGGTCAATACTGTTTATTCCGCCCCGGACAGTTATCTGCCCCTCCAGTTGGCAGCAGCTACCGTGGCCTTTGCTTTTCAGATATACTGCGATTTTTCCGCTTATTCCGATATTGCCCGCGGCTCCGCTGCTATGCTTGGTTTCCGGCTGATGCGGAATTTTAACGCTCCCTATTTCTCCACCTCGATCCAGGATTTTTGGCGCAGATGGCATATTTCCCTGACCACCTGGTTTAGGGATTATCTGTATTTCCCTCTGGGCGGCAGCCGCTGTTCGGCGCCGCGGCACTATCTGAACGTATTGATCGTGTTTCTGCTCAGCGGGTTGTGGCATGGCGCTTCCCTTACCTTTATAGTCTGGGGCTTGCTGAACGGAGTCTATCAGTTGATCTCCTTTATCACCGCGTCCTGGCGGAAAAAGCTGCTAAACAGCCTGCGTATAAAAGAAGGCTGGCTGCTGACATGGGTTCGCTGTGGCGTTACCTTTATATTGGTCTGTTTGGCCTGGGTGTTCTTCCGGGCGGACAGTATTGCCGACGCCTGCCACATCATCGGCGCTATCCTGGGTTTGCTGCCCTCCGGCGCGGGCGGGGAGTTCAGCCTGATCGCCTTGGGGCTGAAGGCGGCTGATCTGAAAATGCTGGCCGTGGCGATGGCAACGCTGCTGGCCGTAGATTTTGCCCAGCTACGCTGGGGACTGGATGAGCGGGTCAACGGAAACATCTGGCTCAAGTATCTGGCCTGGTTCCTGCTGCTGGCCTTCATCCTCATTTTTGGCTCCTATGGAGCCGGTTACGACCCTCAGGATTTTGTCTATTTCCAGTTTTGATCAGGTAGAGCTATGAGGAAAACAATACCCGCAAAAAACATTATTGCCTTACTGCTGTTTGCCGGGACGCTGCTGGCATTTGTGGTCTGCGCCTCCAATATCGTCATGCCCAAACGTTATGAGCTGGGAGCTAACTGGGGAGCTTTTACAGCGGAGGAGCCTAACAGCATGGACGTGGTGCTGTTCGGCTCCTCTATGGCGTACTGCAACGTTATACCGGCTGTTATCTGGGAGGATAGCGGTCTTACAACCTATATTATGGCCGGGCCGGAGCAAACGCCGGCGGTTACTTATTATTATGTGAAAGAAATGTTCCGCACCCAGCATCCTAGTGCGGTGCTGGTGGAAAGCTCCTGCATCCACTATACTCAGGCTACCGGCAGGGATGCCATCAAGGTCAACCTGGGCTATATGCCCTATGACGCGGTACGGCTCGAAGCCACTTTTTTGGCCGCCCCGCCGGAGCAGAGACTGGGTCTGATTTTTCCGCTGTACAATTATCATGACCGCTGGTCAGAGCTGACGCAGGATGATTATCGGCTGGGACTGCGCGGTTATGCCAAAGACCCCTTGGCCGGCTATCATTTTCTGTCTGAGAGCGAACCGCAGGACGCGCCCCGACAGCGCCGGATAGAGCAGGAGCCGGAGGATTACGCCGCCAATCTGTCCTGGCTGCTGAAGATCGCCGCCCTGTGTCAGCAGGAGGGCAGCCGCTGTATATTTTATATCAGCGGCTCCTACGCCTATTTCGAGGAAAATTATCTGGCGGAGTTGGCCGGATCGCTCACCGCTGATACAGGAGCGGAATTTATCAATTGCATGGCTGACTTGGAACAGATGGAGCTGGATCCGGCTCGTGATTTCTACGATATCCTGCATTTCAACTATGCCGGCGCGATCAAGTTTTCCCATTATCTTAGCGATAAGCTGACGGAGATGGGCGTGACCCCCCAACGTCCCTTTAACGACCCACAGCAATGGCAGTCTAATATAGAACATTTTCACAACCTTGTGCTGGAGGCGGAGGGGTGATAAGCTGCGGAGCCGCCGCCGCTCGTGCCACATACGCAAATATGGCGTACATTGGCCGGCTTCGGCATGGCCGGCGTCCTCGTTTTTGCTTTTGGGCGTAAGAAAAGGGCGGCTATTTCCAACAGGAAATAGCCGCCCTTGTGCGGTGTTATTTGGTTGCGAGCTGCTGGCTTGTCGAATTGTTCATATCAATATTACAAGCTTGCAGCAGAAAAGCATAACTATCGCTTTGTTTTTGAGCCGCATATTTAATCGGCAAGCTGTGTCGGGAAAAAATTCTCAATGGGGATGACGTAATTAGGCGGACCAACGACGCTGTTATCGGCAAGAATGGAAATTGTTTCTAAATCCAGCGAACCATCCTCCTTGAGCATGGCCGTTGCCTGGAGAAACAGATTTGCCTCCTGTTCGACTCCCTCGTCTGTCTCCACATCCCATCCTTTGCCGAGAAAATAATATGTCCATAGGAATGTGGCAGTCACCTTGCCGTTATCAAGGACTTCCGAATAGTCGCTTATCTTGTAGTGAAGTCCATCGTAATATGGCGTATATACGTCATTGCACAGGTCGGACAGATAAGAAAAAATTTGTTCTTCCGTGCTGCCGACCGCTGGACTGCTCTCAACCTCCGTGGCATTCGTTTCCGACCAGTTTACATTGCCTGAATTGTCAACGATCGTCCACTCTCCGCTATTCACGTCTTGCGTCAGATAGAAATACATCTCAATGTCGCCGTCGCTCCTGGTCGTTTGCGTATGGTCATATTCGGCATAGTAGAGCGCTTTCACGACAACAAAGTGTTCGGCCAAGTATTCGTCGCTCCAGCCGCGCCAGTCAGCAATTGTGCCCGTAATGAAGCGTTCAACCACGCGGGCGGTTTCCTCCTCGTCGATTTCAATGCGCTCGATCTCGATTTTGACGGCGTATTCTTTTTCGGCCTGATTTTCAAGGGCGGATCGGACGACCTCTACCGGGTCGTCAGAGGGGCTTTCAAGCCATAGATCGCCGTACATAACCGCAACTACCCCTGCTCCCATAAGAAATACTGCTATGATGGCGGCCACCAATGCGGCAGGCAAGCGACGCTTCAAACGCGGTGAAGCGGCCTGGGGTTCATAGGTAATAGCTTCGTTGATATATCTATCATCAATCTCGCCCAGAGCCTCGGAAAACTTCTTTGTGTTCATATCAATACCTCTCTTTCAATCAGGTATTGCCTCATCTTTTGCCTGATACGAGTCAGCCGGACAGAGATATTTTTTTCTGTCAGCCCCACGCTCCCGGCTATTTCCCTGCAGCTATCAGAAAACCAATAGCGGCGCATGAAGATGAAGCGGTTTTCCTCGGTCAGCGTATCTAAAAAACTCTCGATGATACGGGCTAACTCTCTCGTTGCGATTTCATTTTCAACCGTATTTGGCGCCGACAGGCAGGCTTCCAATTCTTGCATGGCAATTTCATAGGTGCTGCTCCGCTTTGCCGCCTTTTTCCTGTAATAGAGCTTCAAAGATATGTTCCGCACGATTTTACAGATGTAGGCAGACAAAGGGTTGGGCTTTGCCGGGGGGATGGCGTTCCATGCGCCCAGATATGCGTCGTTGACGCATTCTTCTGCGTCCATCCGGCTGCCCACGATGTTGCGGGACAGGTTGTAGCAGAGTTTGCCGTATTTTACGTTCAGTTCGCTTATGGCTTTTTCCGAACGCGCAAAGAACAGCTCGACGATTTTTTCATCCTCCATGATAGCCTCGCCTCCTTTCACCTATTAACTACGTTTTTATCGGCAAATACTACAGCAAAGCCAAAGTATTTTTCAAAAAAATTATAATATATCTTTTTGAATGGCGCGCTCCTGCCGCCGGTGGATATCATATCATGCCGGGCGGCAAAAATATAGCGGCGCCCACCGATAACGCCGCCAAAAACGCAACAAAAACCTGCACCTTAGTGCAATGTTTGAGCATGCTTAAAAAAACGCAAATGGCGATAATTGTTGACAGATCAGAGAAGAATAGTTATTATCATGGTGACGGTGGCATAAGGTGAGCGGCAGAAAGGCGGTACCGTTATGGAAGAAAAAAACGACAACCAAAACCTGTATACCATCGGCAATTTGGCAAAAATACTCGGCGTACCGGTCAGCACCCTGCGTTATTATGAGCGCATGGAGCTGCTGGTGCCGGAGATCCGCGGCGAGAATAATCAGTATCGCTATTATACCGAAACGCAGGTCTTGGATGCGATCAATATTATTTGCCTCAAGCGCATGGGCATCAATCTTCAGGATATCAAGCTGGTGCTCAAGCATAAAAGGCTCAGCGTGCTCAAAGCGAACATGCAAAAAAAGATGCAGGAATGCCGCAGCCAGATCAACGCTCTGGAGAAGCAGTATCAGACGATTATCAACAGCTATCAGCAAGTCAGCGACAGCATTGATAAGATCGCCGAGCTGTACGTCGAGCATCAGAACAAGACCATCGAAGATACGCTGGATGGCAAGGGTACGAGCGATTACCCCTGCCAGATCGCCTATATGGAAAAAACCATGGCCGCAGTATGGCGGTTTACCAATAGCTTTGGTATCAGTCAGGCGGATATGCAGGCCTGTCTGGCGCTGAACGCCTATATCGAGCAAAACGGCTTGCAGATCAGCGGGCCGCTAAGCATGGTATTCTATGATGAGGAAAACGTTCGCTTCAACGGCGGCAGCTATGAGGTCGAGCTGTTATATCCGATCGAGAAAACCACGTTGACCGGCGAGCATATCGGCAGCTTCGGCGGCTTTTGGTATTGCGGTACCCTGCATATGGGCGATTACGCCGCGTTGCCGCAGGTTTTCAGCAGGGTCAGGCAGGCTATCGAAGAAAAAGGCTATCGGATCGCCGGTCATCCGTACGAGCAATATCTGGTAGATTTTCTCTATCTGAACAATATGGATTATTTTTTGACGCAGGTCGCTTATCCGGTGGAGATCATCGGCAAATAAAACCGTGTCGCTTAAACGGTGTGAAAATTTGGGCTGAAAAACAGACTCCTGCGAGTCTGTTTTTTTTTGCGTATGGCGCTTGACATTGCATTATAGTTAATAGTTTATAATCAATATAGCAATTATTCTGACGAAAACACAGTTGGTTTAGGCTCGTATTCTATATGGATGAAAGGGAGGCGCTGATTTTGAACAAACAGCTGCATCTGGATCTCGAAATAGTCCAGATCAAGGACGTGCGATTTGCCGAGAAAACGCATGTCGCCGATCATGTGCTTTATATCGACAAGCAGGAAATGCTGGAGTTTATCCATGACCCCTTCTTTTTGGATCTGGATATAGCTTTGGCGCGTCCGGGCGAATCCGTGCGCATCATTCCGGTAAAAGACGTGGTCGAACCACGGATCAAAATGTCGGAAAAGGGCGGTTCCTTCCCGGGATTTTTTGGCGCGGTGGAGGAATGCGGCGAGGGTACGACCAAGGTGCTGCGCGGCTGCGCGGTGGTCACCACCGGCACGGTGGTGGCTTTCCAGGAGGGCTTTATCGACATGCGCGGCGTCGCTTCGGAATATACGCAGTTCTCAAAGCTGAATAATGTGGTGGTCAATGCCAAAGCGCCGGAGGATTCCGCGCCGGTGCGCCGCGAGGAAGCCATGCGCATCCTGGGCTTAAAGGCTGCTCATTATCTGGCGTTGGCGACCAAGGAAACGCCGGCCGATTACTGCGAGTCCTATGAATTGACCGAGGTCGACCCGGCCAGGAAGCTGCCCCGCGTAGCTATCGTCACGCTGACGATGTGCCAGGGGCTGCTGCATGATAATTACCTGTATGGACAGGACGTCAAGCATTTGAATACCACCTTGCTGCATCCTAATGAATATATGGATGGCGCGATGGTCAACGGCACCTGCGTGGTGGCCAGCGATAAATACACCACCTGGGATTATCAGAATAACCCGATGATCAAGGAATTGTATGACCGTCACGGCAAGGAGCTGGAATTTTGCGGCTGCATCATGACGCCCACCTACGTGGTTCTGGCGGATAAACGCCGCTGCACCGCCGCGGCGGTGCGCATTGCCACAATGCTGCATTTGGACGGCGTGCTGGTGCCGGAGGAGGGCGGCGGCAATCCGGAGGCCGATCTGATGATGGTGATACGCGGCTGCGAGGCCAAGGGCATCCGCACCGTCGGTCTGATGACGCCCCTGGGCGGAGTGGAAGGCATAGGCGATACCGCCGAGGAGGCGGACGCGATGATCGCCACCGGTTATGAGGGCGTGGATTTTGTCGTCGAAGCGATGGATACGGTGATCGGCGATATCGAGCAGATCGCTGTTTTGACCGGCGGTTTTCCCGACAGCCTACGCCCCGACGGCAGCATGTATATCAATATTCTGGCGATTACTGGCGCTCATAATCAAATGGGCCGCCATAATCTTTGCTCCAAGGTGTTGTAAAATAACTGGAAAGGAGGGAGAAAATGAAGAAGGCAATACACTACATCAATCAGTTTTTCGGTCAGATCGGCGGCGAGACCGCAGCCGGATATCCGCTGCATCTGGAACAGGGCGTGGTAGGCCCGGGCATGGCTTTACAGGCAGCCTTGAAGGACGAGCTGGAAATCGTTGCCACCATCGTGTGCGGCGATAATTATTTCCATGAGAACGAGCAGGTCAAGGATGAGATAGCCGATATACTCAAGCAATATCAGCCGGATATCCTTATTGCCGGGCCGGCCTTTTTTGCCGGGCGTTACGGCATGGCCTGTGGCGAAGTTTGCAAGATCGCCGATAAACTGCTGATACCGGCAGTCACCGGTATGTTTGAGGAAAATCCTGCTGTAGATATTTACCGCAATCATGCATTTATCGTTCCGACCAAAAATTCAGCGGCCGGTATGCGTACGGCGGCTGGGGATATGAGCCGTTTGATCTTGAAGATCGTGCGCGGCGAGGAACTCACCGGCCCGGAGCAAGACGGCTATTTCAAGCGCAATATTCGCGTGCAGTATCGGGAAACCGAGATCGCGGCGGTGCGCGGCGTCAATATGCTGCTGGACAAGATCGCCGGCCGTCCTTTCACCACGGAATTGCCGATGCCCAAATATGAGCTGGTCAAACCCAGCGCGCCGATCGCCAATCTCAGTAAGGCCAAGATCGCTTTGATCACCTCCGGCGGTATCGTGCCCAAGGGCAATCCCGATCATCTGGAATCCGCGATGTGCACCCGCTTTGGGCAATACTCTTATGAAGATGATTTCGGCGGTGTTGAGCATATTCAGGGCGAAGTTTGCCACGGCGGTTATGACGGTACTTTTTGTAATGAAGACCCCAACCGCATGCTGGCGGCGGATGTGATGAATGAGCTGGTGCAGGAAGGATATATCGGCGGTTTGTATCCCTACGCCTTTGTTACCTCAGGCAGTGGTATGCTGACCCAGCCGGCGGTAGCTATCGGCCGGGAGATACAGGCTATCATGAAAAGAGAGGGTATTGCCGGAGCTATCCTTACCTCTGCCTGAGGAACTTGTACTCGTTGCGGCGCAACGATCTCGAAGGAAATTGACGCAGCCGGTATTCCGGTGGTGCATATTTGTACGGTCACGCCTATATCCTATGCGGTCGGCGTAAACCGTATCGTACCCGGAGCGGCGATCAATCATCCGGTGGGCGATCCCAATCTGCCCGCTGATGAAGAAAGAAGGTTCCGTAAAGAAAAGATCAAGGCAGCGCTGGATGCTTTAGCCACAGCCATTTATAAGCAAACGGTCTTTGAATAGAACTATCGGGGGAATAATGATGCAGCTCAAGGTCATCACCAATAATCCGCAGATACGGCAATTATTGCGGGAGCGGCAGGAGGATTGTCAGTTTATTGACGCAGAAGAGGCGGATGCGGTTTTGCTGGCCGCTCAACAGTTGATCATGGCCGGTTGGCGTTTGGCCGCAGACCCGCTGCAAGGTTATTACACCAGATACAATCCTTTTCATACCGTGTTTCTGCAAAATGGCGGCGATGACTCCCCTGATATGCAGATCCTGCGTTTACAGCACTCTGTGGAGCATTTGCATAGCTCGCGGCGGCCGCCCATAGAGAAAACGCCGCGTATCAGAGCCGATTATCAGGCGCTCGATTATTCATTGGCTTGCAGCACTATGGCATTGCTTGGCGATTGCCCGATCTATGACGAGGTAAATAATTGCGGCAATCAAAAAAACTAAGAGAGGTGTAAGATATGGATTGGAAATTGAATTGGAAACGAGTTGTCGTCGTTGCCGGCGCAGGTATTTCTTTCTCCATCGGTTCCGGTTTTGCTACCGGACAGGAGACGCTGCAATACTGGGTGCCCTATGGCGTTATGGGCCTGGTCGCCGCTGCGATCTTCGCTATTATCAACGCATATGTGAATATGGAGTTCATTGACGCCGGTAAAACCACCGGCTCGGACAATGCCTGTGATGTGTTCCGTTATTTCTGCGGCAAATATATCGGTACTTTTTTTGACTGGTTTGCCGTGTTGTTCTGCTTTATGTCTTTCGTGGTAATGATCGCCGGCGCCGGCGCGACCTTGAATCAGCATTTTGCCATCCCGGTATTGGCCGGCGCGCTGGTGATCGCGATCTTGACCGGCATAACGGTGGCTTTCGGTTTGACCAGGATCTTGAACGTACTGGGTTTCATCGGGCCGGTGATCATCGTTTTAGCGCTTGCGGCCAGCGTCATCGGTATTTTTGCCGGCGATACCGGTATTGCCAATGGCATACAGTTGGCTACTTCCGGCCAGTATGATTTGCTGTCGGCGGGCGATACCTGGTGGCAGGCCTGCTATTCCTACCTGGGCTTTGGCATGATGTGGTTCGCCGCCTTCTTTGCCGCCATCGGTAAGAAAGAGAAGAATACCATGGATGCGAAAGTCGGCAATGCCTTTTATAACTTCTTCCTTGGCTTGGCGATCATCATGGTGGCCTTGGCTATCTTCTCCAATTTGGAGGTAGTCGTTGACGGCGGTCAGCAGATCCCGCTGCTGGCATTGCTCAATCATGCCAACCCGACCTTGGCCACTATCTACTCCATCGTTATCTTCCTCGGTATCTATTCTACTGCTACGCCGCTGCTCTGGACCCCTGTACAGCGCTTGGGCAAAGAAGGAACTTCCCGCTATATCATCGTGACCATCGCCTTGACGGTCTTGGGTTGCATTATCGGCATCTTGGTTCCGTTCTCCACGCTGATGAATTATATTTATGTGATCAACGGTTATGTCGGCGGTATCTTGATCTTATTCATCATCGCCAAGCGCATCAAACTGCAGATCGACAAGAAGAAAGCCGTTCCGGCAGAATAGCTTCTCATTGCGGTTTTACGCGGAGGCGGTTTAAGAGCCTTTAGGAAAAAGGAGTTACGATGGTTTGTCGCAGCTCCTTTAGTTCCGCGTTGATCAGGGGCTGCAGCAATTTTCGTTTTGCTGCAGCCCCTCTTTTATATGCATTACACAGCCTCTTGCCGGGCTGTTTGAATGAAGTTTGTTCTGATGTACGATTTTGTTCAACGAGCTTACAGCGCATGCTCGCTGCTGGCGATCAGCAGTTTAGCCGGAGTATCGCCGGTATTCACGTAGTAATGGTGTAACTGTGCGTTAAAACAGCCGCTATCCCCGGCTTTAATAGTGTAATTATTATCGCCGATCATCAAAAACAGCTCGCCCTCCATAACATAAAAATACTCCTCGCCCATATGGCTGAAGACGTCATAAACCATTTCCCCATCCTTTTGTACAGGGAATTCCGTAATCAGAAACTCCATGTTTGTGGCTTTATTGGGGGTGAGGATCAAATATCTATTCCCGGTTTTCTTCATCAAGACCACTTTTTGATGATCCGCCCGGACGATGATCTCATCCTCTCCCGGTTCGTTTTCGACCTCAAAAAATTTACTGAGCGAAACTCCGAGAGCGTCCACGATCCGCGACAGAGATTGTAAAGAGGGATAAACGTCGCCATTCTCCAATTGGCTGATCATACTTCGGGAAACGCCGGTTTGTTTAGCCAACTCCGCCATGGTAATGTTTCTTTTAAGGCGCAAAGCCTTAATTCTTGCGCCCAGATTTTGCGTGATAGCCTTATCGTTTTCCACTCCCTCATTCAACCTGAATCGACCTCCTAATATATGCTTTATACTTCAATCGATAAAAAGCCCGCGCAAATCAAGCGAGACATTTTGCGGCAAGTGTTTTTCTATGCGGCGTCATGCGGATTGTTAAATAACGCTTAACATGACTGGCAGTCTGTTTGTTGATCTCAAGCGTAAAAGCACAGAAAAAAACCATTTTTCTCATGTGAGCGTTTTATTGTGATAGAACAGAAAACAATATATAGAAAGCAAAAAATATTCCCATGTAGGATGTTACAGTCGCGAGCAACCGATAAGCCGGAGGCTCCGCATGCTTTAATATAATAACATAGAAGCGCAATTTCGTCAACAGATAAAGAGTATGAAAACGCATGGCGTACTGAGACGGAAAAGCGAAATCGCGTGAAAAGCGTTATTATTACTTAACTTTTTTCAACAATATTTGTTAGACACACTTGACACATGTTAAGCGTGGATATATAATATGGGTATTATTTCGTATATTAATTGCCAAAGCATTTTGGTTCAATTGATTATTTATAGATATTTTGCGTCAGGCGGCACGCCTTTTCGCACTCTGTTATTACTGAGAATAGTATACTGCCATGCAGTACCGTTTTATCATAGCTCCTCTTGAAATCAAGCGGAGGCTCGTTTGCTTTATACGCATATCGTCCTGGCGGTATGTGTGAATGGTTTAATAAAACACAACCGTTCGCGAGGTCTTGAAACAGCGTCTACTGAT
>JAUNBC010000010.1:0-3949 GCA_030527285.1 Bacillota bacterium | reverse complement strand
ATCATATTAAAGTATTATTAAAAGGAGGAATATTTTAGTGAAAACGATCAAGGCAGCGGTAAAAAAGACATATGAAAGAAATCAAGCTCTGACCGATACTGTTTTGGCCATCATCGACGAAGTCAAATCGCGGGGCGACGCAGCCCTGATCGACTACGCCAAGAAATTCGACCATATCGACATTTCTACGGTGCGTATCGGGGCGGAGCAGGTGAAAAAAGCCTATGAGCAGGTAGATTCGGAAACGGTAAAGCATATCAGGTTCGCCGCCGACCAAATCAGATTCTTTGCCGAACAGCAGCTGGCCTGTCTCCAACCTCTGGATATTCAGAGCAGCATCAAGGGCTTGGAGCTGGGACATAAACTGGTTCCGGTAGAGCGTTGCGGCTGCTATATCCCCAGCGGACGCTATCCCTTGCCCTCCACAGCGCTGATGAGCATCCTCGTAGCCAAGGTAGCCGGGGTAAAGCAAGTCGCCGCCTGTTCTCCTCCTTTTGCCGGTTACGGTACCATACATCCGGCGGTGCTGGTAGCCATGGATATAGCGGGTGCGGATGAGATTTATTGCATGGGCGGCGCCCAAGCTGTAGCAGCCTTTGCCTATGGCACCGATTCTATTGCCAAGGTCGATATGATCGTCGGCCCGGGGAATAAATACGTTACCGAGGCCAAGCGTCAGGTATTGGGCGATGTGGGCATAGATTCCCTAGCCGGCCCCAGCGAAGTGCTGATTATCGCCGACTATAGCGCTGACCCCCGTTTCGTAGCCATCGACCTGTTAGGGCAAGCCGAGCATGACCCCAATTCCAAACCCATCCTTGTCTGCACCGACCAGAAGATAATCGACCAAACTCTGGCGGAGCTGGAGGAACTGCTCAAGGATTTGCCGACCGCCGAGGTGGCGCGTCAGTCTTGGCAGGATAACGGCCAGATCTATCTTGCGGAGAGCATGGACGAGGCAATAGAGTACACAAATATCGTGGCGCCCGAGCATCTGGAAGTGCAGGTGGAGAATGAGCGGGAAGTAGCGGCGCGGCTGCTTCATTTCGGCTCGCTCTTTGTGGGTCATTATGCGCCGGTGGCTTTCGGCGATTTCGTTTCCGGGACGAATCATACTCTGCCCACCATGTCCACAGCTCGCTTCTCCAGTGGCCTATGGGTCGGTACCTTTATCAAAGTGGCCTTCTTCCAATTCGTCTCTCAGGAAGGCTGCCAGAATCTGGCTGAACCCTGTATGCATTTCGCGGAAGTCGAGGGTCTGTTTGCTCATCGCGATACAGTCAAGCTGCGGGTAGAATAGGGTATAACTCATGCCGGCAATTATTGTTAACAAGGGAGTGAGATAATGGAAGTCGTTTTAGCCATGAAGAATATTTCAAAAATATATCCGGGCACGGTGGCGATTAAGGATATCAATATTGAGATATGTAAGGGGGAAGTCCACGGTCTTATCGGTAAAAACGGCGCGGGCAAATCTACTTTGGTGGGGATCATCGCCGGTATCGTCACTCCGACAACAGGCTCCATATCCCTAAACGGCAAGGAATAT
The DNA here is from genome assembly GCA_030527285.1 of Bacillota bacterium. Taxonomy (GTDB): domain Bacteria; phylum Bacillota; class Dehalobacteriia; order UBA4068; family UBA4068; genus JAUNBC01. The sequence continues at coordinate 2,400 of JAUNBC010000010.1, read as the reverse complement.
ACGACCTTGAGCCGCATTGGCTCTAAAAAAGAGAAGATCGCTATCGTTCCCCAAGAGCCACAGATAGTCTTGGACGCGACAGTAGCCGAAAACCTCTTTATGCCGGATTTCCCCAAGAAGAACGGGCGCATTAATTGGCGCGGCGTTTATGCAGAAGCAGAAAGGATCATCAAGGAAGCTGATCTGAACATCAACGCTCATGACAGAGCTTTTGATCTGACCGTTTCCGAACGCCAGCTTTTATTAGTGCTCAAAGCCTGTTATGTGGAAAAGGCGCAAATAATCATTCTTGATGAAGCTTCCGCATCCTTATCGCACACAGATCAGGAAAACCTCTATCGCATCATCCGTGATATGAAGGAAAAGGGTAATACCATCCTCTTTATCTCTCATCGCACCGACGAGCTTATGGATGTTTGCGACCGGGTCACCGTGCTCCGTGACGGACTGTCGATAATGACCCGCAACTGTGCCGATATTGATATGGAGCAGCTTTCTGAGATGATAGTAGGCGAAAGCTTCCAGTTCCGCACCTATGAGGCAAACACGATTACTTTCGATGAGAGCAACGTGCTTCTTTCGGTACGCAATTTCACCCGCTACGGCGCTTTTAAAGATATTTCTTTTGATCTGCATAAGGGCGAGATTTTGGGTTTGGCCGGATTGCGAGGCAGCGGCCGCACCGAAATACTCAAGGGCATCGCCGGCATCGAGCCTCCGCAATTGGGTACGGTCACGATCAACGGGATCGAAAGCCGCTTTATGTCCTCCTCGCAGGCTGCCAAGGCCGGCATCGCCTATTTGCCCGAGGATCGTGAAGTCGAGGGCTTGGTCAGCGTTTTGAGCGTTAAGGATAATCTGGTGCTTAATTCGCTGGATAAAGTCGCCAAACCCTACTATGTCAGCCGTAAAAAAGAATACGCGCACGCGACGGGGCTGGTACAGAAATTTGAGGTTAAAACCGCCAATATCGAACAAGAAGTCAATCAGCTTAGCGGCGGTAATAAACAAAAGGTTGTGGTTGGCCGAATTGCCGCTGCTTCGCCCAAGGTCTATTTGTTGGACGAGCCTACCCGGGGAGTGGATATTTCAGCCAAGGACAGCATTCTCAATATCATCAAGGAAAAGCTTGATCCGGAATCAGGTGTGATCGTTACCGCTCCCGGTCTTGAGGATTTATTATTGATCTGCGACCGGATTCTCGTGCTCAATGAAGGAGAGATAAGCAAAGAGTATTATTACGGCAAAGTCAGCGAAAAAGAACTGTTTTTGGCTGTACAAGGATAGCTTGAGGTATAAAACAATATTAGTCTGGAGGTCCGTCAATGTATAATTCGAATAAGATTAAACTGTTCTTATTAGATAATCTCATTTGGGTACTGGTGCTCTTATTCTTTATCATCAACGCTATCTTCACTCCCAAATTTGCCTCGCCCACCAATCTGGTGAATATTTGCTACCACGCTACGATCTTGGCCTTATTGGTCCTGGGTCAGGGACTGATACTCATCGTGGGGCAAATGGATCTCTCTATCGAATCCACCATGGCTTTTGCCCCGGGTATCGCAGTCCTGCTGGCTACCCAATGGCTGCCGGGGGGAATGAACCCCTATATCTGTATTCTTGTTACCTTGCTGGTTGGTGCGCTGGTTGGTTTGTTTAACGGCTTATTGGTGTCCAGAGTCGGGGTAAACCCATTCCTTCAAACCCTTTCGACAAATATTATGCTGCGCGGTTTGGTGCTGTTTCTCCTGCCATTCTCCCTGTTTAATATCGACCCGGTATATATTTTCGCCGGTTCAGGTTTTGTCTTTGGCATCCAAGCGGCTATCCCCATTGTTTTGGTTATTTTCGCTATCTTCCAGTACGTGCTCAAATATACCACCTTCGGCAGAAGCTTCATGGCTACCGGCGGCAACGCCAAAGCCAGCTATATCTCGGGCATCAACACCAAGCGAATACTGACGATCGCCTTTGTGCTCAGCGGCTTGCTGGCCGGGGTAGCCGGTTTGCTGGCTGCCGGTAGAGCCGGCTCGATCGCAAACTCCATGGGCGACGGCATGGTGATGATGTCCTTCGCCGGAGCCATCCTTGGCGGCGCCAGCCTGAGCGGCGGCAAAGGTACTCCCTTGGGGATGCTGGGCGGCGCATTGCTCCTGCAAATGATTTCTAATTCCCTGACCCTTCTTGGGGTGCCGATCAACCTTGTTTACGCCGTTAAAGGCGGCCTGATCTTCTTAGCCATCTTGCTTGACCGCTATAAGATCAGACTGAGAAGTAATATCCTGCAACAGGCTCAGCTCAAAGAGCTGATGCAGAAGCCGGCAACACAGGATTCTGCCGCGCAAGAAACTCCCTCGTCTGAAGATTCCTCGAGGGAATAAACTCGGGGAGGTTATT
>JAUNBC010000031.1 GCA_030527285.1 Bacillota bacterium | reverse complement strand
TGCTTTCCTCCACGGTATCAATATCGAATCCCAGCGGCAATTCTATCGTATTGGCCTTCCCTGCATAGCTAAAGACAAGCCTCTTATGGTCTTCGTACAGGTACGCCCTGACAAGGAAGGTATCAATCATCATCGCTTGGTAGTCTTTGTCGTTTACATCTCCGTCCTTAAATGACGAGAGCAATTCTATAATCTGCTCCTTGGTGACATTCAAAGCAGCGCCCTCGGTGGCAATCGTGATCCGCGCCGACAGCACGCTCTCCTCGTCTTCCAGCTCCGACAGGCGACTCTTTGTATTCGGTGAGATTATCCCCTGCTCCATCGCCGCGATAAGGTTTTTAATGGACTTCTTGACATCGGCGAGCTGGGATTTCAGAGCGGAAATCTCTGCCGTTTCGCTGTGCTTGCTCTGATACTCTATGGCACAGTCGGCCAGCCATTCGATGACCTCATCGCGCAAGGCGTATTCTTTCAGGGCTATGGTAATATCGCGTTCAATGTCATCGCGCCGGACGATGCTTTTATCGCAGGCTTTTTCCCTTCGGCGCTTCTGGCAGATGTAATAGGTGTGGAGCTGCGGCGCGTTACTCTTGCCGGAGATCCCGATCATCGGCGTTTTACATTTGCCGCAATATAGCTTTCCAGTCAGAAGATACACTCCGTTCTCGCGCCTCCTTTTCTGTGGTGTGTTACGAGGATTCCGCTTTGAGATTAAGCGGTACTGCACAACATCGTATATCTCTCTGTCCAATATCTGAGGTATGCCGCCTTCGATGCGAACATCGCCATAGATATACACCCCGGTATATCTCTCGTTTGTGATGATGGTATTGAAGCTGCTGCGGTTCCACTTCGCGCCGCTTTTTGTTTTCAGGCCGCGATTATTCAGATCGTCCATAATGCTGGCAAACGTGTCGCCCTGGGCAACGCGGGAATAAATCTCTCTGACGACCTGCGCCTCTGCTTCTTGGACAACATACCTGCCGTCCTGACCGCGCCGATACCCATAAGGCATAGAGCCGTTTGCCATGCAACGGGCAGCGTTATCGTCTAAGCCCCTGCGTATCTTCTGCGACAGCTCCTTGGAATAGAACTCCGCAAGTCCCTCTAATAGCGATTCCAACAATACGCCGGTTGGGTCATCGCTGATATTCTCCGAGGCGGACAACACCCTGACCCCATACTCTTTCAGCTCGCGCTTATAGACTGCGCTGTCGTATCGGTCACGAGCGAAGCGGTCAAGGGAGTACACAATGACATAGGCGAACTGCCTCTTGGCGGCATCCTTTATCATGCGCTGGAACTCCGGCCGCTTGTCGTTGGTGCCGGTCATGGCGCGATCGGCGTAGACCTCTATGACACGCAGCCCCAGTTTCTCGGCGTAAGCGCGGCATGCCTTTAGCTGTTGTTCAATGGAAACATCCCGCTGGGAATGGCTGCTATATCTTGTGTATATTACGGCAGCGTCATCGGCGGTGCCAACGCTGACATCCTTTTTTCGCACTGGCATCCGCTCAACTCCTTTTTTTGACAGTAGACATTATCTTGTTTAGGCACATATTTAACAACGTGTCTGTTGCCTCGACATCGGGCATCGCTCTATGCCCGTGGGCGTTGACGATCCCCAACCCCGTGATCAATGTCCCCAGCTTATGGTTTACCATCCCCAGCCTCGTATCCTTGGATTGTGCTTGGCGACAGATGCGACCTGCGCGAGTCTATGTATCGCTCGCAGGCCTGCCGAACGGTGATATCTTCGGGCTGTCGCTTGGCCTTAATTAGACCGGCCTTGTAAGCGTATGCCTTGGCTTCAACAATATCGTGGTCGAAGTCGGTCTTTATATTTCACTATTTTGGGCTTAGGCATATTGCCGCCTCCGTCAATCTTCTGCGGATTGCTCAGAATGTTTTTGAGTCTTAACCTGCTTCAAGGCTTTATTAATGCTTTTCTTTGCCTCCATTGACCGATCATCGTCAATAACATCACGTTTAATTACTTCGTCAGTTAATATCTGCGATATTTCGTCATTTGTAATTTTTACATCATCAGCCATTTTGCGTATCGTTTTTCTGATTGTATCTAAAACAGGCTCAGAGAGTAGTATTTGACCGATAGTAACCCTATTAACGATCTGCTTTTGTGCACGATAATCTTCTAATGATGCTTTGCTCTGCTTGCTCATCGCATGTTTGGTCAGGTAATAAGGTAATTCGAGATCGGCATCCTTCTTGGGGTTGATCTTGGTAAGGTCAAAAGAGTAAACCAACTCTGCGTTGATAGGCTTGCTGAAAATAATCTTATATACATTCCAGTCTAAGCCATTTGTAAGTATCACCCATTCAACGCCAGAATTAGCACTGTAATCGATAGCCTGTTTAATATAATTTTCTTTCAGGGACAGACCAGCGGCTTTTATTTCAATCAAAAAAGATACGACTCCGTCCAGTTTAATCGCTAAATCGCAATAGGTGCGTTTAACCGCAAATTCAGATGTAATTTCCGTGTACTTGTCGTAGCCAAATACTTCCGACAGAATATCAACGATAATTGTTACGGTATCACTTTCATTGATATCTGCTGCTCGCGCCTTGGCAAGAATTGGCTGGAAGCGTTTTATTCCAGACGCCAGGTTTGCTTTTGTCTTTGCGGGTATGTTGATCATCATTTCGTCCTCCTTTTTTACTTCACTCTTCATCTCGGTATCTTTACTAAATATCCCTAATCAGCAACATAATGACGAACGCCCCACTGACGGCTTCTTTGGCATCCCTCTTCATGTTGGCCTCTCTCTATAATTTCCCACGGATTGCCAGCAACAAATATATACAAAATATGCTATCATACTAATGCGCCTTGGCTGCAAACGCTTGTCCGCGGACGAGGGAAAGGACAATCGTATGGCAGATGTTAACATACTGCTGTATGACCTTCTCCTGACAATTATTGATTTGCCGACAGCACGGGAGCAGGAGATCATAGCGCAAGCATTATCTATTCTCGACCAATCAGAGCCGCAATAGCTTTGATTTTTGCTTCCGCCTCATCTGGCGGGAGTGACAATATCCTGTCAACCAAATTGCGCAAATCGGAGTTGCCTTGCAGGGCGCTAAGAATACGCTCATCGTCTGATGGGCGTATTTCTTTATCTTCCCAGCCCATAAGGTAAGCAGGGGTAGTGTTCAAAGCTTCCGCAATATGCTTGATTTTGTTAGCCGGTATATTTGTGATAATGCCGGTTTCGTATTTATGAATTGTCTGCTTGGTCGTGTTTGCGCGCGCGCCAAGTTCTTCTTGTGTCATATCGCAAGCCTGCCGTAAGTTCTTTATCTTTTTACCGACGTCCATATCTATCATCACCCCCTATTTTATTATGTTATAAGTACATTATAGCAAGTAACCTATTGGATTGCAAGGATAAATAAAAATATCGTAAAAATAACTTGACAGGTGACGGGGAATGTGGTAACCTATAGGCAACAAGTGTTGTTGGCGCGTGTTAAATTTTGGAAGTTGGTCTCACTTTTCGCCCATATGCAATAGGGTAAGTAAACGAAAGCCCCGCCGTGTAGGCATCACGGAGGGACTAACGCTTCCTTGTTTGTTTACCCGAGTGGTCTCTGAGGTTTTTGATAACGGTGTACCGTAGTGTAACGGCTCCGCAAGGCGGTGTACTTGCGCCTATCAAGCTCCGCCTAACTCAAGGAGAAGGGCTGCCATGCCTACATCTCCGCCTTAGAGCAACCCTCAACTTTAGCGGCTGGGCTGGATGTGGACGGTATTTGCGGCGTGGCTACGGCGCTGTCATTGCTGGAAGGAGTGATGTAGGTTGAACGTCGGGCAAGTGTTAAGTAAGGGGGTGCGAGGATGAAGTTTTCTCAATTAGTAATCGATTGTGAATTAGAAAATAACGCTTTGCGTTATGCCGCAAAGGTGCATGGACACAAGAAAAGACCCTATCCAAAAAGGATAGGGTCTTTCTTTCGCTATAACGCACATACTAAGACGAACAGGCCATCCACCATGTAGATGGCGGCGTCTTCGGTTCGTATAGCGTTTTTTTGGTGGAGACGAGGGGGATCGAACCCCTTACCTCTTGAATGCCATTCAAGCGCTCTCCCAGGTGAGCTACGCCCCCAAATAGGCACAACGCGCATTGCGCGTTTGCAAAGCTCGAACAGCGATATTATATAATAGCGGTATCGGCTTGTCAAGAAATAAATGCTCCGATTTGCATTTTATCGCGCTATACATTATAATACTGTATATGTGCTGCTGATGGAACAATTCGCATCACGATAAAGGAGAATTATGCCGCAAAATAATACCGAATTACGCTTAGCGGTGCTGATCGACGGCGACAACGCCAAGGCCGAGGACGTGCAGGCGACGATGGCGGAGATCGCCGTCTACGGCAAGCCGACGATCAAGCGCGTCTATGGCGATCTGACCGATACCACGCTCAAAGGCTGGAAACCGTCGCTGCTGGAAAACGGCATCGCGCCGGTTCAGCAATACGCCTATACAAAGCATAAAAACGCCACCGATATCACCATGGTCATCGACGCGATGGATATACTCTATGGCGGCAATGTAGAGGGCTTTGCCCTGGTGACCAGCGACAGCGATTTCACCCGCCTGGCGCAGCGCCTGCGCGAGTCCGGGATGAAGGTCATCGGCATCGGCAACAAGAATACGCCCGAGGCCTTCCGCGTGTCCTGCGAGAAGTTCATCTATATCGAGACCATACGCAAATCCGCCGGCGAGGAGGCTGCGGAGGACAAAGCCGCCGCCAAGCCCGCCGCCAAGACCCGCGCCAGAACCGCTGCCGCCAAGACCAAGGCCGCCGCTAAAAGCGACGCGCCGCCCGCCGAGCCGCCCAAAGACAGCGCGGCGCAGCCCAAAGAGGTGCCGGGGCATATCGTGGAGCTGCTGGTCAAGTCGCTCAAGGATATCGCCGACGAGGGCGGCTACGCGCTGCTGAGCAGCGTCAATGACTTGACCGTCAAGAAGCGCCCCGATTTTGACCACCGCAATTACGGCTACAAGAATATGTCCTCGCTGATCAAAACGATCAAGCGCTTCGAGGTAGATGAGCGGCCCAATCCCAGCCATCCCAATGCCAAGGTCATCTATATCCGCGATAAAAAGGCCAAATAGCGCGGCGGCAAATCGACCCGTATAGCGCATTCCCCCATCAAACAAAAACCCCTGCAATATGCAGGGGTTTTTTCATTCATACATATCAGCCGCCGCGTCAATAGGCGACGCAGATGCCGCCGTCATTGGCGAACAGCGTGGCGATGCCGCGCATCGGGATGATCAGCACCGGCGCATAATCGGGGCACAGCGCCAGCACGTCGTCGCGCAGCTTTTGCGCGCGCTCCGGACAATTGGAATGGCAGATGCACAGCGGCGCCGGCAGCTCGGTAAACTTGCTGATATCGGCGGCTATGATCTCCGCCAGCTTGCTCAGCGAGCGGCGTAGGCCCTTGACGTTGACCGCCATTATCACCTCGCCGTCGCCGTTATCGCTCATGATCGGAAACAGCTTGAAGGTGGTGGTGATCATACCCTTGACCTTGCTCAATCGGCCGGTCTTGACGAAATTGGATAGATCCTCCAGCACAAACAGCGTGCGCTGCTGCTTGATATAGGCGTTGATGCGCTCGATGATCTGCTCGAACTCCAGGCCCATATCTATAAATTTGCGCAGATGATAGGCCGTCTGCGTCACACCGGCGCTGGCCGACAGCGAATCGACGACATGGATGCGGCGGCCGGGCTGCTTCTCCAAGATCATCTCGCGCGCCACCTGCGCCGAGGAATAGGAGCTGGACAGACGCGAGGACAGCGTCACGACAAAGCAATCCTGATGCTGCTGCAGCTGCCGCTCGATCTGCTGCAAATACTCGCCCACCGGCGGGCAGGAGGAACCGGCTCCGGCCGTGGACGTTTTCATCTCGCGCAGCACTTCCATTGGATCCATATCCAGATCGTCCACCCAATGCCGCTCGCCGATATTCAAACGCAGCGGCACATAATCGGCGCGCAGATAATCGCGCAGCGCGGCGTCGGTATCACAGCAGCTATCCGCAACCAAGCCTATACTCATAGCATCCCTCTGTTATTGTGGCATGATCTTGCTTTACGGGATAATTTGCAACTGCATATTGCCCTATTGTATTGTAACACATTATTCGCCGTTCGACAAATCATTTTTTGCCTGAACGCCCCGCCCTGCCCGACCCTTGACAAAAACGGCTATAAATGATAGTCTAAGCTGTGTTGTATAGAAAATTGCATAGACAAAAACGATGACAGAGCCAGTAGGCGGCGGCGGAAAATCACAGCGAGTCGGGGACGGTGTAAGCCCGATATGAGTATGCGCCGGCCGAATATCCCTCTCGAGTTGCCAGCCGAACAGCCCCGTCGGGTCAAGTAAGTGCAGCCGGCTTTCCCCCGTTATCGGGAATGCGCATGATGGTGCGTGATAATAGGTGGTGCGGAGCCAAGCCTCTGTCCTATTACGGGACGGGGCTTTTATATTTAGCGTAGCATATCAAGCAATACTGGAGGTAAAAGTATGTACGAGAAAGTCAACGCCGACATGAATTTCGTCGCCCGCGAGCAGGAGATCGAGAAATTCTGGCGCGAGCGGCAGATATTCGAGAAATCGCTGGCGCATCGCGCCGGCTGTCCCACCTATATGTTCTACGACGGGCCGCCCACCGCTAACGGCAAGCCGCATATCGGCCATGTGCTGACGCGCGCGATCAAGGACATCATCCCTCGCTACAAGACGATGAAGGGCTACAACGTGCCGCGCAAGGCCGGCTGGGATACGCATGGCCTGCCGGTGGAGCTGGAGGTCGAGCGCAAGCTCGGGATCAACGGCAAGGAGCAGATCGAGCAATACGGCTTGGCTCCGTTCATCGAGGAATGTAAAAAGAGCGTCTGGGAATACAAGCAGATGTGGGAGGATTTCTCCTTTTCCGTCGGCTTCTGGGCGGATATGGACGATCCCTACGTCACCTATCACAACAGCTATATCGAATCCGTATGGTGGAGCCTGAAAAAGATCTGGGATCGTCAACTGCTGTATAAGGGCTTCAAGATCGTCCCCTACTGCCCGCGCTGCGGCACGCCGCTATCCTCGCATGAGGTAGCGCTCGGCTACAAAGACGTCAAGGAGCGCTCGGCCACGGTACGCTTCAAGGTCAAGGGCGAGGACGCGTATATACTGGCATGGACGACCACGCCGTGGACGCTGCCCTCCAACGTCTCGCTATGCGTCAACCCCAAAGAGCGCTATATCAAGCTGCGCGCCAACAGCGACGGCCTGATCTACTATCTGGCCGAATATCTGGCCGCCGCGCTGTTCCCCGACGGCTACGAGGTCCTGGGCTCCTATATCGGAAAGGAGCTGGAGTATAAGGAATACGAGCCGCTGTGGGATTTCGTCAGCCCCAAGGAAAAGGCGTGGTACGTCACCTGCGACGACTATGTGACGCTGACCGACGGCACCGGCGTCGTGCATACCGCGCCGGCCTTCGGCGAGGACGACGCCAACGTCGGCCGCAAATACGGCCTGCCGCTGGTGCAGCTGGTGGACGCCCAAGGCTGCATGACCGCCGAAACGCTGTGGCCGGGCGTATTCTGCAAGGACGCGGACCTGCCGATATTGCAGGATCTGGAGGCGCGCGGCCTGCTGTTCGACGCGCCCAACTTTGAGCACAGCTATCCGTTTTGCTGGCGCTGCGACACGCCGCTGATCTACTATGCCCGCGAGAGCTGGTTCATCAAGATGACCGAAGTGCGCGAGGATCTGCTGCGCAATAACAAGACCATCAACTGGATGCCGCCCTCGATCGGCGAAAAACGCTTCGGCGATTGGCTGGAGAATATTCAGGACTGGGCTATCTCCCGCGACCGCTACTGGGGCACGCCGCTGCCAATCTGGCAATGCGCCAACGGCCATATGCATTGCATCGGCTCGATCGAGGAATTGAAGTCGATGTCCGATAATTGTCCCGCCGACATTGAGCTGCACCGCCCCTATATCGACGCGGTGACGGTCAAATGCCCGGTCTGCGGCGAGGAAATGCGCCGCGTGCCTGAGGTCATCGACTGCTGGTACGATTCCGGCGCCATGCCCTTTGCCCAGCATCACTATCCCTTCGAGAACAAGGAGCTGTTCGAGCAGCAGTATCCGGCTGATTATATCTCCGAGGCGGTCGATCAGACCCGCGGCTGGTTCTACTCATTACTCGCCATCTCGACGCTGATCTTCAATGACAGCTGCTATAAAAACGTTATCGTTTTGGGTCACGTCCAGGATGAGAACGGGCAGAAAATGTCCAAGTCCAAGGGCAATGCCGTTGAACCTATGGAAGCGCTGCGCCAATACGGCGCGGATGCGATACGCTGGTACTTCTACACCAATTCCGCTCCGTGGCTGCCCAACCGCTTCAATGGCAAGACGGTGATCGAAGGCCAGCGCAAATTCATGTCCACGCTGTGGAACACCTACGCCTTCTTCGTCCTCTACGCCAACATCGACGAATTCGACGCCAGCCGCTACACCCTTGGCGACGCCAAGCTGACGATCATGGACAAATGGCTGCTGTCGCGGCTGAATACGCTGATCGGCGAGGTGGACGGGCATTTCGACAATTACCGCATCCCCGAGGCGGGGCGCGCGATCTCCGACTTTGTGGACGAGCTGTCAAACTGGTACGTGCGCCGCTGCCGCGAGCGCTTCTGGGTGCCGGAAATGACCGAGGATAAACTGGCCGCCTATATCACGCTGCATCATGCGCTGGTGACGCTGTCCAAGCTCAGCGCGCCGATGATACCGTTCATGGCGGAGAGCGTTTACCGCAATTTAGCGTGCAGCGTCGACGCCGCCGCGCCGGAATCGGTGCATCTATGCGATTTCCCGATTGCCGACGCTTCGGCCATCGACAAACAGTTAGAAGACGACATGGAATTGGCGCTCCAGGCGGTGACGCTGGGCCGCGCCGCGCGCAATGCCGGCAAATGCAAGAACCGTCAGCCTCTGGCGCAAATGCTGATCAAGGCCGAGCATCAGCCGCCGCAAATGTTCCTCGATATCATCGCCGAGGAGCTGAACGTCAAAGATATCGCCTTCATCGACGACGCGGACAAATATATCTCTTTCGTAGTCAAGCCGCAGCTCAAGGTCGTGGGGCAAAAGTACGGCGCCAAGCTCAACCAGCTGCGCGAGGCTTTGGCGGCCTTGGACGGCAACGCGGCGCGGGCGCAGCTGATAGAGCAGGGTTTTGTCACCGCCGGCGAATTCCGTCTCACCGAGGAAGAGCTGCTGATCGAGACCGCCGCCGTCGAGGGCTACGTGGCCTTCGCCGACAGCGGCATGACGGTGGTGCTGGATACCACGCTCACGCCGCAGCTGATCGAGGAAGGCGTGGTGCGCGAGATCATCAATAAGCTGCAAACGATGCGCAAGGACGCGGGCTTTGAGGTCACCGATCATATACTGGTCTATCAGCAGGGCAATGATAAGCTGCGCGCGATCATCGAACGCAACCGCCCGTTGATCGCACAGGTGACGCTGGCCGAGGATATCCTCTTCGACGATATGCAGGGGCACAGCGCCGAATGGGATATCAACGGCGATAAGGCCGTATTCGGCGTGAAAAAACTCGTATAATAGCTAAGGCGGCGCGGATGATATAACTATCGTCCGCGCCCTTTTTTATCCCCCGCCGGAGGGTCATATGCCCGAGAGTCATGCTCTTCCACGCATAAATGCTAATAATATCCCTATTCCGCACGCTGAGCGGCATTTTGCTATTGCTTTTTTTACCAGCGCTTGCTATAATTAAAGACGCAGTTAACTAACCCTGATATCTAATAGCAGAGGGGGTATCGATCGGCTGCCGCTTTTTGTGTTCAGCCGAACAGTTTTTCTTTTTTATCGGGGACATACTCTCCGCCGAACGGCAACTTTATTATTTAAGGAGGATGTATTAATGAAAAGAGTTTTACTCGTACTTATGCTTACCCTGGCAATGGTATTCGCCTTTGCCGCCACCGCTATGGCCGCGGATCTGACCATTGACGGCGAAGTCAATACGGTCAAGGAGTTTTCTGTGGCTGATCTCGAGGCCATGGAAACAGTCACCGCCACCTATAGCTCGATCAATTCCTCCGGCACCTTTGCCGAGGACGAATTCACCGGCGTACCGCTGGCCGATCTGCTGGCCGCCGCCGGCCTCAAAAGCTCCGAGGGTTATTTGATACTGACCGCCTCCGACGGTTACACCAGCAAATTCGAGCTGGCCGACCTCGAAGCGCAATACGTCAACGGCCTGGTCCCGATCGTCGCCTTCATCGACGGCGACAAGGGCCCGCTGCAAATGATCATCCCGCAGAAGAGCGCCACCGACGTCAACAAATCTTCCTGGGCTTCGATGCTGGTAAAGATCACCGTCTTTGCCCCGCCCACCCCGGTAGCCGGTTTCGTCGATGTTTTGAGCGATCACGATTATGCTGCGTATATCGCTGATATCGTCGAAAAGGGCATCACCACCGGCACCACCGCTACCACCTTCTCGCCGGACAGCACGCTGACCCGCGCGCAGTTCGCCACCTTCATCGGCCGTCATGCCGGCATTGACACCACGCAATTCACCGATATGCCCTTCACTGATGTGACCGCCGCCTTTGACTGGGCCAAAGGCTATATCGCTTGGGCCGCCAAAGCCGGCATCACCACCGGCACCACCGCCACCACCTTTGCTCCCGCCGGTCAACTGACCCGTGAGCAAATGGCCACCCTGATCTACCGTTATGCCGACGTCTATGGCATCGAGCTGGCCGTCGTTGACGAGGAGCTTTATTCCAGGGACAACGCCGACGTTACCGCCTATGCCAAAGAGGCTGTCGAGAAGCTGATCCAGACCGGTATGCTGGAGCTGAAGAGAGGCGACGTCCGCCCGCAGGATCCCGCTACCCGCGCTGAAATGGCGCTGGCGCTGTCGCTGCTCGGCTCTCCCACCAAGGACGGATTAGCCGACTTGGTCGAGGAAACCCCCGCTCCGGCTGCTGACGCTATCCTCACCATCAACGGCGTTGGCTTCTCCGCCGCTGATATCGCCGCTATCACCGATACCATTAGCGGCACGCTGAAGAACAAGAAGGGCGAGGACGTCGCCTATATCGGCTATGCGCTGACCAAGCTCTACACCGGCGCTCTGCCCGCTGATACCGCAGCCGTTACGGTCGTCAGCTCCGACGGTTACACCTCGGAGATCACCGGCGCCGATCTCGAAAACATCGTCGTGCTCCTCAGCTGGGGCGGCGAAACCGTTGCCGATACCGATGACGACGGCAAAGCCTTCGCCTACAGGCTCTACGTTCAGGACAACGCTTCTAAGTTCGTCACCAGCATCACCTGGTAATTTCCGCAACGCCAAAGCGGAGAGCTGTATGTCAGCTCTCCGCTTTTTTATTCCAATCCACAGCTTTCACCGGGAGGAATCATGCATATACTGTTTGCCATCGACGATACCGACGACCGCGAAAACCCGCTTTCCGACGAGCATTTTGAGACGATCAGCGATTTTCTGCGGCAGATGAAACCGACGCGCATGGGCTATCCTTCGATATACCGTCTCTCGGCGGACGCGGCCTGCAACGCCACGCGGCATAACACCGCGCATGTGCGCGAATACATCATCAATACGCTGGATATACCGGACTTTATCGAATACGCGCAATCCTTCCTGCGCAAGGTGCCGCCGCCCACCGCCAACCCCGGCCTGTGCGTGGTGGAGATCGAACGCCTGGAGCAGCCGCAAAAGCTGATCGATTTTGGCCGCCGCGCCTGCATGACGCTGCTGACCAAGGAGGATGCATACGCCGCGGTCAGCGGCGAGCCGCATGTGCATCTCAGCGAACATGGCGGCGACGGACGCGGCGTCATCGGCGCGCTGGCCGCCTGCGGGCTGCGCCTGGCCGGCGAGGATTAAGCGTATGACCGTGACCATCATCCCCGCGCTTGATCAGCCCGAACAGGTCGGCATACTGTTCGCCGAATACACGCAAATGCTGATCGACGGCGATGCGACCTTTGCCCGCTATCTGCAAATGCAGCATTATGACGAGGAATTGCGGCAATTAGCGGCCAAGTACGGCCCGCCGGACGGCCGTCTGTATCTGGCCTATGACGACGGGCAGCCGGCCGGCTGCATCGCGCTCAAAAGGCATGACGACGCTTGCGGCGAACTGAAGCGGCTGTACGTGCGGCCGGCGTATCGCGGCCGGCATATCGGCGAGCGGCTGCTCAGGCAGATCGTCGCTGATGCCACCAACATCGGCTATCGCGCTATCGTCCTCGACACGCTGCCCTTTTTACGCGAGGCGCTGCGGCTGTATGAAAAATTCGGCTTCTATGAGACAACCGCCTACAACGACAGCCCGATGAGCAACTCGATCTTCCTCAGGCTCGACCTGTAGCTGCCGTCGACTCATTTGACCGCTCAATACGCTTTGCTCCGTCCAGCGGACGGAGCTTTTTTATTCGGCGAAAACCGCTTACTGCACAAAGCTCAAGGCCTCCGCTCCGTTGATCGAAGCCACGCTTTGACCGTTGAGCAATATCTGCACGCGATCCACGGTGTCGAATTGACATAAGGTATTCACCACCGAATACATGGCTAATTGCAGTTCGTCCTGATCGGCCAGCTGCGCCTGCTCGGGCAGCGAGAAATCGACCGTGCACAGGCCGTCGGCAATATTCACGCCCTCGATGATCGTACCCGCCGGCAGCGTCGGGCTCAACTCCTGCCGCTGCGGACCGGCGATCAGCTGATCGAGAGTAGCGCGCGCCACGCCCTCCTGCTTGGCGATGCTGCGTATCTCCGCCTCCAAAGCCGTGCCGTCGGCGCTGGCAAAATACAATATCACCTCACGCGCCGCCGCGGGGTCGATATCGGACTGCGCCGGCGGCTGCTCGCCCTCCGCCGCGTCCTGCTCGGGCTGTTGCCCGGGCTGTTGTTCGGCCTCCGCGCTCAATAATTGCGGCTCGGCCTGCTGCTCGTTTTGCTGCTTGACCTCGCGCAGACGCTCAAACATCCCACAGCCGCCGAGCAATATACCGCATAAACATAACGCTGCTATCACTGCGATGATCCTTTTCATTTCATCCCGTCCCCTCCGCTTTGGCCGCTGGGCAAAAGCCTTTGTTAACCCAATCTATGCCGCGCGCTACAAAAAAATCCCTGTCAGTTGACAGGGATTTTTCGCGGTTTTGATTTTTACGGCGCAAACGCCGGCGCTCTGACTACATATTGTAGACTTCCTCGCCGTCCATCATCTTGATGCCCGCCTTGGCCAAGGCCGCGACAGCGACTTCCATTTTATCGACCTTGATGATGTTCAGCGGCTTGGTCTTGCCCGAGCCGAAGAAGGCATAAATATAATCAACGTTAACGCCGGCATTCTCCAGCGCTTCCAGCAGCACGTTCAATCCGCCCGGTCTGTCCTCGGACAAAGCGGCGATGACCTCGGTTTCCAGCGCCGTAAAATTGTCCTCCTTGAGCGCGGCCAAGGCGCGCTTGGGATGATCGACGATCAGCCGCAAAATGCCGAAATCAGCGGTATCGGCGGCGGAAAGCGCCAGTATATTGACGTCGCGCGCCGCCAAACAGTTGGTGACAGCGATCAGCCGCCCCTGTTTATTTTCGATAAAAACAGAAATTTGCTTAACCGACATAAGCCTGCCTCCTTTATGGCTAAAACTGAACGCGCCGCAAAAAATCAAATTATTGTAAACTAAATTTCGCTAAACAGCGGCGGCTTTCCTTTATACGGTTAAAATATTTATGTATATTTTGCTCTGCGCCGCGCAAACTATGCTCGTAAAACCAAGTACAAAAACGGAGGTAAACGATGAAAAATCAGACCAATGACAGCCGTGAGCAGAACAACTCGCAGAACAGCTCGCGCAACAGCCAGCAAAACAGCAGTCAGCAGAATTCCAGCCGCAACAGTCAGCAGGACAGCAGCCAGCAGAAT
>JAUNBC010000030.1 GCA_030527285.1 Bacillota bacterium | reverse complement strand
AAGTTCTTAAAAATGATACAGAGCAAATAGAAAAAATCCAGTTTGCAGGGCAAATTATACGCTCCAAATTGCTCTGACACAAACATTGGCGGGCAGGTCAAACTGCCCGCCAATTTGCCTTTTACAACTCCGTTTCCTGCGTCCTGCGCGGTGCTTGCTCCCGCTGTTCGCGCCGCAAGATAGTGTAAACGCTTTACGCGGTTTTTTTGTTTTAGCGATTGAGCTTTTTGTTTTCAGTCCTGTCCAGCAGATAATCCACGCTGACCTGATAATAATCGGCCAGCGCGCATAGAACATGCGGCGGGATCATTCGCTCTCCGCTTTCATAATAGGCGTAGGTTCTTTGCGGGATATTGATGGCACGGCCTAAAGCGGCTTGCGTCAGATCGGCGTCCTCGCGCAGATTTCTGATGCGTTGATATTTTTTCACTTTCATCACCGAGTAAAGTATATAATGAACGATTTGTTCTGAAACAGACCTGTGAGGAAGGCAAGACCTGCAAAACGGGCATAGCAATTCCTATCTGCGCTTTCCGCAGGGCAGCGCCGTTATAGCGCGGCCGAACGGCGGCTTACAGGGGCAGCTTGCGTCCCAGACCCAGCTTGCGCGCCTTGTCGAAGATGGCGCGTCCCATGACCACGTCGCAGACGGAGATGCCGATATTGGAGCAGACGATCAGCTCGTCCCTGGACGTCCGTCCGGGCTTCAGGCCGGCTAATATTTCGCCGGTCTGGCAGGCGATTTTGGGCAGGCCGTCGGGGAAGTAGCCCATGCCGGCGAACAGCTCATGCTCGCTCACGCTGTCAACGACGTATTTATCGGCTTCCAGCTGGATGGAGGGCTGCCAAAAGGTGTTGAGATCGCAGGGCAGGATGGTCTGCCCCTTGGACACCCATTCCCGTTTGACTACGGATTGGGGTTCCAGCAAAATGATGGTAGCCGAGGCCATGACCTCGCAGTTGGCGGCGATGGTCTTGGGGTCGGCCTTGATCAGCCGGGGAGCGATTTCCGGCTGGATATCGCGGATCAGCTGGTCTGCCGTTTCCTCGCGCACATCGTAAACGTAGATCTTTTTCAGCTTGGGCAGAGTGCGGCAGATATAGCGCACATGCTCGCGCCCCTGTACTCCGCAGCCGAACATGCCGAAGCTCTCCGCGTCGCCATGCAGGGCGGCGGCGGCCAGGGCGGTGACGGCCGGGGTACGCATGGCGGTCAGCCATGAGCTGTCCATTACCGCGTAGGGTACGCCGGTCGTGATGTCGTTCAAAACGAGCAGGCCGGTGGTTTGCGGCAGACCGAAATGCTCGGGATTACGGGGGAAGCATTCGATCCATTTGATGCCGCAGGCGCGGTTGCCCGGCACATAGGCCGGCATGGCGTGGAAAAATACGTCCGGCCAGGGGTGGACGCCGATCTTGGCCGGCATCTCATAATCGCCGCGGCCGTGAGCCACCAACGCCTGGCGGGTCAGCTTTAGGGTCTCGTCGATATTGGGGCCGGCGGTCACGCATTCCTCCCGCGTCAGCCACAACAGCTCGCTCCCCAGGTCGAGCTCTTTTTGCAGCTCGTGGTAATCGTTGAGAAAATCTAATCTCTGTTCCTCGCTTGCTTGATAAACCATGGCGTCTCCTCCTTAATAGGTTTGATATTTTTCCGGACTTTCGCGCCGGGTAATACCTGATAGCGCCGGCTTTATTTCAATAGACGGCCGGCAAAGACAAAGCGCAGCAGCGTCAGGAACTGTTCCTTTTCCCGCTCCTGCCCCGCCTGATCGTAATTGCGGTCAAGCACCTGCTTAAAGCAGCCGCGGAACAGGTTGACGCTGATCTTGTTCAGGACGGCTGCGTCGGCGGCGGCGATATAGCCGCCGCGCGCCAACTCCTCAAGAAACAGGTAGTCGCGTAAGTCGAAATCGCCCTGGATGAAGACGTGGCGCAGCTCGCCCATGGCTTCCACCTCGTCGGGGAATAGAGCGTAATAACTGCGGATGATCTGCTCTAACTCCTGATGGCCGGGATGGAAAAAGAGCTGGTCAAAGATATCAGCGTGAGCAAAGGCGTGACGGGCGAAGCATTCCCACACCCCAAAATAGCGAGCCATGGGGTCGGGCTGGGCGGCGAACATCTTTTCCAGATCGCGCAGGTAGTCCCGCAGACAGCCTAAAGAGGCGTAGACCCGCAGCTCGTCCAAGCTGCCGAAGTAACGGTAGAGGTTGGCCGGGTTGCAGTCCAGCTCCCGCCCCAGACGGCGAATGGTGAGGCTGCCCGCTCCCTCGGCGGCCAGCACGCGCTGCGCGGCGCGTATATATTGTCGTTTGCCGATGTTTGGTTTCATAACTCAAGTAGGGTTCGCATAAAATAATCGCGATTAATTTTCCTTTATCTTATCATCAAAGTGATAATATGTCAAGTGAAATAATGACGCAAGAAACAGAGGCGGCGCGCGCCGCCGGTGATCGTGTTTTCGCAAATTGTCGCAAGCAAGCATAATGCCGCGCGCCCTCTCATATGCTGTACAAAGGCCTAATGGGAGGGCATGCCATGCAGGAGCATATCATAGAGCGCGTGATCGAGGTCGGTAATTATATCATCGAAAGCGGCAGCACCGTCCGCCAAACCGCCGGCGTATTCGGCGTCAGCAAGAGTACCGTACATAAAGACATTACCGAGAGATTGCCGTTGATCAATGAGCAGATCGCGGCGCGGGTGCGGTTGATACTCGATAATAACAAGGCCGAGCGGCATATACGCGGCGGCGAGGCGACGCGGCGGAAGTATTTGCGCGACCGGCAGGACGGTGCGGAGCGCGCATAGGCGCGCCATGGCCCGCGCTAAAACACGCGCTCCCCGCCGCCCGCGCGAATGAAAAAACGCTCATCATACGATGAGCGTTTTTTCATGTTTATGCGTGCGCATACCGCCGGTGATATCCGCCGCCGGCGGTCAGGTTATGCCTCGTTAGCATTATGCAGCAGCCGCAGCAGCGGGGCTAATTCCTGCGCCGGTAATTGTCCCGGAGCCGAGGGGTCGCCCACCGCGCCGAAAGTCATCGCCGAGCCGGACAGCTCGGCGGCGATGCGGCTGAATTTGCCGAGCTCGCCCATGGAGATGGTCAGCAGCAGCCGCCTGGCGTAGCGCTGCTTCATTTCGAGGCTGGCTGACATCAGCGTCAGCACGTCGGCGGCGCATTTAGGCGTCACCGCGATCTTCAGCACATCCGCGCCCAGCTCCTGCATGGCGCGCAGCCGCGCTACGATCTCCGCCTGCGGCGGCGTAGCGGCGAAGTCATGGCTGGAGCCCACCGCATAGCAGCCCGCCGCATGGATGGCGGCGATATTGCCGCGCATCAGCTCCGCGCCGCGCTGCCATTCCACGTCGACCAGATCCACCGTTCCGCCGGCGGCGATGCGCTGATTGAGCAGCGTGTACGCTTCGTTATCCATGTCGCCGCAGCCGCCGTCCGTTTGCGAGCGATAGGCGAACAGCAGCGGCTTATCGCCTAAGACGCGCCGCAATTCGGCCGCTAAATGCAGCGTCTGCTCGATATTATGCGCTCCGGTATAGAAATCGGCGCGCCATTCGGCGATATCCGCCGGCGCGCCGGCAAAGGCCGCCGCCTGAGCCAGTATTTGCGTTTCATCGCAGCCGGTGATCGGCGCGATGATCTTCGGTATGCC
The DNA here is from genome assembly GCA_030527285.1 of Bacillota bacterium. Lineage (GTDB taxonomy): Bacteria > Bacillota > Dehalobacteriia > UBA4068 > UBA4068 > JAUNBC01. The sequence goes on along the minus strand of JAUNBC010000030.1, from coordinate 10,697 downwards.
CGCGCCTATCGCCAGCCCGCGAATGCTGATCGTTGTCATCGTCTGTCGCTCCTTTATCCGTTATGAGCTATCTGCGCCGCAAGGTGCGCAGATAGGCCTTTTGCCCGTCGCTGATGCGGCGGCTTTCGACAGCCTTTTGTATCGTTTTATTATGCGTCCATTGATCGAGCCGCCGCTGTTCGATGAACGGCAGCGCGGCCGCGTATTGCTTGGCTAACGCCGTGGCGAAATACCAGGCGGCCATCATCCGCACATAGTATTCTTCGCTGCGCAGTACGGCGGCCTTTCGCAAATAGACGGGGTCAAATTGCTCGTCCAGATACAGGTCCATCAGCATCTTGATACCGAAGCGCCGCGTATAGGTATGCTCGGAGAGCAGCCAGCAGTCGATCTGCCGCGGTAATTGCGGCGGATGCTTCTTGAAGGCGCGCGGCGTGATGGCGTCGCAGGTCGCCCAGTTATCGACCTCGGGCAGGAACAGCTCCAGCGCCGCTACGCATCGTTCATAGTCGCGTATTTGCCCGATCAGCAGCCCGTGCAGCGTGTTTTCCTCATAATAGCGATGCGGCAGGCCGCGCAGGTATTGCTGCGCCGCGCCGCTTTTGCTCAGCTCGGCCGCCAGCCGCCGGATTTGCGGCATGCGTACGCCGATGATGTTTTGCTGATCCAGCGTCGGTATCAGGCGGCTGATAAAAGCGCGGTACTGCGTATCCTGCCGTTCAAACAGCCATTGACGCACATATTGGTCGAGCTCGCTCATCGTTTGCCCTCGCGTTCAAGTACAAGCGCTATTGCAATTATGCATTTATCATAGCATAATTCTATTATAAACTCAACATACTGGAAAAGCGCGCGCTTTTTAGGCGGCGCGCCGGAGATAGGGCTTTGGTTCGCGGTAACAAAACTATTGTCGGTAAAAATGGTTGAAAACCGTGAGGATAAGCTGTATAATGAATTCATAGTTATATAATATGTTCATCAATATTCGCAACAATACCCGCCGGACTGCCGGCAATACGATGATTTTGCCGGCTTCATGCGCGCTATCAGACGAAAGGACGCTATTATGAGCAGTGAGCAAATGCAGCGGAAGCTGCGGCAGTACGGAGCCGATATGGCCGGTATCAGCAGTCGTTTTGACGACGATTATGATTTTTACGCTTTCTGTTTGGCGACGTTTTTTGAAGATAACAATTTTGCGCGGCTGGCGCAGGCGATCGAAGCGCAGGATATACGCGCCGGTTTTGAGGCCGCCCACGCTCTGAAGGGTATTTCCGCTAATCTTGGGCTCACGCCCTTTTCAAGCGCCGTCAGCGAATTGGCGGAGGCGCTGCGCTTGCCGGTGGCGGAGGATATCCAACCCAAGTATCAGCGGTTTATGCAGCAGTTGGAAGCGCTGTCGCAATTACGGGAGCAGGAATAGAGGAGGAGCAAATGATCTATCGGGATTTTGCCGGAAAACGGCTGTCGATGCTCGGCATGGGCACTATGCGCCTGCCGGTGATCGACAATACCCCCGCCAAGCTCGATGAGCCGGCGGTGGCGCAAATGGTCGCTTATGCGATGGAGCAGGGGATCAACTATTATGACACGGCCTGGGGCTATCACGGCGGCAATGCCGAGACGGTAATCGGGCGGCAGTTGGCCGCCTATCCGCGCGAGAGCTTTTATCTGGCGGACAAATTCCCCGGCTATGATCTGGCGAATATGGACAAGGTCGAACAGATCTTTGAAAAACAGCTGGAGAAATGCCAAACCGGCTATTTTGATTTTTATCTGATACACAATGTTTTCGAGCTGAATATCGACGACTACCTCGACCCCCGGCACGGTATCGTCGATTATCTGCGCAAACAGCGCGACGCCGGACGCATCCGTCATCTCGGCTGCTCGATACATGGCAGCCTCGCAGTAATGCAGCGTTTTCTCGACGCTTATGGCGAATACATGGAATTCGCGCAATTACAGCTCAACTGGCTGGACTGGGAATTTCAGGATTCGCGCGGCAAGGTCGAAGCCTTACGGCGGCGAGGCATACCGGTATGGGTGATGGAACCGTTGCGCGGCGGCCGGCTGGTCAAGCTCGACGAGCGGCAGCGCGCGCGTCTGTCCGCGCTGCGCCCGGCTTGGACGGCGGCGGAATGGGCGTTTCGCTTCCTGCAATCCATAGACGGGGTGGCGGTGATACTCACCGGCGCCAGCGATCTCACGCAGCTGCAGGAGAACGTGCGCATCATGCAGACCGACGAGCCGCTTACGGAGGCGGAGATCGCCGAGCTGACGGCGATAGCGCGGCAGATGACTGCGCAAAAGAGCCTGCCCTGCACCGCTTGCGGTTATTGCCTCGACCATTGCCCGCGGCAGCTGAATATTCCCGAGTTGCTGCGGCTGTATAATGAGCATAATTTCAGCGGCGGCGGTTTTCTTGCGCCGATGGTGCTCGGCGGCTATACCGAGGAGCAAAAGCCCGCCGCCTGCGTTGGCTGCGGCAGTTGCTCGGCGGTATGCCCGCAGCAGTTGGATATAGCGGCAGCCCTGGCTGATTTAGACCGGCAGCTGCAAAAGAAGTAGCGGGGTTTTGGCGAGCCGCGGTTTTTTCCAAACGCCGTCTTGAGGCGTACTGTGTAAAAGCTGCTTTCCTCCACACAGACGATGATCGGCGGCTCATTTGCGGCGCATGGCAGCAGTCGGGTCGCGATACGCGCTCTAAGAGCAGAAGGACGAGACAGGGCGTCAATGGTAAAATGAACGGCTATGCCGTCATTGACAGCCCTGTCTCGTTTTGTTGTCGATCCGGCCGGTATTGTCACTCTATTCTTTTGCCGGCGCGTATATAATGGCCTTCCTGTATAGCCGCGAAGGTCGCCGCGGAGCAAGTAACGATCACTGCTATCGCCAATACCTGCCAGGGAGCTTTGCCGATAGCGAAGGGCAGCAGGAACAGCATAAAACCTGTGATCTTGTTCATTAGCGTATGCATCGGAATTATGCCGCCTGATAGCACAAGGCTCGATAGCAGATTTGCGAGCTTGATGAAAGCGATGATGGCGATCCAGATCCACAGCCATACCGGCACGTAGAGAGCCGCAAGGACTTTTGCCAGAACCGCTATGATAAAAACGTGATCGGCGATCGTATCAAGCTTTGCGCCAAATGACGACTTCAGGTTTAGTCTTCTTGCTACCCAGCCGTCAATAATATCCGTGCAGCCGCCAAGAAGATAAAATGCGTAGAACTGTACGGAGAAAGCGGCAGAAAACAAAATGAATACGGCAAATACGATGCGGCTTGCAGTAATGGCGTCCGCCGCATTCAGTTTGTGTTTCACCATCAATGCCTCCGTGGCTTCCATTTTGTATAGCTGGCTAAAATTATATCTCAGGTATGCAAAAAAGACAATAAGCTGTTTTCCGGCGGGCATGGGCGTTTTCCGGCAAAAAAACGGCAGGCTCCTTTGAGCCTGCCGCATAGGTGGTAGTGGTAAAAGGTTATGCGCTTACAGCGCGAAGACCTGCGAATATTTATCGCGCAGATAGTCGATATAGAAGCTTGCGTCAAAGGGAGCGCGGCAGCTGTTGACGATCACCTGCTCGGGCAGCAGCAGCCCGCTGCTGCGATAGATCCGCTCGGTCAGCCAGGCGACCGGCGGCTGAAGATCGCCGGCGGCTACGCAGCCCCAGAGGTCGATATCCCGCGCCATGGCCGCGCAGATCTGCGCCGCATAGGCGCTGCCGATTGCGTAATCGGGGAAATAGCCGAACAAGCCGTCGCTCCAATGCGAGTCCTGTAATACGCCGCTTTGGTCGTCCTTGATCTCCAAGCCGAGATATTGGCGATACTTTTCGCGCCATAATTGCGGCAGCTCCCTGGTATCAAGATCGCCGCCGATCAGCAATTGCTCCAACTCATAGCGTACCAGTATATGCAGCGGATAGGTCAATTCACCGGCGGTGGTGCGTATCGCGCCCGGGCGGTCGTTGTTGATCGCCAAATACATTTGTTCGGCGCTGACGCCGCTCAAGCTGTCGGGGAACAGCTGCTGCAAGCGCGGCAGCAGCATACCGATAAAGGCCTGACTGCGTCCGATATTATTCTCGAACAGGCGCGATTGCGATTCATGTATCGCCATGCCCGCGCCATGCGCCAGCTCGGAGCGGAACAGCTCGTCGGCGCTGTTCAATTCATACAGCGCATGCCCCAATTCATGCACGGTCGAATAGAGGCCGGACAGCAGGTCGTCGGTATAATAATGATTGGCGATGCGCACATTGTATTTATCGGTGCCGCTGGTTTGCGGATGCTCGGTCTCGGCATAGCGGCAGCGACTCTCGTCTACGGTCATCAGCCGCGCTATATCATCGGCCAGCTGCTTTTGCTGCGCCAGCGGGAAATAGGCCTTGAGGAAGCTATCGTCGATATGGCGGCCACGCGCAGCCACCTCGTCGATCAGCGGCACCAGCTCGTCCTTGATGCGCGCGAAGAAGGCGTCCAGCGTGGCGCAGGTCAAGCCGCGCTCGTAGTCGTCCAGCAGCACCTCGTAGGCCGGCTGATCGGGCGCGTAATAGCCGGCGAAGCGGCGGCTGTAATCGACCATTTTGGCCAGATGCGGCTCAAACAGCGCATAGTCGTCATTCTTCTTGGCGCTGCGCCAGGCATGGGAGGATTGGCTTTGCGCCATCTGAAAATCGCGGTATTCATCGGGCGGGATGCAGCTGATCTTGCGCCATTCGCGCAGCATCTCCTCGGACTCGCGGCGCAGAAACAGCGATAGCTCCGCGCTTTGCGCCTGCATACGCTGCAGGATATCGACGAATTCATCATCCACCAGCAGTCGATAGCTTTCCGCGGCCAGCGCGCCGACGGTCGGCGTCAGCGATTTAACGCCGGCGCTCGGCATTGCCGTTTCGCCGTCCAGCTGCAAGATCTGCAAAGCGTGCTTGATAGCGTAGATCTTGTCCATATGCCGCCGGTAAGCAGCGATAGTTTGCTCCATTATATATCTCCGTTCAATGAATAAGTCGCTTTCGGCAAGCGCTGTACTATGGCTGAGCCGTATGCCGTGGGAATATATTATGCCGTTTTTCGCTATTTATGCGTCAGGCGGCGTTTCTGCCGCCTTTTGCGGCGGCAGTCCGTTTTTTTCCGGCAGCTGCGCCATGACCACCGCGGCAAACATCAGCACGCAGCCCAATGTCTCTTTTGGCGTCATCAGCTCGTTCAGTATCGCCATGCCGCTGAGGACCGCGAATACCGATTCCAGCGACAGCAGCAGCGCCGCCAGGGTGGGGTCGGTATAGCCCTGCGCCACCACCTGCAGCGTATAGGCCACGCCGCAGGACAGGATGCCGGCGTAGCCGATAGCCCAGCGGCAGTCCCAGATCGCCCGCCAGCTCCATTCGTCGAACAGCAGCATCAGCAGCAGCGATACGCCGCCGCAGACGAAAAACTGGACGCAGGACAGCTTGACTCCGTTTATCAGCGGCGAGAAGTGGGCGACCACCAATATATGCGCGGTAAAAAAGAGCGCGGACAGCAGTACCAGCAGATCGCCGCGTCCAATAGTGAAGTCGTCGGTAATGCACAGCAGGTATAGGCCGATAGCGGCGATAGCCACGCAGACCCAGACCAGCGGCCGTGTTCTGCGTCCGAGAAAGCCGCCGATCACCGGTACAAGCACCATGTACAGAGCCGTGATAAAGCCCGCTTTGCCGGCGGTCGTAGTCTGGACGCCGTATTGCTGCAAGGTAGTACCGGCGAACAAGGCCAGACCGCAGCAGCAGCCGCCGATCAGCAGCAGCCGCCGCTCGGCGCGCTTTTGCTCGGCCGTGCGCGCGGGCGCAGCGGCGGCGTCGGGAACACGGGTCTGGCGCTCGGACAGCAGCCGTATCACCGGCAGCAGCACCAGCCCGCCGATCAGCATGCGTATGGCGTTGAAGGTGAAGGGCTGTACTATATCGGTGGCCACGCGCTGCGCGACAAAGGCGGAGCCCCAGATGAACGCCGCTAATAACAGCAGCAGATTACCTTTAAGTTTAGTGCTCAAGGTTAAACGTTGCTCCGTTCCGTTTTAAGCGGCAAATATATAGGCCGCTGTAATGACTCATTCTATCATATTCGGCGCTATATTTACAATATGCAACCGTTGATATTTGGAAAATTATGTCAATTATCTTTGCCGCCTTCCCGCGTCAAAAGCCGGCGCAAAAAAGCCTTGCCAAATACGTCAAACATGCTATGATGAATAATGTACGCGGCGTAAGGAATGATAGTAGCGTCGGCGAAAAAACAAACGGAGATGAAAACGATGACGGAGAATTGTACGCATAACTGCTCCTCCTGTACCAGCGATTGCGATCAGCGGCAGGCCGAGCCTGCATATGAGCAGCCGGCTGCCGGCTCGCAGATCAAGAAGGTGATCGGCGTGATCAGCGGCAAGGGCGGCGTGGGCAAAAGCCTCGTTACCTCGATGCTGGCGGTGCTGATGGCGCGCGAGGGCTTCAGGATCGCGATCATGGACGCGGATATGACCGGCCCTTCGATACCGCAGGCCTTTGGCGTCGAGGGATTGGCGGACAGCGATGAGCGCGGGCTGTTTCCCGCGCTGAGCAAGAGCGGCGTCGCCATGATGTCGGTCAATCTGCTGCTGCAAAATCATACCGACCCGGTAGTATGGCGCGGGCCGGTGATCGCCGGTACGGTCAAGCAATTCTGGACGCACGTACAATGGGGCGATATTGACTATATGTTCGTCGATATGCCGCCCGGCACCGGCGACGTGCCGCTGACCGTGTTCCAGTCGCTGCCCGTGGACGGCGTGATCGTTGTGGCCTCGCCGCAGCAATTAGTGGGGATGATCGTGGAAAAGGCCGTCAATATGGCGCAGCTGATGAAGATACCGGTATTGGCGCTGGTGGAAAATATGAGCTATTTTACCTGCCCTGATTGCGGCAAGCAGCATCATATTTTCGGCGCGAGCCATATCGAGGATATCGCGGCGCGGCATCAGATCGATAGCGTATGCCGTCTGCCCATCGACCCCAGGCTGGCTGCCGCTATGGACGCGGGCCGTATCGAACACATGACGCTCTCGCAGCTCGACCCGCTGATCGAGCAGCTGATCGCTCTCGGCGAGGCGTAAGACAGCTTTTAGCGCAAAACAAGACCTCCGAGGCCAATGTGCCTGGGAGGTCTTTTCGTATGGCGGTTATCGCGCGCTATATTTCTCCGGCGTGGTAAACGGCTCCGGCAGTTCTATTCGCCGATATAGCGTTTGCTGATGAACGGGCCGGCGCAGGCGCGCAATAAGGCGCTGTAGCCGACGCCAAAGGGTATATGATCGCCGAGGCGATAGCGCCCGCCGGCTTGCTGCAGGTCGAGTATCATATGGTCGGAGCTGGCGCCGAGTATTTCCACGCCTTCCGGTGGGGTGAGCGCCGTAAAGTCGGTATCCATGCGGCCGATGCTGACGATACCGCGCAGCCGTCTGCCGCGCTCCGGGAATACCACCGTCTCGCCAAAGGCGTTGACGCCGCTGCGGCCGATGGGTACGCTCGGCTTGAGCTGTAATTCGATCAGCTCGGCTTGCAGGGTGAAGGCGTCCTGATAGCAGCCGGGCACCGCCTGCCGGCCGGAGGTGTCATAGCCGCACAGCGCCGCCTCGCCGATGCGCAGATTGTTGACGCCGCGCGGCATCCGTCCCTGCGCGAGCAGCGGCAGGGAGCTGGTTGCCCCGCCCGATATCAGCGGCAGCTCGATGTCGAAACGGCGGCGTATTTGTTCGGCCAGGGCGTGGAGCGTCGTCATATTGTTCTGATCGGGGAGTATGCCGCCGAAGCAGGAGAGATTGCAGCTTAAACCGTATAATTCCAGATACGGCGATTCCAGCACCTGCTGGGCGGTGGCGAGCAGCAGCTCCGTATCATCGTAGATGATGCCTTCGCGCAGGTCGCCGACGTCGCTCATCAGCACTACCTTATGCCGCTTGCCCTGTCTGGCTGCGGCTTCCGCCAGCAGGCCGAGCGTATAGCGCTCGCTGTGATGGCTAAGCTCGCAGCTGCCGACCACGGCCTCGACCTCGGACGGCGCGGCGATGCGCAGCAGCCAGCGCGGCTTGGCGCAATGCAGGGCGGCCAGATTGGGCAGGCGCGCGTCGGCGATATAGTCGGCGGCCGACGCGTCGATCAAGGCGGCGATACGCGGGTCGGAGAGCACGCATTTGCTGACGATGGCGCAGCTTAGGCCGGCATTATGTACGGTGTTGACGATATGGTCGATATTATGCGCCAATTTGCGCATATCGACTTCGAGTATGGTAGGGCACATAACGGTTCCCCTGACGATAGTGATTATAAATATTCATTTATCATAACATGCTTTGCCGGAAATGAAAAGAAAAAATGCTGATTTACTGCTCGAAAACGCTATTATTTGAATTGCGGCAGCGCGGAAAAAATGGTAAACTAATGGAGGAAGAATAGTTAGCCGCCGCAGGCTAACTGTTACGAACGCCAGTCAGATATTTGCATATCATAATTTCAGCATCATTGAAAGGAGGAAGAAGATGAATATTCTCAGTTTGATCATTTGGTTAGCGGTAGGCGCGTTGATCGGCTTTATCGCCGGTAAGATCATGAAGTCCAAAAGCGGCCTGATCGGCAATATCATCATTGGTATCGTCGGCAGCGCGCTCGGCGGCTGGCTGGCCGGCTTGCTGGGCATCGGCGGCGCCGGCTTCAGCTTGGGCGGCCTGCTGGTGTCGATCGGCGGCGCTTGCCTGCTGATCTTCTTGGCGCGGCTGATCTTCAAATAGCGCCAACGGCGCAGCGACGGCGTTTACGCGCTTATTGCCGGCAGTTTATAGCGGAAGAAAAAGCCCTGTTTACACAGGGCTTTTTGCATAGACGGTCAGCCGTTCAGTATATCGGCGGCGAACAGATTGCCGGCTCCAAGCTGGAAATAGGGGTCGAGCTGCTGTTTGAGCCGCGCCATTTCCACAATATGCCGCCGCCCGTACATCGTTTGCAAAAAGGGCGCTTTGATCTTGCCGACGCCATGCTCGGCCGATACCGCGCCGCCGGCAGCGCTGATGCGCGCGGCCCATTCCGCGTACAGGCGCTTGCCGGTCAGGCAATCGGCGGCGTCGCGCGGCAGGATATTGATATGCAGATGATTGTCGCCGATATGCCCCCAAGTGGCGTACTCCAGGCCGCTGTCGCGCAGCGTATCGACGTACATCTGCATAGTCTCGCGCAGCCGGCCGTCCGGTACGGACATATCGGTGCTGAGCTTGACCACGGCGGGGTCGTTGGCCTTGCGCCGGTCGATCAGCATATTCACCGCCTCCGGCACCGCATGGCGGAAGAAGATCAGCCGCTCGCGGTCTCCGGCGTTACGCGCCACCCAGCTATGCCGCATATCGCCGCCGGCCAGCGTCGCAATATCGCCGATCTGCCGCAGCAAACGCAGCGCCTGCTCGTCGTCCGCGCAATGCAGCTCCAGATATACGGCCACGCCATAGGAGGGGTCAATGTCCAGCAAATTGCCAAAAACGCCGGACAGTTGTTTTTGTTTGCGCAGTATCTCGAGCGCGCCGCTGTCGAAGTATTCGATGGCGGCTATCGGCGAGCTTTGACGCGGCAGCGCGGCGCGCAGCTGCCCGACGAAATCGGCGGCCTGCTGCCATTGGCCGAAAAAGCAGGTCAGCGCCCAGATCTTTGCGGGCAGCGGCAATAGCTCCAGTTCGATCTCGCTGATCACGCCCAGCGTGCCGTCGGAGCCGATGAACAGGTCGATAGCGTCCATATTATCGGCAATATAATAGCCGGAGGCGTTCTTGGCGGCGGGCATGCGGTACGTAGGCAGGGTCAAGTCATAGCGCCCGCCTTGCTCGGTATGCAGCGTCAGGCGGCGGCCGGCGGCGAACAGCTGCCCGCGCCGCAGCGTTAGCGTTTCGCCGTTGGCTAATACCACGCGCAGCGCGCTGATATGCTCGCGCGTCGCGCCATAGAAGTAGCTGCGCGCGCCCGAGGCGTTGCAGGCTACCATGCCGCCGAGCATCGCCGAAGTTTCGGTGGGATCGGGGGAGAAGAATTGCCCGCCCGCCGTGGCAAAGGCGTGGCAGGCGGCCAGCGACTCCGTGTCAAAGGCGGAAACGTCGAGCTTGCGCGTTTCCAGCGCCTTGCGCAATTGCGACAGCACCAGCCCGGGCTGTACGGTGAGATAAAAGCGGCCGTTCTGCTCGCGCATCGCCAGCAGCTTATTGCAGCGCGAAAGATTGAGTATATGTCCGCCATCCGGTACTGCCGCCGCCGCCAGACCGGTGCGCCCGCCCTGTATGGTGACGCGGGTATGCCGGTCGTGCAGCTCGCGCAGTATGGCGATGATATCGTCCTCGCAGGCGGGGAAAGAGATCGTATCGGCATGGCCGCTGTTGCGCGACTCGTCGCGCAGGAACTCGCTCAAATCCTCGCTCATCGGTTTGATCAGGGGCATAATTTTGCCTTTCGTGTTCGAAGTGTCTATGCCTATTATCGCACCGATGATTATAGAATTCTACCGCTTTTTTGGCAAAATGTTTGCATATATTGCTATACACAGCAAAAGAGGACGCTGTGCGCCCTCTTTTTGCCGCCGTCATTTGCGCCGCTACTACCGCTGTTCGTTGTGGCTGGAGTTTTGCTGGCTGTTGCGGCTGGAAT
>JAUNBC010000001.1 GCA_030527285.1 Bacillota bacterium | reverse complement strand
GTATCGTAGCTGTCCCAGTTATCCACCGTATTGGCGACCAGCTCTACGTTGCGGGTTTCGGGGTTGGCGTACTCCTGCGCCGTGCGGCTTGCGCTGTTGCTCCAGACCAGATCCTCCGAGGTGTAAGGGTCAACAGGCTCCAGTTCAAATACGTCCGCACCCGTCAGCGCAGCGATTCGATTGCCCACACCCTCAGTATTTCCCGTAGCGGAATAGTACACGACAAGCACCCCGCCTTCTTCCGGTTCAGCAGTTTCATCCGATTGTTCGTTGGCCGTCGGTTGTTCTGTCTGTCCGCTTTCGGCATTGCTTCCGCTTTGACTATCAGAAATACTTTGGGTCGGGGCGTTTTCGTTGGTATTGCTGCTCTCCGCACCTGACGTGCCTGCGCTTCCACAGCCCGCCAATGCACACAGGACAAATACTAAACTCATAACGATGACAATAGTTTTTTTCATATCATTTCTCCTTTCCATGATCTGCTGTTCTATCTTCTTTCAAATTCTTTGGCCACATCTTCAAGCAGCCTGCGGATCGGCAGATGCTGCGGGCAGCTTTCCTCGCACTTGCCGCATTTGCTGCAGTCGGAGGCTTTGCCGTTGTTGACGGTGTGTACGCTGCCGTAATAATAGTCTGCGTTCCAGTCGTTGAAGGTGCGCTTCGCGTTCATACAGGCGAACAGGTCGGGAATCAGGATGCGTTCCGGGCAACCGTCCGTGCAGTAGCGGCAGGCTGTACAGGAAATCATATTTTGAGCGCGGAACAGCTCGCATACCTTTTTCACCGCCGCCTGTTCCGTTTCATCAAGAGGCTGAAAGTCCTTCATGTAACTGATATTATCCAGCATCATTTCCATGCTGCCCATGCCGGACAGCACCATCATGACGCCGGGGAAGCCGGCGGCGAAGCGCATGGCATAGCTGGCGTTTGAGCCGCCGCGCAGCTTTTCGAGAACTGTGGAAATATTCGGCGGCAGCTTGACCAGGTTGCCGCCCTTGCACGGTTCCATGACGATGACCGGCTTGCCGTATTTGCGGCAGACCTCGTAGCATTTACGGCTCTCCACGGCGGGATCGTCATAGTCCAGATAGTTGAACTGGATCTGCACTACTTCAATTTGCGGGTACTCGGTGAGTATCTGCTCCAGCACCGCAGCCTTGTCGTGGAAGGAGATGCCGAAATGCTTTATCCTCCCCTCGGCCAGAAATTCCAGCGCCGTCTCATAAGCGCGGCAGCGTTTGAATTTAGCAAAGAGATCGGCGCTCTGCGCGTGCATCAGGTAGTAATCGAAGTATTCCACGCCGCAGGCCGCAAGCTGGCTGGCAAACAGCGGGCGTATGTCCTCCTGCTTGGTAAAGTTATGAGTAGACAGCTTATCTGTGAAAATATAGCTGTCTTTTGGATAACGGCTGGTCAGGCATGTTTTTAATGCCTTTTCACTTTCTCCGCCATGATATGGATGCGCCGTGTCAAAATAGTTGAAGCCGTTTTCCATGAATGCGCCCACCATCCGGGTGAGTTCCTCTGTGTCTATCTTTCCGTCCCGCATGGGCAAACGCATACAGCCAAAGCCAAAGTTTCTTTTGATCTCTGTCACTACAGCTTTCCTCCTTTACCATACTGCTGATAAGATAACTATATCAAGTCGCTTTATATTATAAAAGCTCCGCCGGGCGACAACAATTTTTATTTCGCGCGTTTATGATAAGTACAACTTATGCGAATGGGAATAAAAAAACAGAGCCCCTTTCGGGACTCTCAGACCATCAACAAAGGTACAGCGGGCCGAGAAACGAGCAGAAGCAGGAACAGCGGCACAGCCGGACGCAGGCGTATTAAAACATACTCCGAGGACGGATGGGACGCTGTGACAAACTTTTGCGAAGTTTATCGACACGCTGAGAGCCCCTTTCGGGACTCTGTGCAGGACTATGCTTAAGCTTCTCGCTGCTCGATCAGACGGTGCAGCGTGGTGGCAAATTCTTCAATATAGTAATTCGTAGCGTGCTTCAGCCAGAAAGCGCAGATGTTTCGTTTGATGGGGCGCTCTCCTTTGAACAACGGTATCCTCTTGGTAGTAGACATCACGGGCGGCAGGGTACCAACGTTTTCAATGGGCAGAAAGCCGCGGTTGCCCAGCACCATCAGACGGCCTTCCTCGAGGTTTTCCGCAAACAGAAAATTGCCGGCGAAGCCGAGAGTGTCCCGGTAATAATTCTGCTCCGTATCCCGTTGCTCCGGGGGCGTGATCAAAATGCAGGGCGTTCTCTTTAGCTCATCCAAGGTCAATCGCACTTGGTCAGCGAGAGGATTGTTGCCGGATATTTCAGCGAAACAATCGCATTCTTTTAGGATGAAGTTTTCATACTCATCTGAAAAGGCGCGCCGCTGGTCATTGATGACAAGATCGACGCCGCCGAAACGGATCAGGTCATACAGCTCCTCATGCGTACCGGCCACGATGTCGATCGCGATCTCCGGGTACAGCCCGGAAAATTCTGCTACTGCCTCATGGAGTTCGCGTCCGCTGTAATTCTTGGGATAACCGATGCGCAGACGCGACTCATCCGCCTGACCGATGCGTACTGTCTCCCGGCAAATGCTGTCTATTTCGTCCAGCGTCAGGCGGCACTGACGGTGGAAGTATTCTCCGGCAGGCGTCAGAGAAAAGCTGCGATTGCGGCGCACGATCAACTGCACGCCCAGCTCTTTTTCCAGCGCCTGTATCTGCTGAGAAATGGCGGACTGCGAGATATAGCATTGCTCGGCGGCCTCGGTGAAGCTGTTGCAGTCAACGACCGCTGCAAAATATTTCATCTGTCTGAGCAGCAACCTTACCGCCCCCTCTCATCTGACGACAACTCGCGCCATCCGTTTTGCCTATTGTATCACAGTACAACGGCCGGCGCAAACCACGCGGCGTATTCTTTGTTTATGGCGATGCAAATTATCAGCGATACTTCTCTTGAGTTTTACGGTTAAGCGCCATCCTACGGCGCGAAAAATCATTTTCTCGATGATTCCTCTGGAGTTTTCAGCGATCCTATGTTAATATGTAAAGCGAAAGGAACGGTGAAGCCTATATGGAATGGATGACCAAGATCGACGCTCCCGGCAAGACCTACTTGATGCAGGGTAACGAAGCGGTAGTCAGAGGCGCGGTAGAAGCCGGCATACATTTTGCAGCCTCTTATCCCGGCTCCCCTTCCTCGCAAATACTCGGCATACTCGGTAATATCGCCAAAGAGCGCGGTTTTTACGCGGAATGGTCGGCCAATGAGACCGTAGCGCTGGAAGCCTGTTTGGGCGCTTCATTTGCCAATGCGCGCTCGATCTGCATCGTTAAGCAAAACGGCCTGCTGGTGGTCGGCGACGCCCTGCATTGCGGCGCTTTATCCGGCGTCAAGGGCGGTCTGGTGGTAGTCACCTCGGACGACCCCAGCTCGCATTCCAGCACCAATGAATTCGATTCGCGGCATATGGCGATCTCCGCCAGCGTGCCGCTTTTGGAGCCGTCAAGCCTGCAAGAGAGCAAGGATATCATCCCCTACGCCTTTGAGCTTTCGGAACAACTGGGGCAGATCGTGATCGTGCGCATTACCACGCGCATCTGCCACGGACGCGGCGGAGTCAAACTCGGCGAATTGCCCAAAGCGCAGCGTCCGTTCCGCCATATCGGCGAGTGGGAGCGCATGGTCTGCATCAATTGGCGGCATGAGTATATGCTCGAGCAATTAGACCGCGCCCGCGCATTGGCCGAGGATAATCCGTTCAACCACTATTCCGGCCCCGCCGGCGCCGAAACGCTGATCATCACCGGCGGCACCGGCCGCCTGTATACGCAGGAGGCGCTGACGAGCCTCGATCTCACCGGCAAGGTCGGCGTGCTGACCCTGGCCTCGCTGTGGCCGCTGCCCGAGCGGCTGCTCGCCGAGCATTTGCGCCCCTGCAAACGCCTGCTGGTGATCGAGGAAGTCGATCCCTTTATCGAGCGCAATATCGCGGCGCTATGCGGCAAGCTGCGTCTTGACATCGAGATCGCCGGACGCGAAGCCGGCATTGTGCTGCCGCGTGTACGCGAGCTGACTCCTGACGTGGTCAAGCGCGCTGTAGCCGCCTTCTGCCATACCACGCTGCCCGATGCGCGCCGCCATGTCGAGCAGGCGATAGAGCTGCCGGAGCGCGAGCTGACCTTCTGCGCCGGCTGCCCGCATCGCGCCACCTTCTTCCTGCTCAAGCGCGCGCTGAAGATGGACGAGCTGCCGGGCGTAGTGATCGGCGATATCGGCTGCTATACGATGGCCGGACAACGCGCCGGACAATACGGCTATCATTTCATCAACTGCATGGGCTCCGGCGTCAATTCAGCCGAGGGCCTGGGTCAGCTCACGGCCTACGGCTTCAAGCAGACGGTGCTGACGATGGCCGGCGATTCTACCTTCTTCCACTCTTCCCTGCCCGGCTTGGTCAACGCCCAATATCATAACGCCAATATGCTGTTCATCATTCTTGATAATTCGGCTACGGCGATGACAGGCTTTCAGCCGCATCCCGGCACCGGCCTGACGGCGATGGGCGACCAAGTACCGCCGTTGTCAATACAGAAGATCGTTGAAGCTATCGGCTGCTCGGTGACCGTCGCCGACCCCTTCGAGGTCGAGGAGACCACCGAGCTGGTGAACAAGCTGCTGCATCAAACCGGCATGAAGGTGCTGATACTGCGTCAGCCCTGCGCTACGCTGGCCGCCAAATCCGCGGTCAGGAAGAAGGTATGGGTCGATCCCGATATATGCCGCGGCGAGGACTGCGGCTGCGGCAAATTCTGCTCGCGGGTCTGGAATTGCCCCGGCAATTCATGGGATTTCGAGCATAACAAGGCCAAGATCGACGAGGTAGTCTGCGTGGGCTGCGGCGTTTGCGCCAAGCTCTGTCCGGCAGGCGCGATCAAGGTGGAAGGCGGTGAGCAATAATGAGCAAACGGCTTAGCCATGACCCGTTGAACATCGTGGTTTGCGGCATCGGCGGACAGGGTAATATCCTCGCTTCCGAGCTGCTCGGCTCCTCGATGGTCGAGGGCGGTTATATCGTCGCCATTGGCGAGACCTACGGCGCGTCACAGCGCGGCGGCTCGGTGATGAGCCATATCCGCATCTCGCAGCAAACTGAGCTCGGCGTCCTGATCTCGCAGGGCGAGGCTCATGTGATCATCGGCTTCGAGCCGCTGGAATCGCTGCGTATGGCGCGCGAATACGGCAGCGGCCAGACCAAGGTCATCTATGACCCGCGTCCGGTGTATCCGCTGAGCGTACTGATCGGCGAGGACAGCTATCCGACGATCGAGCAGATCGACGCGGAATTGCGCCAACTGTGCGACGGCGTATTCCCGGTAGCGGCGGCGGATATCGCCGCGCAGGCCGGCAGCTCCAAGGCGGCGAATATCGCGCTGATGGGCGCGCTGACCGCGCTCGACATCGTGCCGATGCAGCGCAAAGACTTTGAGACAGCCTTGCGGCAGCGCTTCAAGGGCGAATTGCTGGAGCTGAATCAAAAGGCCTATGAGATGGGCTATAACGCCGTCGTCAAGCAGCTGTAACAGGAGGAAACTATGAGCCAGCAAATGCAGCAAGTGAGATTGCTCCATCCGCTCAACGGCAGCCATATCGACATGGAGCTGCCCACGGATATCACCTTCAACCAGATCAGCCGCCTGCTCTATGAGCGCGGCTTCATCCAGAAGAAAGCCGGCGGCTATCAATACATCATCGACGAGCGCCTCTGCGGGCTGAATTATCCGCTCGCCACCTATATACCCGACCCTGCGCCCGAGCTTTTGACGATCTCGGTCAACGGGCTGTTAGTAGTTTTGACTTGACGATAAGCGAGGGATAATATGATCAGCACTATTGAACTGGAAAACAAGGTCATCAAAGCCGGCCTGTGCGCCAACTGCGGCGCCTGTCAGGAATTATGCCCCTATTGGCGCTCGCATCAGGGGCGTACCCTGCACTTCTTCGACTGCGACCGCGAGAATGGCCGCTGTCTGGCCTTCTGCCCGCGGATGCCGCTGGATATCGCCGCGCTGCGCGAGCAATTCTTCGCCGCCGGCAGCGTGCTGCCAGAGCTGGGTCCTTTTCTCGGCCTGTATCTGACGCGCGCCGCCGACAGCAGTATCCGCGCTAACGCCCAGCATGGCGGCACGATGACCGCCCTGCTCACGCTGGCGCTGGCCGAGGGCTTCATTGACGCGGCCGTGCTGACCAAGAGCCAAGGCAGCCTTGACGCGGCGGGCGTACTGGCCGCCACCGAGCAGCAGATCCGCGCTTGCGCCGGCAGCAGCTTCCAGATACCGGCGACGCTGGCCGTGCTCAACCGCGAGCTGCAAGCCGGCCGCTACCATAAATTAGGCGTGGTCGGCACTCCGTGTAAGACGCTGGCGGTATACAAGATGCTGTCCAAGCCATATGACAAGGACGATCATCACGTGCAGAACGTGGCGATGGTATTCGGCCTGTTCTGCGGCTGGGGTCTCGATTGGCGGGGTCTGGAGCAGCTGGCCGAACGACACGGCGACCGCGAACAATTGCGGCATATGGATATTTTGCCCAGCAAGTATCATTGTCTGGAGCTGCAGGAACAACAGGCCTGCCATAAAGTTGAGCTGGACGAAGTATATCCGCTGGTCAAGGAGAATTGCCGCTATTGCAGCGACTTGACCGCCGAATTCGCCGACGTCTCGGTGGGCGGCGCGCGTTCTGCCGATGGCTGGGAGGTCGACAAGGGCTGGAATCAGCTGATCGTGCGCAGCGATAAGGGACGGCGGCTGCTCGACTTAGCTCGCGCCAAGGGCGTGCTCGAATTCAAGGAGCTTCCCGAGGGCAATCTCGACAAACTGCGCCGCGCCGCCTTGGGCAAGAAACGCACCGCCATCGCCAATATCTGCGAAAAGACCGGCTCGACTGCTGATCTCAGCTATTTGGAGCCGTCGCGCGCGCTGTTCCAAGACCTGCTCTAAACAGCTACTCTACATAATAAACACGCCGCCTAAATGGACAGCGTGTTTTTGTATGCGTTTCGCTTATTCGCAATACTGCCGGACGGCGGCGGCCAGCTCCCCGTCATCAAGGCCGAGCGCGATACGCCGCTGATCGTTGCGCAGCAGCAACCGCTGGCCGCGCAGCTCAAACTGCAAGCCGGGAAAGGGCGGCGCTTGCTCGAGCAGATTCAGGTGATAGTTTTGATTACGCGCGGCAGTTTCACGGAGAAAGCTGAGCTGCGCCTGCGCTTCCGCCGCCGTGCAATACAGCCGCTGCTCGCAGATAACGCCGGGAATATCGGCATAAAGATGCTCGCGGTCGGCGATATACAGCGTCTCCGTCATCTGTCCGGCGCGCAATTTATGATAGAGCTGCTCGCGCATCTGCATATGATAGTTGAGCACGCGCGCCTTGACCTCATAGTCGCGCTCCAGCCGCTCCAGCATCTCCGTCAGCTGTTGCGTGGACAGCGCCGCCAAGGGCAGCGTATCGCGCAGCGCGTAGCTGTCGCCGCTGTCCCGCCCATGCTCGTCCAGCGCGCGCAAATAGGCCTCGGGGCGCGCCGCGCCGTAGATCTCCAGCAGCCGCACGGCTTGCCCGCGCAACAGCTTGAACTGGCTGTAAGCGGCCTGCCGCAGCCTCTCGCCATGGCAATACTGATAGAAACCGTCCTCGCCCTCCGCGCCGCCGCTGCCGCTGATGACGGCGCTGTCGCCAAACAGCATCAGCGGCGCAGTCAGCGTCCTTTCGTCCAATTGCAGATAATACGGCTCGACCAGACCGCCGCTGTAAAAAGGCAGCCAGCGCCGCAATAATTGCGGCAAATCCTGCTTCATCGAGCGTCCGCAATGAATGACGGTCATTTGCAGACCCTGCCGCTGCGCCGCTGCGCATAACGCGCCCATTTTATCCTCGAACGTCCGGTCGGCGTATAAAACGCTGTCCGCGATACCGGCGTAAATATACGCCGGCTTGCCGGGCGAAGCCGCGGCAAATTGCGCAATGCTGGTGATCATCGCCTGACGCAGTCCGTCCAAGCCGTAGAAGCTCTGTCCGCCGAGCGTCTCGCCGCGCCCCTGCGCTATCGAATTGAGCGTGTGCTGATACGGCTGCGTCTCCGTCAGCAGCGCGCTGCCTATGGCCTTGAGCAGCTCTCGCCCGCGCATAGCGGCCGCCGCCGTACCGCCGGCCTTCCTGCCGCCCAATATCAGCGCCGCCAAATCCTCTCCGCCGCTGGCTCCCAGCTGCTCGCGCAGCTGCTCCGCCTGCGGATGCCGCTCGATACGCGCCGCCAGGAGCCGCGCCGCCTCCGCCGCCAATGCGCCATCCTGCGCGGGCTGGCGAAGACCGCTGCGCCAACGGCTGATCAGCGAAGCGTCCACGTTCAGATATTCGCCCATGCGCGCATTGCTCAGCCCCAGCCGACGCATCAGCATATCGAGCCGCGCCGCGAATTCGGCGGGTATGGCTGATTGCCAGGCCTCCGCCGCGTCCTGCCGCTGCCGCCGCGGGCGCAGTCCCGAATCCTCGGCCAGCAGCCATTCTTTGAGCTGTACGCTGCCTCCGGCGCATGTTTGCAGCAGCTTTGCGCTATCGGGGCTGGCCGCAAGCAGCGCCTCAAGGCCGTCGCACAGCTTATGCAGTTGTGCGCTGCCGACGGACGGCACGCGCCGCCCCTGACGGAAACGGCTGATCAGCGAGGCGTCCAGAGACGAAGCCCTGGCCAGCTCGGCGTTGCTCCTGCCCAGCGCCGTCAACAGCTTATCCAGCTTTTCGCAAAACAGCATCGGCTCACCCCCTTCTTTGTCGTCATTATAACAAAATCCGCGCTTCTTCGCAATGACAAATATGTCATTGACACAACAAAACCGCCTTTAGGCGGCGCGCCTTAGGGCGGTTTTATGTTTGTATTATGTTATACCCGCAGCTTACGAGTTTTTCATCATGATCGTTTCCATGGCGTTGGCCACGTGCTCGCAAGCGTCGCAGCATTTCTCCAGACGGGTGAAGGTGGTCGTCCATGAGGTGATGGTGATCGCGTCATGGCTGCCGGTATAGAGATTGCGGTTGGCCTCGACGTACAGCGCGTCGCCGCTTTCCTCCAGCCGGTTGACTTCGATGATCATATCCTTGATCTTGGTCGATTTCTTGAAGTCGGCAAATTCGCTCAACGCCACCTGCAAAGCGGAGCAGCATTGGCTGATGATCTTGGCCATTTGCAGCGCCTCGTCGGGGATGAGCTTGATGTTGAACATATATATGCGCAGCAGCACGTCCTCGATGCAGTCGGTGATCTCGTCTAATTCCTGCCCCATGGTGACGATATCCTCGCGCTCGATCGGCGTGATAAATTCCCGCGCTAACTTTTCCAGCAGTATATGATGCTGCTGGTCGGCCTCGTGCTCGATAGTATGCATCAGCTCCATGCTCTCCTTGACCTTAGACGGGTCAAAATCGCTGAGTATTCGTACCAGCATTTCCGCCGCTCGCGCCGAGCATTTGGCCATGCTCTCGAAGGCCTCAAAGTAATTGAAATGACCGCGTTTATCTTTAGCCATGATATATCCTTTCTGTTTATGTACTAAAACACCGCCAGAAACACCTTCGCCATCAAAAAGCCGATCAAGCCGCAGCCGGGGAAGGTCAGCAGCCATGTCAGCACCATCTCCTTGACCACGCCCCAGTTGACGGCCGACAGGCGCTTGGCCGCGCCCACGCCCATGATCGACGTGGTCTTGGTATGCGTCGTCGATACCGGTATGCCGAACCATGACGAGAGAAACAGGCATACCACCGCCGCCATATCCGAGGAAAAGCCCTGCTGCTTGGTCAGATGTACCATTTTCATGCCCACGGATTTGATGATACGCATACCGCCGATAGAGGTACCGAGCGCCATCACCAGCGAGCAGACTATCATCATCCACAGCGGCAGCTCCACCTCGCCGCCGGTGCTCTGGCCGGAGGCGAGGATGATGGTGAGGAAGAAGATGCCCATGAACTTCTGCCCGTCCTGCGCGCCGTGCATGAAGGCCATACCGGCGGCGGCGGCCACCTGTCCCCTGCCGAAATTAGCCTGCCCCTTTTGAAAATCGAGGTTGCGCGAGAAATAATTCATGCCGCGCGCAATAACAAAGCCGAGGCCGAAGCCCAGCAGCGTCGACAGCCCCAGCCCGTATATCACCTTTATCCATTCCGCGCCGTTGACGCCGGACATACCGCCCTGCAGCGCGATGGCCGCGCCGGTGATACCGGCGATCAGCGCATGAGATTCGCTGGTGGGGATGCCGAAATACCAGGCCGCGGTCGCCCAGATGACGATAGCAAACATCGCCGCGCATACCGCTATCAGCGCGTCCTGCGAATTGCCGCCAAAATCGACCATGCGGTAAATGGTGGTGGCGACGGTAGCGTTGATCAGAGTCATCAGGCAAACGCCGAAAAAGTTGAACACAGCCGCCATCGCGATCGCCTTTTTCGGCGTCATCGAGCGGGTAGAAACGCAGGTAGCAATGGCGTTGGGCGCATCCGTCCAACCGTTTACGAGAATTACGGCCAGATTAAGCAATACGGTGATCGTCAATATCGGATTATCGGCCATCGCGGCGATGAATTCGCTTAAAGTCAAGGTCATACGCTGTTCCTCTTCGCCTGATTTTACAGCATAATCATAGCATATTCTACGCCCGCATGACAAATAATTGAAAATTCATGATATTGGTGGTAGAATGTACTTAATTACAAGGAGGGCTGCCGATGACCGGAGTTGACAAAACAAAAGCGCGGATCAGCGTGTATCAGGGCGATATCACCAAGATGGGCGTGGACGCTATCGTCAACGCCGCCAATCCCTCGCTGCTGGGCGGCGGCGGCGTAGACGGCGCTATCCACAGCGCCGCCGGGCCGGAGCTGCTGGCCGAATGCCGCCTGCTGCATGGCTGCGCGGTCGGCGAGGCCAAGATCACCGCCGGGTATCGCCTGCCCGCGCCCTTCGTTATCCATACCGTGGGGCCGATCTGGCGGGGCGGCCAACATGACGAGGCGGCCAAGCTGGCTGCCTGCTATACCAATTCGCTGCTGCTGGCCGAGCAGTTCAAGCTGCGCAGCGTCGCCTTTCCCGCCATCTCCACCGGCGTTTACGGCTACCCCAGACCGCAGGCCGCGCGCATCGCCGTGGACACGGTCTTGGCCTTTCTCGCGGCGCATCCCAGCGTCAATAAGGTCTACTTCGTCGCCTTCGACGCGGAGACCGCGCGCTTATACCGCCAACTGCTGGAGCCGGAGCAGCCTGTTTGACGGCGCTCGCTGTCCATACGCATAAAAACGACGGCCATTAGGCGGCGCGCCGCCTAATGGCCGTCGTTTTTCTTTTTTATCCCGTCCCTTGCCGCCGCCGCTAATAATCGCGGTACAGCTTGAGCGGGATCTTTTTCAGCTCATTGCGCGCGCCGGGCATCGCCTCGGCAAAGGCATAGCCCATGCGCTGGGCGTTGTAATTATACACGCCGAGCATAACGTGCGTGGTCGGCAGCGTCGCCTGATCCTTGAGCAGCGGCAGAAAATAGAGCTGCCGGGGGAAATGGCTGTCGCATTTGAGGTACCAGGTATGCGCAAAACGCCATTCGTCGATCTCAGTATAATCGGTGTATTCGACGCTGAAATCATCGCAGCGCTGCGGTTGATTTCGCTTGTCGATATAAATGCCCGCGCGGTGTCCGGCATAGGGGAATTCATAGAAGATATATTTGCGCCCGTCGTCCAGATAGAGGCGGAAGCATTCCCAATGAAAGCGCGCCTGCTGCAGCGGCATCCGCCCGTAGCTGCGGATGAACGCGCCCGCGCCCGTCAACCGCAGCTCCTTATCGCCCAGCCGCAGCCTCCCGGCGCAGGGCATATTGACGCTGGCCGCGCCCAGCAGCCGCTGATCGCCCAGCCGCTGCCCGTCCAGCTCGATGCGGCATTTGCCGCCCAGCAGCACTTCGTCCGCCTTGTCCAGCCGCAGTTGTAATCGCGCCTCGCCGGTATCCAGCAGCAGCGCCATCGCCTTGCCGTCGTCGAGCAGCTGCAAGGTCTCGCCGCAGAGTATGCTCTCCGCGTCGATGGCTATGCCGCCGTTCTCCGCCGCCGGCCAGGAAAAATACCGCCGCGCCTGATGCCTGATCCCGCCTATTATATCGCCGAGGCCGCAATACAGCTCGAAATAGCTGCCCAGCCCCGCAAATTGCTTATGCAGGCTGATATCCAGCATATACTCGGCCAGCGGCAGCGCCGCGTCATACAGCCGCGCCTGTATCAGCCAATAATCGCTGACGCCGCGATGCGGCAGCCATTCCGCGTCCAGGGCGGCGACGCTTTTATAATTATAGTCCTTTTGCTCGATCATAGTACCTATGATACCGCAAAAGCGCGCAAAAGACAAGCGGCAAACGGAACGCGCGGAAAAAGACCGGCTCCCGAGATGGGAGCCGGTCTTGAAAGAGAAGCTTTACTTTTCTTTCGCGGCAACGGAGGCTAACCAAATGAACCAGCCTAACTCGCCGAAAATCATGATGATCATGATGATCCATGCTAATGCTGACATGTTATATCCTCCTTTACCTATTCTTCTACAGTCATCGGACCGCTCTTATACTTCTTCATGAAGAGCTTGGTCAGAATGAAGCCGGCGAGGCAGTAAACGATAACCCAGGCGTAGAACGTACCGGTGGACTCAGCCAGGAACGGATTCCACCATTCGCCGGGATACCAGCCAATGGACTGAATGGTCCACCAGCCAAACAGGAAGACGAAGAACACCGGGAACAGTCTGATAAGCACAGACCACCAACGGCCGATCTTGTAGATCTTGCTCGAATACTCGTCGTTGATGTATTCGTCGAGCACCTTGTTCGCGCCATGCTTCATAATGCAGATAGCATAGAGCAGGCCGGCGAACAGCAAGCCCATGCCGGTAGCCCAGTCCTGATTCGCCCAGAAGCCGGGCCAGATGCAGGAAGGAATGCCGATGGCAAACTCGCCGATCATCACAGCGGCAGCGGCCTTTTTACGGCTCCAGCCGCAGTCCGTCAGATTGTGCACGCCGACCTCGACCATAGCGAACATCGAGGTAACGCCGGCGCCGAACAGCACCAGGAAGAACAGCGAGGAGAGGACCGTGCCGCCGTCCATCATCGAGAAGGTGGTGGTCAGCCAGATGAAGGTCAGGCCAAAGTTATTGGAGCCCATGATCGCCAGCGGATCAGCGGCAACGGCAAAGATCGCGGGCACGACCACGGTGGCCGCTACCAACGCGCCCAACTGATCGCCGACGCCGACGGCCATCGCATTGTTGCCGACATGGGTGTTCTCCTTGACCGATACTGAGTAAATATACAGTAAGCCCCAGCCGGCGCCCGTCGACCACGCGGATTGCGTGAAGGCTGCCAGCCAGATCTCTGAATTACCCAGTTTGCCAAAGTTTGGCTCGAACAGCGCGCTCCAACCAGCGATAGCGCCTTCCGGACCGGGGTATTTGACCAACAGATAGATGGTCATGCCGACGAGGATGATGAACAGGCCGGGGATAACGACCGAGCAGACCTTCTCGATACCGGACTGAATACCGAGCAAAACGACGCCGCCCGCTATACCCATGGTGATGGCATTGAAGAGCAATACCTGAACCGGGTCGGCGCGGAAAGCATCCCAGGCGGCCTGCGCCGCCTCCGGCGTAATGGGAGCCGCATATGCACCGCTAATTGAATTAACAAAATATTTAGCGCAGTAAGCAACAACCACAGAATAGCAAGCGGTGATAGCGACGAGAATCATTACGCAGGTCATGCCCAGCCAGGCATATTTCTTGCCCATGAAATCGCGGAAGCCGCCGGTATGAGCCAGGCGGGTCTTCTTGGCGATGATCGCCTCAGCCATCAGCAGCGGGATCGACCATACGAACAACGCCACCAACCAAGCGATCATGAACGGGCCGCCGTCATAACCAACGACCTGTCTGGGGAAACGCCAGACGTTACCTGTACCGATCGCCATGCCGAGCGCGGACAGAATGTAGCCTATTGTACTTCCCCATTCTTCTTTCTTTTCAGACATGTAATTCCTCCTTCCAAATATTTTAGTACACAGCAAATGAATGCCTGTGCCTAAAGATAATTATAGTTTCCCGAGCGCAAAACGACTAATACATAAACGGCTATAGGTGTATAGACAAATGTCTATATCAGTTTTTGTAGCTGGGAATACACAAAAATCAGCGATTTTTGACCAAACGCGAAAAATCGTATGGCAAGAACTTTCTGATAATTCAAAGCAAATAAACACTTTACACCTATCTATCAACAGTTTATAATAGCAGCATAGCTTTTGAATTATAGTATGTTCGCCAGGGGGGTAACGATGCAATTATTACAACTCAAATATTTCTGCACGGCGGCGCGGCATGAAAACATGACGCGCGCCGCCCGCGAGCTGTGGATATCCCAGCCGTCGCTGTCCAAGACGATCAGCCGTCTGGAGGCGGAGCTGGGTATGTCGCTGTTCGAGCGCTCGGGCAATAATATCCGCCTCTCCGAGGCCGGGCGCGTGTTCTATGAGAATATCGTCGCCGGGCTGGCGGTGATCGACGACGCGGTGAAAAAGGCCAAGGACGTCTCCGACGACGGCGACCGCAATATCAAGGTGCTGGCCGCCGCCGCCAATCTGGTCATACCTTCGCTGCTGGCCTCGTTTCAGGCCGAAAACCCCGAGATCAAGCTGTTCGTCAACAACAATCTCCACCCTGCCGCCGAGGAT
Source organism: Bacillota bacterium (assembly GCA_030527285.1). Classification (GTDB taxonomy): domain Bacteria; phylum Bacillota; class Dehalobacteriia; order UBA4068; family UBA4068; genus JAUNBC01. The sequence goes on along the minus strand of JAUNBC010000001.1, from coordinate 130,399 downwards.
ATCGCCAAGTATGACTTCTACCTGTTCGCGCTGCCCGAGGGCGTAGAGGACGGGGATTCCATCGAGCTGGCGGGCGAGGAGCTGGTGCTGGCCGTACATAAGGAGCATCCGCTGGCCGGCAAACAGAGCGTAACGCTGGCCGAGACCGCGCCCTACCCCTATCAGACCGCCGCCGCCGATTCCAACGTCACCGCCAATCTGCTGCATTTCGCCGCGCAGGCCGGCTTTGAGCCGTATATCGCCTTCACCAGCGAGGACGACCGGCTGTTCCTCGCCATGGCGCAGCTGCATCATTATCTGACGCTGTTTCCGGCGCGCAGCTTTGATCTGGTATTCGACGACAGCATGAACCGCGTGGCGATCAGCGAGCCGCGCTGCCGCCGCACGCTGCGGCTGGCGCGCAATAAGAACCGCTATCTGAGCAGCGCCGCCGCCTTGTTCGAGGATTATTGCCGGCTGCATTTCGCCCATTACGCCGAATAACGGCGCTGTATACCGACCCCCGCTTGTGTGGGGGTTATTATATCTTATCTACCAGACCGTTGAGAAACAAGCGAGACAAGGCGCGGTTTTCAGCCAGCAAGGAGCATACTAAAAACGTATGTGACGACGCTGGCTGAAAGCCGTAACGCAGTATCGCGCCGTTTATCGACGGTCTGGCGCTTAGGCGGGGGTATTTTTGTCCCCCACCCTGCATAACTATTAAAAAAAGGGGGGCTTATCAATGCGCAAAATCATCTTCTTCGCCGTATGCGCTTTATTACTGTGCGCCGCGCCGCCAGCGGCCGCGGCTGCGGATATACCGCAATTCGATGCGCAGTCGGCGTTGCTGCTGGACGGCGCCAGCGGACAGGTCTTATTCGAGCAAAACGCCGACGCTAAATGCTACCCGGCCTCGGTGACCAAGATCATGACGCTGGCGCTGATCTTAGAGGCGGTCAACAGCGGCGCGATCAGCAAGGACGATACGGTCAGCGTCTCCGAGGAGGCGGCGGCGATGGGCGGCTCGCAGGTGTATCTGTACCCGGGCGAGGTGCGCAGCGTCGACGAGATGCTGATCGCCATCGCCGTGGGCAGCGGCAACGACGCTTCCTACGCGATGGCGGAATTCATCGGCGGCACGATGGCGGGCTTCGTGCAGATGATGAACGATAAGGCCGCCGAGCTGGGCATGAATGATACGCATTTCGTCAATCCGCATGGCCTGCATGACGACGAGCATTATACCACCGCCGCCGATCTGGGCAAGCTCGCCTATTATGCGGTGCATTTGGACGGCTTCCTCGATTATACCTCTATCTATGAGTATCAGTTCCGCCCCGAGCCCAAGCCGCTGGTGCTGTGGAATACCAACCGCCTGCTCAAGTGGTACGAGGGCACGGACGGCCTCAAGACCGGCTATACCGAGGAGGCCGGACGCAACCTTGTGGCTACCGCCGAGCGCGAGGGGATGCGGCTGATCTCGGTGATACTCGGCTGCCAGCAGCGGCAGGGGCATTTTACCGAGAGCATGGAGCTGCTCAATTACGGCTTCAACAGCTTTGAATACTACCCGCTGTTCACCGCCGGCGAGGTCGTGGCCACCGTACCGGTGGAAAAGGGCGTCGCCGACCACGTCAACCTCTATGTGCGCGACGCTATCGGCTATACCGCCGCCCGCGGCGAACAGGCCGAGCTGACGCATAACGTGGAACCGCTGCCGCGTCTGACCGCGCCGCTGGCCGCCGAGCAGGAGGCGGGCACGCTGACCGTATATAAAGACGGCGCCGAATTGCTCAGCGCCGCCCTGTATATCGCCAATGACGTGCCGCGCGGCGGTGTGTTCCGCCTGTGGTTCAAGCTGCTGCGGCACATGTGGTAAGCCTATCAAAGCTGGTCGGTGGTGAAAATACCGGCAATCAGCGGCGCATCCGCCGCGGCCTGCTCGCCGACGCTGATCGCGCCGCTCAGCAGCGCCGCCGCGCGCTCGCCCCGCTCCGCGCCGGAGCAATGTATCTCCGCCAGCGTATCGCCGCGCCGCACGCGCTGCCCGCGCTTGCAATGCAGTATCAACCCCGCCGCCGCGTCGATCGGCTGCTCCTTGGTATGCCGCCCCGCGCCGCTTTCCAGCGCCGCCATGCCGACGCGCTCCGCGTCGATGGCGCTGATCACCCCGTCCGCCTCGGCGCGCACGACGCTGACCAGCGCCGCCCGCGGCAGATGCCGGAAATCGTCGTCGCCGCCCTGCGCGCGCACCATCTGCGTAAACTTCTCGCGCGCCGCGCCGTTGGCCAACTGCCGCGCCGCTAATTGCCGCGCCTGCCCGTCGCTTTCGCATACGCCGCCCAGGCGCAGCAGCTCGGCGGCCAGAGCCACTACCACCGTATGCAGGTCGCCGCCGCGCAGCTCGGGGTCGTCCTCCATGATGCGCAGCGCCTCGCGCACCTCCAGCGCGTTGCCAATAGCATAGCCGAGCGGCTGCTCCATCGAGGTCAGCACCGCCGCCGCCTTAACGCCGCTGTCGGCGGCGATCTCGATCATCATCCGCGCCAGCTCGCGGCTGTCCTCGATGCGCTTCATGATCGCGCCGGAGCCGAATTTCACGTCCAGCGTCAGCACGTCCGCGCCGGTAGCCAACTTTTTGCTCATGATGCTGGCGGCGATCAGCGGTATCGAATCAACGGTGGCGGTAACGTCGCGCAGCGTATACAGCAGCTTGTCGGCGGGTACCAGCTGGCGCGTCTGGCCGATGATCGAGATGCCGATATCCGTGACCTGCTTTTTGAAGGCGGCCACGTCCAGCGCCCAGTTAAAGCCGGGTATGCTGCCCAGCTTGTCGAGGGTGCCGCCGGTATGACCCAGCCCGCGTCCCGACATTTTTGCCACCTTCAGCCCCAGCGACGCCACTATCGGCAGCACCATCAGCGACGTTTTATCGCCGACGCCGCCGGTGGAATGCTTGTCGGCCTTAACGCCGTCGATATCGCTGAGGTCGATGGCAGCGCCGGAATGGAGCATCGCCTGCGTCAGGGCATGCGTCTCGGCGCGCTGCAGGCCGCGCAGGCGTATCGCCATCAGCAGCGCCGCGGTCTGATAGTCGGGGACGCTGCCGGCGACCGCGCCGCGCAGCCATTCGCCGATCTGCGCCGCGCTCAATTCGCGGCCGTCGCGCTTGGCGGCGATGATATCATACATACTCATAATTTCACCTCTGTTACAATGCCTCGATCACGCCGCTGATCAGCGTGATAAAGCGTCCCATGGCGGCGCGCCCGGTATCCATCACCTCTTGATGCGTCAAGGGCTGCGGCGAGATGCCGGCCGCCATATTGGTGATGCAGGACACGCCGAGCACGCGCATCCCCGACTGACGGGCGGCGATCGTCTCCGGCACCGTGGACATGCCTACCGCGTCCGCTCCCAGCAGCGCCAGCATCCTGATCTCGGCCGGCGTTTCAAACGAGGGGCCGGCCAGACCGCAATACACGCCCTCGCGCAGCTCGATATCATGCCGCTTGGCCACCTGCCGCGCCAGCTCGCGCAATTCCTTGTCATAGGCGCAAGTCATATCGGGAAAGCGCTCGCCCCACTGCGCGCAATGCAGGCCGCGCAGCGGGTTGTAGCCGCAAAGGTTGATGTGATCGCTGATCAGCATCAAATCGCCGGCGCTGTACGCGGCATTGACCCCGCCGGCGGCATTGGTCAGCAGCAGCGTTTTCACGCCCAGCTGATGCAGCACGCGCACCGCTAAGACCACCGTTTGCGGGTCATGCCCCTCATAGTAATGGAAGCGCCCGCTCAAGGCCAGGATACGGCGGCCGCCCACGACGCCGCTGTACAGCTTACCGCTATGGCCGGGTACTGTCGGCTGCGGAAAATGCGGTATCTCGGTATAAGCTATTTCGCTGCGCTCGCTGAGGCCGTCGGGGAAATCGCCCAAGCCCGAGCCGAGCACCACCGCCGTATCGGCCAGCGGCAGCCGGCTTTTGACGTAGGCGGCGGCCTCGTTGATCTGTCGTTGCAAAACTTGCGGCTCGATCATTATCTCTTCCTCCTGCTATGGTCTGCTATCAACGGCAAAAAGCTCTCCCCGGCGGGCAAAGCCGCGCAGCCGAGATAATCGGCGGCGGTAGCGCCCAGATCGGCAAAGCTGCCGCGTATGCCCAGATCTATCGCCTTGACACCCGCCCCGTACAGCAGCAGCGGCGCATACTCGCGGTTATGGTCGGTGCCGCCGGTGGTCGGGTCGTTGCCGTGATCGGCGGTAACGGCAAGAATGTCGTCCTCGTGCAGCAGCGGCAGCAGTTGCTCCAGGCCGCTGTCGAATTCCATCAGCGCCCGCGCATAGCCCGCCACGTCATTACGATGGCCGTACAGGGTGTCGAAATCGACGCAATTGGCGAAGATCAGCGCCCGCTGCTGCCGCTCACGCAGCGCTTTGGCCAGCGAAGTCAGGGTTTGGCGATTATTATGCCCCTCCAGCGCCGCGTCGATATGCCGCCCGGCAAAAACGTCGTTGATCTTGCCGATGGCGACCACCTGCGCGCCGCCCTCCTGCGCGACCTGCAGCAGGCCATGCGGCGGCGGGTCGAGCGAGAAGTCCTGCCGCTGCTCGGTGCGGCGATAAGCGCCGGGACTGCCGGTGAAGGGTCGCGCTATCACCCGGCCTACGCCATAGTCGCCGCTCAGCAGCGCCCGCGCCTGACGGCAAATATCATACAGCTCCTCGATGGGCACGGTATCGGTATGCGCGGCGATCTGCATTACGCTGTCCGCCGAGGTATAGACGATCAGAGCGCCGCTTTGCTGATGCTGCTCGCCCAGCTCGCTAACGATCTGCGTGCCCGATGCGACGCGATTGCCGATAACGCCGCGCCCCCAGACGGCGCTCAGCCTGTCCAGCAGCTGCGGCGGAAAGCCGTGCGGAAAAGTCGGCAGCGGACGGTCGAGCAGCAGGCCGGCGATCTCCCAATGGCCACAGGTGGTGTCCATGCCGCGGCTTTTGGCCGCCGCCTTGCCATAGGCGCCCAGCGGACGGCTCTGCGGCTCGACGCCGCGCAACGGCAGGATATTGCCCAAGCCCAGACGCTGCATACAGGGCAGGCGCAATTCCGCCTGCTCCGCGATATGGCCGAGCGTATTGCAGGCGGGGTCGCCGTATTCGGCCGCATCGGGCAGCGCGCCTACGCCGACGCTGTCCATGACGATGATGATAAATCTGCTCATTTATACTCCTTTGGTCGCGCCGCTCAAGCGCGCGGATGATATTGCCTATAAATGCCCAGCAGGCGCGATTTCTCCAGATGCGTATAGATCTGCGTGGTGGCGATGCTGCTATGCCCGAGAAACTCCTGCACGATACGCAGATCAGCGCCATTTTCAAGCAAATGCGTAGCTACCGAATGACGCATCGTATGCGGATATAGATCAACGCCGATGCGCTGTCCATAGGCCTTGATGATCTTCCAAAAGCCCTGGCGCGTCAGTCCGCCGCCGCGATTATTGAGAAACAGTTTGTCCGTTGCGCCGCCCCTGAGCAGCAACGGACGCGCCTGCTCACGATATACGGCGAATGCGTCCAGCGCGGCTCTGCCGACCGGCGTGACGCGCATTTTACTGCCCTTGCCCACGCATACCAGATAGCCGAGCTCGCGGTTGATATCGTGATCGGTGAGATTAATCAGCTCCGAAACGCGCAGGCCACAGCCATAGATGATCTCCAGCATCGCCTTATCGCGCATACCCAGCGGCTTGGAGGTATCGGGCAATTCGAGCAGCCGGCTCACCTGCTCCTGCGTCAGCACCTGCGGCAGCAGCCGCGCCAGCTTGGGCGATTGCATATTCAGGCTTACGTCTTTACGCAGCTTCTTCTCGCCGGAGAAAAAGCGGCACAGGCCGCGTATCGCCGCCAACTGCCGCCGCTGCGTAGCCACGCTCTTGCCCGCGGCGCGTACAAAAAACAGATAATCGCCGATCAGCTCCGAGGTCAACTGTTCAAGCTTGGCGCAGCCATTAGCGGCCAAAAAGCCAGCAAATGCCTGCAGATCATAGCGATAAGCGGCAACGCTGTTCTCCGCCAGCGAGCGTTCCAGCGCCAAATATTGCAGATAATGCTCGATATCCCATTGCAGATCGTTATTTTGCCGCTTATCCGCCGCCATGCCGCCGCCTCGTCTGTTCTCAGCCGTCGTTCCCGCACCCCGCGTTACCGGTTATGTAAACATATTCGCCCCGTTCCCGCTATTTCCTTCACCGTTTGCGCCGCCTCAGACCCGCCACGGCTCGTCAGGATATACGTTATACAAACTATGCCATGCCTGCGCCGGTACGCCGGCATATGGCCGCGCTGCCGCGTAATAGCAGACCCCGATCAGCAGCAGCAGCGCCGCCACGACGATCAAAACGCGCGAATATACGGACATAACGCCGCCTCCCCATAGTATCGCTATATTCGATATTACGCGCGATCACCGCCGCATATGCAAAGAAACCCCCGACGGCGCAGCGCCGTCGGGGGTTTACTGCTATGCGTATTTGCTCGAAGATCAGTCTTTTTCCGCTTCTTTCTCAGCGCGGGCGGCGGCGATCACCTTATCGGCGATATTAGCCGGCACTTCCTCATAGCGGGAGAACTTCATCGTGAATTTGCCGCGGCCCTGCGTGATCGAACGCAGGTCGATAGCGTAGCGATGCATTTCCGACAGCGGAGCCTGCGCATGGATCAGCTGACGCTTGCCCTGCTTCTCCATACCCATGATGCGGCCGCGCTTGGTGTTCATATCGCCCATGATATCGCCCATGTACTGATCGGGCACGAGGATATCAACGTCCATCACCGGCTCCAGCAATACCGGCTTGGCCTGCTCGCAGCCCTTCTTGAAGGCGAGATTGGCCGCGATCTTGAAGGCCATTTCCGAGGAGTCCACGTCATGATAGGAGCCGTCTACCAGCGTGATCTTGATATTCGTTACAGGAAAGCCGGCAAGAATGCCCTCGGCCAGCGACTCGCGCATCCCCTTCTCTACCGCCGGTATATACTGCTTGGGCACCGAACCGCCGAAAATCTTTTCTTCAAAGGTGAACTCATTATCATAATCGGGGGCAATGTCGATCTTGACATGACCGTATTGGCCGTGGCCGCCGCTTTGCTTCTTATGCTTGCCTTCGATGCCCTGCGCGCTGCCGCGGATCGTCTCGCGGTACGGCAGCTTGATCTCCACCGGATCGACCGCTACGCCGAACTTATTGCTCAGGCGGTCGATGACGATATTGATATGCGCCTCGCCCATGCCGGTGAGCAGCGTCTGACGGGTCTCGGCGCTCTTTTCATAGCGCAGCGTCGGATCTTCTTCCAGCAGGCGGTTGATGGCGTTGCCCAGCTTGTCCTCGTCGGCCTTGGTCTTGGGCACGATGGCGATGGTCAGATTCGGCTCGGCGAAGTCTATGCCTTCGAGCAGGACGCCGCTGTCGCGCGTGGTCAAGGTATCGCCGGTGGTGGTTTGGGTCAGCTTGCTGACGGTGCCGATATCGCCGAGCGCAAACTCGGGCAGATTGAGCGCGGATTTGCCTTGCAGCGTCGAAAGCTGCGAGACCTTTTCATCGACCTTTTTGTTGGCGTTATAGAGAACGGAATCGCCCTTGATCTTGCCGGAGAAAACCTTAAACATGCTGATGCGGCCTACGAACTGGTCGGCCATGGTCTTAAATACCAGCACCGCAGTCGGTTGGCTGGCGGCCTTTTCATCGAGGAAAGCCAATGGCGAGGGCGCAAAATCGACCAGCAGATCGAGCAGGCGGTCCGCGCCGATATTAGCGGTAGCGGAACCGCATAATACCGGAACCACCTTGGCGTTCTTCACGCCTTCTTTAAGGCCGAGGATGATCTCGTCCTGCGTCAATTCGCCGCCGTCCAGATACTTCATCATGATCTCGTCCTCGCCTTCGGCGGCGGCTTCGATCATCGCTTCGCGGTATTGGTCGATATCGGCCTGCATATCGGCGGGCACAGGCACTTCCTTGGCCTTGCCGCCGCTGTACTCATAAGCCTTGAGCGTGATCAGATCGACCATGCCCTTAAAACCGGCCTCTTTGCCGATCGGCAGCTGTACCGGCACGATCTGCCGTGTCAGAGTTTCTTTCATCGACTCATACGCCTTATGGAAATCAGCGTTTTCTTTATCTAATCTGTTGACAAAACCGATCAGAGGAAGATTTTTGTCGTCGGCCAGCTCCCAGATGATCTCCGTGGACACTTCCACGCCGGAGACGGCGTCCAAGACCATCACCAAACTGTCGGCGACGCGCAAAACGCTGGAAACCTCGCCAAAGAAATCGGTAAAGCCGGGAACGTCGAGCACGTTGATCTTATGATCGCGCCATTCGCAGGCTACTAATGAGGTGTTGACGGTGCTTTTACGCTTCAACTCCTCCGGATGATAGTCGGCGACAGTGTTACCGTCCTCGACCTTGCCCAAGCGGCTGATAGCGCCGGTATTGAACAGCATCGCCTCGGTCAGCGAGGTTTTGCCCGCGCCCTGATGCGCGACGATACCGACGTTGCGGACTTTCTCTGACGGGTAGACCTTCATAAATACATCCTCCTTCAAAGGCTTAATTATCTATTAATGCCAACAGTTAATATTATCTATTGACAGGCAAAATCCTTTTTTTATCAAATATTTTTCCCGCGCCGCTCATATTCTTTAGCATGTTAGGCGAACGCGCGAAACAAGGCTTGCTATACGGCACAGCGTTACTGCTGGCCTCGAATATCTTCGTCAAGGGGCTCGGCTTCTTTTATCGTATCGTTTTAGTGCGCACGCTCGGCGTGGAGGCGATGGGACTGATCGAAATGGTCACGCCGCTGTTCTCGCTGCTGCTGGTAGTCGGCGGGCTGGGCGTGCAGCCGGCGCTGTCGCAGCTGATCGCCGCGCGCCGCAGCAAGCGCGACGCATATTTCCAGACCGGATTGCGGCTGCTGCTGCTGAGCGGGCTGCTGGTCACCGCGCTCGGCTATATGCTGTCCGCCTTCCTGATCCGCAATTTTGTACCCGATACGCGCATTTACTTGTGCTTCAAGCTGCTGCTGCCGGCGATCTTCATCATTAGCGCCGCCTCCGCGTATCGCGGCTATTTCCAAGGCGTGCGGCAGGTATCGACGCTGGCGCTCAGTCAAAACGTCGAGCAGCTGCTGCGCGTCGTTTGCGGTATCTGGCTGGCCAAGCTGCTCTGCGACCGCAGCGTCGAGATCGCCGTCGGCGCGACCTCCGTCGCCACCGTTTGCGGCGAAACGGCCGGCCTGCTGTGCCTGCTGATCTGCGCGCGCCGCGGGCGGCTGCGTCATCGCGGGGCGGCGCTGCGTTCCTCGCAGCTGCGCGATATACTATCCTTCGGCCTGCCGACCACCGGCGGACGACTGGTATCAAGCATCGTGCTGATGCTGCAAGCCTTCCTGATCCCGCTCAGCCTGCAAGCAGCCGGCTGGGATACGCGCGCCGCCACCGAGATCTACGGCCGCTTTGCCGGCGTGGCGATGTCGCTGCTGCATTTGCCGGGCGTGTTCACGGCGGCGCTGACCGTATCGGTGCTGCCGGCGGTAGCGGAAAGCATGAGCCGCGACCCGCAGGGGCGGCTGCTGCTGCAGCGGCGCGTCAACGACGCCTTCGAGGCCGCCGTCACCTTTACCCTGCCCTGTATGCTGCTGTTGTACTGTTTCGCCGAGCAGCTGTGCGCGGCGGTGTTCACCGCGCCTTTGGCCGCGCCTATATTACGGCTGCTGGCGATAGGCGGCGTCTTTCTCTATTTACAGATCACAGCCGCCAGCGTGTTGCAAGGCCTGGGCGCGGCGCGCATCCTGCTGCTGAACAATATCATCGGCGGCGTGATACTGCTCGCCGGCGTGCTGCTGCTGACCACGCTGCCGCAATTAGGCATACTCGGCGCGGCAATAGCGGTGATCGTCGCCTGGTGCGGCGGCTTTATCCTCAACTGCGCGCAAATACTGCGCATCGCCCATATCCGCATCCGCTGGTGGCAAACGCTGCTGCGTCCGGCTGCAGCCGTTGCGGCGGCGCTGACGGCATGGCTGCTGCTGCCGTCGGGGCAGAGTAATACCGCCGCCCTGCTCGTCGCGGCGATGATGGCGGCGGTATACGCGCTGACGCTGTTCGCCTTAGGCGGCTTGCGGCTCAAACGCCCTTGAGCTGCTCCAGCCGCTGATAGTTGGTAAGATCGCCGTCTAAGGGCGTCAATGACACATAGCCGCTGTTGCAGGCTTCGATATCGCTGCCTGCGCCGCAAGCGCTGTCGTCCACGGAGCCGCATAGCCAGTAATAGGGGCGGCCATTGGGATCCTCGCGCACGTCGTAAGCCTTGGAATACCAGCGGCGGCCCATATAGGTAAATTTGCGCCCTTTGATATCTTGCGGAACGCTGCCCGGCACGTTGATATTCCAGATCTGATGCGGCTCAAAGCCCGCCGCCTGCCAGTCAAGGCAGATCTCGCGCACCAGCTCGGCGGCATAGGTGAAATTGCCGCTGCCGCGCTCGCGCCGCATACCTGTCTCGGAAACGGCGATCGCCGACGCGCCGTACAGATAACCCTCCAAAGCGCCGGCCACGGTGCCGGAATAGATGATATCTGTGCCGAGATTGCCGCCATGATTGATGCCGGAAACCACGATATCCGCCGGCTCGGGCATCAGCTGCTCAAAGGCCAGCTTAACGCAATCCGCCGGATAGCCGTCCACCGCCCATGCCCGCTCGCAGATACCCGGCAGCGGACGGCGATAGGCGCGCAGCGGCGTATGCACGGTCAAACCGTGACCGGAACCGCTACGTTCGCTCAGCGGCGCGGCGATATACAGCTCGGCGATATCCGCCAGCCGTTCGGCCACTATCGCCAAGCCAGCGGAATGCAGGCCATCGTCATTTGTGATCAGTATTCTCATAGTCACTCCTCGCTTTGCAGGGAGCCAAAGCGGCTCAGCGGCCAATAGCAGAACAGCGCCTTGCCCTTTATATCATCGAGCGGCACGAATTTCTCGCTCCACAAATGCCCGTCATTACTGCCGTTGCGGTTATCTCCGAGCATGAAATAGCAGCCCTCGGGCACGGTCAGCGGCTCCATGTAGTAATACGGCGGCTCCAGCAGATAATCCTCGGCATAAGGCTCTCCGTTGATATAGACCAGGCCGTCCTTGATCTCTATCGTATCGCCGGGCAGACCGATAACGCGTTTGACCAGGTCGTCCTTCATGCTCAGCTCCTCCGGCGCGGTGAATACCACGATATCGCCGCGCTCCGGCACGCTGCCAAAGGCGTAGCTGAGACGGCTCATGACAATCCTGTCATTGACACTTATGGTGGGCGTCATCGAGGTGGTGGGAATGATGCGCGTATCAAAGAGGAACAGTTTGATCACTGCGGCGATGGCTACGGCCATCGCGATGATGATCAGCATTTCCTTGACGGCGGCGCCGAAGCCCTGCTTGCGCTTAGTCTTTTTTTTATCGCTGCTTAGCTCTTTTTTGCTCATAGCACGCTCCGCTTATTTGGCTTATGACCTGATCAGGCTCAAGGCTTCGCTGCGCGTCGCTCCGACATGGAAGCAGCCGCGCACCGCCGAGGTGACGGTCTGCGTACCGGGCTTTTTCACGCCGCGAATGCTCATGCACAGATGCTCGGCCTCCAAGATCACCAGAACGCCCTGCGGCTTGAGCGTACTCATCAACGCGTCGGCGATCTCGGTAGTCAGCCGCTCCTGTAATTGCGGGCGATGCGAATAGCCTTCAATGACGCGGGCGATCTTCGACAGGCCGGTGATGCGTCCGCCCTCGGGTATATAGGCGACATGCGCCTTACCGATAAAGGGCAGCAGATGATGCTCGCAGATCGAAGAAAAGGGTATATCGCGCACGATCACCATTTCACCATGCTTATCCTCGGTAAATTGGGTGATCAAGTGCTTGGTCGGATCCTCGCCAATACCGTCTAATATTTCCGCATACATATCGGCCACGCGCTGCGGCGTGCGCAGCAGACCCTCGCGATCAGGGTCCTCGCCCACCGCCTCGATGATCTCGCGCACTGCGGCCGCGATACGCTGCTTGTCCATTTGCTGCTTGCTCATGTGCTTCCTCCTGCTGCTCTCCGTCGCACCGCACGCAGAGCCGATGCGATTATCCTAATTGTATTCTTTTTGACGGCTATCGTCAAGCATATCGCCAAAGTTAAAGCATACTATTAAGCAAACCCATTTTTTGGAGGACTTATGCCGGATACTGCCAATAGTTTCTTTTTACATAGCGCCAAAAGCGTCGCCTACGGCCTGATCGCCGCTATTCTACTGATGCTGCTGCTCTCGCTGCCGGCGGCGCTGATCGTGCAGCTGACGCCGCTGAGCGAAAGCGTTTTGCCGGGGCTGGCCATCGTTATCAATGCGCTCGGCGTTTTCGCCGGCGGCGCGGTGGCCGGCTATGTGAGCAAACGCCACGGACTGCTGATCGGCCTGTTGACGGCGGCGCTGCTATTGCTGGTGATGCTGCTGTTCGGCTCGACCACGGTCACGGAGCTGCCGGCGAAATGCGTGTATTTTATGCTCTGCGGCATGATCGGCGGCGTATTCGGTATCCGTTGACGCGGCCGCGCAAAAGCGGGGATAATGGCTAATCCCCGCTCTTTTTCTGCTGCCTTATAGCTAACACTTTCTTGACCGGTTGCGGCAGTTTTATATAGTAAATCTTCATCGCGGCGACCTCCGTTTTTTTATATCATATGTTGCGCCGCGCAAAATGTTCCTCTTATTTCTATATCCGCTTTTTGATCTGCGCCGCGATCTCGTCGCTGCCGCCGATCACGACCTCCATATCGGGCAGCGACTTGATGAAGCTGCGCCCGTAGCTTTTCTCGATGATGCGCCTGTCGAGCACGCAGAACACGCCGCTATCCTTATCGGAGCGTATCAAACGGCCGAAGCCCTGCTTGAAGCGGATCAGCGCTTGCGGCAAGCTATATTCGGCAAAAGATGAGCCGCCGGATTGCTCGATGCGCTCCATCCGCGAGGCGGCGATCGGTGAATTAGGCGGCCAGAAAGGCAGCCGCACTACCACGATCAGCGACAGCGCCTCGCCCAGTACGTCAACGCCTTCCCAGAAGCTGTTCGCTCCGAGGATACAGCATTGCCGTTCTTTTTTCAGCCGCTGCAGCAAATGCGAAGGATCGCCGCTCGCGCCATGCGCCAGCACCGTTATCCCCCGCTGCGCCAGCGGCGTTTTGATCTGCTGATAGACGTTATTCAACTGCTGATGCGAGGTAAACAGCACTATCGCCCGCCCTTGGGAAGCGCTGAGCAGCTTGAGCAAGGTCTGCGCGATCTGTGGCGCGGCGATAGCGTCGCCGCAATTGCTCCAATCGGGCAGATCGTTGACTATGGCGCATAAGGCCTGCTCACGATAATAGAAGGGCGAGCTTAATACCAATTCCGTCAGCGGTTTATCCGTCAGATCCAAACCGAGCCGCTTTTTGAAGAAGCTGAAGCCGCCGCGTCCGGCGGACAGAGTGGCCGAGGTCATTACCAGCGCCTCGGTATTCTGATACAAGCAATAGTTGAGCAGCTCATTCAGCTCTACCGGCGCGGCGTTCAGCGACGGTTTTTTGTCCTTATCGGCAAACTCTATCCATATTACGTAATTATCGTCGCCGTCCAAGCATAATTCCAGGGTCTGCGCCAATTCGCGGCAATGCAAGCCGGCGGCGTATACGTCCTCCGCGCCATCAGCGGCGCGCGGCTGCTCCTCCTCCCGCTGCTCCTCCGCGCCGCTCAGCAAGTCCCAGAGACGGAAGCATTGCTTATGCGCGCCGGTCAGCGCGTTTATCAGCTCGCGGCCGCGCTCGCTGATATCCTGCCAGGCCTCGCTCTCCCGATAATCATCGAGCACACGCTGTTTGAGAGGGAAATAGTCGGCGCGGCTCAACTGCGGCTTGAAATACTCGGCGATCAGTAAAAAAAATCGCTCCGCCAGCTCCACCGTATTATCCAGCGAGCTCTCCAGGCCGTCCAGCACCGTGAGCGCCGTTTCGCGTAATTGGCTGTCGAGGAACACGTCGTCCAGCCGTTTACGCAGCGTAACGATGCTGCCTGCCGCCCTGCCCTTCTCCCGCCGCCGCAGGCGCGCGAGCAGGTTCAGTATCGCATAGAAATCGATCTGCGAGGATAATTGATCCTCGGCCGCGCCTTCTAAATGCTGCGCTTCATCGACGATCAAAAAAGGCAGCGCCGGCAAAAAGCCCTTCTCTATCGCCGCATTGGCGATCAGCAGCGAATGGTTGAGTATCAGTATATCCGCCGCCGCTGCCGCCAAGCGCGCCTGCTGCACATAGCAGGCGCCGTTGCGCGAATAAGGGCAAAAGGGCGCGCAATTCTCCCGCGAGGCGCAAAGCCGCTGCCATTTCCAGCGCTCATAAGCGTTGACGCCCATCTCGCCGCCGTCGCCGGTAGCCGACAATGCCGACCATACGGCCACGCGCATCAGAAAATAGCGCAGATTTTCCGGCGGTTCTTTGAGCAGATACTTATATAGCCGCTTACACAGATAATTGCCGCGCCCCTTGAGCAGCGCGGCGCGCAGCGGCCGGTCCAGCAGCTTGGCCAGCATCGGTATATCCTTGTTCAGCAATTGCTCCTGTAAATTGCGCGTATGCGTGGATATCGCCACCTGATTGCCGCTGCCCAGCGCGAACAGCGCCGACGGCAGCAAATAGGCCAGCGACTTGCCCGTACCCGTACCAGCCTCGACCAGCAAATATTCGCGCTCGTTCAAAGCGTCAGCCACAGCGCAGGACATTTCCAGCTGCTGCGGTCGAAATTCAAAGCCCTCGATACGCTGCTGATGCTCGGCGTCGGCTGAGATATAGCTGGCGATATCGTCCTTGGACACGCTGTACTCGCCGCTCTCACGGCGGCGCGGCGTTGCTTCGCGTTTGCCGACGCGCCCGCCGTCCACGCTGTCCGAGGCCTTGACGCGGCAATGACGGCGCAGCAGCTCGCCGAGCGGCGTATCCTCGTCGCCGGCTAATTGCAGCAGATCCTCCTTGGCGCGCGGCGGCAGCGCCGCCAGCCCCTTCTCCAGCAGTATATACAGCTCGGCGGTTGCCATAGCGTCGCCCAGCGCGCGATGCGCGGAGCGATTGTCGATGCCGAGGCTGTCGCACAGCCAGGCCAGGGAATAGGACGAGCTGCACGGATAGACGATCTGCGCCAATGTGATCGTATCCAGCCATGGCCGCTGATCCGCCCATGCACGCTGCACGAAGCCGCGATCGAAGCCGGCGTTATGCGCGCCGATCGCCGCATCGCCGACGAATTGCTCCAGCCGCGCTATCACCTCTTCCACAGCCGGCTGACCGATCAGCATTTCCTCGCTGATGCCGGTCAGCGCCACGATCTCCTCGCTCAAGCAGCGTTCGCAGGCTACCAGCGAGGAGAAACTGTCCACGATCAATCCGCGGCGTACTTTGACCGCCGCCAGCTCGATGATCTGCTCGCGTTCCGCGTCCAGACCGCTGGTCTCGATGTCGATGATGACGATATCTGCCATTGCTCAGCGCTTGCCCTTATTATTCTGCTTCTGCTCGTCCGCGGCGATCTTGCGTATGGTTTCGAGGAAGGCGTATTGCTCGCGCTCGTCGTCAACAGCCACCTGCGGGTCAATGATAGCGTTTTTGAACGGCGGATAAGTGCATAGATGCGTGGTGACCTGCGCGATATCAAAAAAGTCGTTCTGTATATTCATCCATTGCGCGGCGTCGCGGCAGCAAAACTGTAATACCGCCTCCTTGCCGCCGGACATGACAGTTGCGCCGGATATAAACGCCCGCTGTTCAAATACATAGCGGTAAAACTGATCGCGCTTGCTTATCGGCACGTCGGCGATCAAATAACCGTGCACGCTCAAGCCCAGCTTATTCGGATTGACCACGGCGCGATAACCCTCTATGACGCCATTCTCCTCCAAGCGCCGCATCCGCTCGGCTACCGCCGGAGAGCTCATCGACACCTGCTCGGCCAGCTCCTTGATCGTGATGCGGCCATCCTCCTGCAAGATACGCAGTATTTGATGGTCTACCTCGTCAATATTCAGCTCCATATTAGCCCTCCTATCCATAATTAATTAAATTATGTGAAAATTGCAAAAGAACTTATTTTTTAAGGCAAAAATAGAATTTTTCGATTATTTATCTATGTACTGATTGGCATAATTTAGCTAAAATATAATCAAGAAAGAGATAAGAAACGAAGTCCGCAACTACTAATATTTTACCGCAAAAACCACACAAAGTAAAGGAGATTAAAAAAAGGAGGGATGAACATGAAATTCACGTTACCGATATGCATCGACCTGTCGCTGATCTTCACCATCGGCTTAGGCTTCATCCTTCTGCTGATAATCTAAAAAAGCCGAGCTATATATTATCACCGGCCGCAACCGGCCGCAAGCTGAAAAATGAAAAAGGAGGTGAATATCATGAAAAAGTATATCTTTATCTATGGCGCTATCGCCCTCGTCGTCGCCGCTTTGCTGCTCATGGGTTAAACAAAACGCTTAGTTTACAGCTATCATTACCGGAATACTGCCTAATGTATTAAACCAGGCAACATACCACAACAGCTAATTATCAAAGGAGGTGAATATCATGAAAAAGTATATCTTTATTTATGGAGCTATTGCTATCGTCGTCGCCGCTTTGCTGATCATGGGCTAAGACCCGCGGAACTCATCACCGGGAGGTGGTATTATCCCCCACTCACGTCAACAAGCTTCGATGCAGACATATAATTCCAAATATATAACATGCCGAGAGTAACGCCCAACGCAGCTGGTTGGGCGTTACTCTTTGTCTAAATAGAAATGACAGCCCCAAGCATACGCTTGAGGCTGTCAGCGTGTCGATAGATTTCGAACGCGCTCGTTCCGCAGCCCGATAAAGAGCTTGCTCGCGGTCTGACGTCCCCATAGGCAGGCGGGAACGTATCGCGCAGTTTGGAAACAGACCCCGGCTTAACCGAACATCGTCAGCAACATCGCTGCGGCGACCGAGGTACCGATAACGCCGGCCACGTTCGGCCCCATCGCATGCATGATCAGCCAGTTCTTGGGGTTCTCCTCCTGACCCATCTTATGCGCGACGCGGGCGCTCATCGGCACGGCGGATACGCCAGCCAAGCCGAGCAGCGGATTGGTCTTCTCTTTGCAGAACAGATTGAGGAACTTGACGAACAGCACGCCGCCCGCGGCGCCGCCGGCAAAGGCGAAACAGCCGAGGACGAATATGGCGATCGTGCCCCATTGCAGGAATTCCGCGCCCGAAGCGGTAGCGCCGACGGAAACTCCGAGGAAAATGGTCAGCATATTCATCAGAGCGTTCTGCGCGACCTCGGACAGACGATCGACCACGCCGGACTCACGGAACAGGTTACCGAGCATCAGCATACCGACCAGCGGAGCGGCTTCCGGCAAGATCAGCGATACCAGCACGGTGGAGAGTATCGGGAAGATGATCTTGGTAGTCTTGGATACCGGGCGCAGCTGTTTCATGACGATCATTCTCTCTTTATGCGTGGTCAGCGCGCGCGCGACCGGCGGCAGGATGATCGGCACCAGCGCCATGTAGGAGTAGGCGGCCACCGCCAATGGGCCGAGCATATGCGGCGCCAGCTTGGTGGCCAGATAGATAACGACCGGCCCGTCCGCGCCGCCGATGATACCGATGGCCGCCGCCTCAGCGGAGGTGAACTCGATGCCAGGCACAAACTCATGTACGAACAAGGCCAGCCAAAAGGCAATAAATACGCCCAACTGCGCCGCAGCGCCGATCAGCAACGATTTGGCATTGGAGATCAGCGGACCAAAGTCGGTCATCGCGCCGATACCCATGAAAATCAGCGGCGGGAAAATACTCAACTCATCGCCCTGATACATATACCACAGCAGACCGCCGATCTTTTCTACCACCGGCAGACCATCCGCGCCGATAGAACGAACCGGCTCCGCCATCAAATGCGCCAGCGGGATATTAGCCAGCATCATACCAAAGGCGATAGGGACCAGCAGCAGCGGCTCAAACTCCTTCTTGATCGCCAGATAGAATAATAAGAAAGCGACTAATATCATCACGCAGGAACGCCAGTCCAATACGGAAAAGGAACTATCTAAGTATAAGCCTTCAACAACCTCGGCTACTGAAAAATCCGCTTGCATTATAACACCCCTTTACAACGTATTCCGCATGGTGCTTTACATCATTATCAGTAAAACATCATCCGTCTGGACAATGGCGCCGACAGAGACCGCTACTGATTTGACAGTGCCGTCTGCGGGCGCTACGATCTCATTCTCCATCTTCATCGCTTCAACGACCATCAGCACGTCACCGGTTTTGACCGCCTGTCCGGCGGAAGCCAAAACCTTCAGCACAGTGCCGGGCAGCGGAGATGTGATAACATTTTCGCCGGCAGCGGCGGCGGGAGCGGCAGCGGCGGCAGGAGCCGGAGCGGGAGCGGCCTTCGGCGCGGGCGCGCCGCCGATCTCCTCTACCTCGACTACAAAGGCTTCGCCGTTAACATTAACATTATACTTTTTCATATGGATCGTACCCTCCTAATATTATAGATATTGTTGTCTGGTATTGATGATTTCCGCAACGCCGCTATTCGACCAACTATTGGTTGCGCCACTACCGCGGCGAATAGCATTGAATTTGAGCTGAGCGACCGGACGGCCGCTGGCGGCGGAGATCGCGGCCACGATAGCGGCTACCTTGGCGGGAGAAATACCGGCCTCGGCAACAGCCTGAGCAGCGGGTGCAGCGGGAACGGCGGCAACCGCAGGCTGCTCAGTCGCCTTAAGCGCCGCCTGTGCTTTTTTTCTGCTTTTGCTCTCCATAGCGTTGACGATTCGGTCCATACCCAACGTAGCTATGGACAATACGGCCAATACCAGAAAAATACCGGCCATACCGATCAACGTCGTCATGCTGCCTATGTATAAAATACCCATTGATTACACCCTCCTTAAACCGGCAGATTGCCGTGTTTTTTACCGGGGCGCGCCTCTTTCTTGGTCAACAGAGAATCCAGCGCCTTGATCAAATGTATGCGCGTATATTCCGGCTCGATCACCATATCCACGAGGCCGCGAGCGGCGGCACAGTACGGATTGGAGAATTTCTCCTCATATTCGGCGATCTTTTCCTGACGCTTGGCCTGCGGATCATCAGCGCCCTCTATATCCTTGCGGAACACGATATTGGCAGCGCCCTGTGCTCCCATAACGGCGATCTGCGCGGACGGCCAGGCAATGGCCATATCAGCGCCAAGACTCTTGGCGCACATCGCCAGATAAGCGCCGCCGTAAGCCTTACGCGTGATCACGGTCAGCTTGGGCACAGTGGCCTCGGAATAAGCGTACAGCAGCTTGGCGCCGTGACGGATGATGCCGCCATGCTCTTGCGCTACGCCGGGCAGATAGCCGGGAGTATCGACAAAGGTCAAAAGCGGAATACCCATCGCGTCGCAGAAGCGGATATGCCGTCCGGCTTTATCCGAGGCGTTGATGTCGAGGCAACCGGCGGCCGACTTGGGCTGATTGGCGATAACGCCAACGCTGACGCCGTTCAGGCGGATGAAGCCGGTGATGATATTTGTGGCGTAATACTGCTGGACTTCAAAGAAATCCTTGTTATCGGCGATCGCGATAATCGCGTCATGCATATCATAGGACTTGTTCGGATCGTCGGGAACCAGGTCGACAAGGATCTGCTCCATACGGTCGGCGGGATCGTTGCAGGCGAACACCGGCGGACCCGCAAGATTATTGGAGGGCAGGAAGCTGAGCAGACGACGGATCTGCCCGATGCATTCCGGCTCATTGTCGGCATAAAAATGCGCGTTACCGCTGGTCTTATTATGCGCCATCGCGCCGCCCAAAGCCTCGGCGGAAACATCCTCGCCGGTAACGGCCTTGATGACCTGCGGACCGGTGATGAACATATTGGCGGAATTGACCATGAAGATATAGTCGGTCAGCGCCGGAGAATAAACCGCGCCGCCGGCGCAGGGTCCCATGATCACGGAGATCTGCGGGATCACGCCCGAAGCCAGCGTGTTGCGCCTGAATATTTCGCCATAGCCGTTGAGCGCGTCCACGCCTTCCTGAATGCGCGCGCCGCCGCTATCGTTGATGCCGATCACCGGAGCGCCGACCTTGAGCGCCATATCCATGACCTTGCAGATCTTAGCGGCATGCATCTCGCCCAGAGAACCGCCCAGTATGGTGAAATCCTGCGAGTAGATGTAGACCAGCCGTCCGTCCATCGTGCCGTAGCCGGTGACAACGCCTTCGCCGGGAGCCCCTGTCTTATCCATACCGAACTCCGTGCCGCGGTGAATAACGAACTGATCCAGCTCTACAAAGCTACCCTCGTCCAGCAGCGCGTCAATTCTCTCGCGGGCCGTCATCTTGCCCTGCTGATGCTGCTTTTCGATCTTCTTTTCACCGCCGCCGAGCATCACTTCCTCTCGCTTGGCGGCGAGCTTTTCCAGCTTTGCTTCTTTTGACATCTCCATACCTCCTAATAAATACTGGTTTTCCGTACAATTATCAAAACACAAGCCTGATACCGCATAGAGTTTAATCTCTTTGGCATAATTCCAACAGCACGCCGCCGGTTGCCTTAGGATGAAGGAAAGCGATCTGCGCGCCGCCGGCGCCGCCGCGCGGCTTCTCGTCGATGAGGCGTACGCCCTGCTCCTTAAGCTCGGCTAACGCCTCTTCGATATTGTCTACCTTGAGCGCGATATGCTGGATGCCTTCGCCCTTGGCTTCGATGAACTTGGCGATCGGGCCATCCTCGGCAGTAGACTGCAAAAGCTCGATCTCGCTATCGCCGGAGGGAATAAAAGCGGTGATGACTTTTTGCGCCGCTACTTCTTCTCTCGCCACGATCTTGAGACCCAAAACCCCTTCCCAAAACTTGGCGGCTTCATCGATATCCTTGACCGCGATACCGATATGGTCAACCTTTAATACCTTGAACATTCGTTTCACCTCTTTACAGTAATAAAATAAAAGATTAAGAAAATTCCTGTTTTCGCAACCTTATAATAACACAAAACTTTAAGCGCGGCAATTTATCAAGTATGTTCATAATTATCTAAAAATTAGACGAAAATAATCTTTGGCAAATAATTGACTTAAGTTGCGCTTTGAGATACAATGAACGAGTATCTTGTGCCCGTAGCTCAGTGGATAGAGCGTCGGCCTCCGGAGCCGAAGGCGTAGGTTCGATCCCTATCGGGCATACCAGGCGCAGCATCCGCCGCCACAACAAAACCAGCCTGCCGGCTGGTTTTGTTTGTTTCATCCTTCGCTGTCCGCTGTCTGCCGTCTGTCTTACAACAGGCTGTCGTCGATCTCGTCAAGTATATGCCGCCGCTCAGACAGCGGATTGAACATCTGCCCGTCGGCGAACACGGCGCTGTCCAGCTCCGCCGACAGCACGCCTTCGGCGTCCGCTTGCTTGGCCAGCAGCTCGCCGCGCGGCGAGACGATCAGCGAATTACCGTTATACACGCCGCCGCAATAATTGCAGGCGATAAGGAAGCAGCGATTTTCAGCGGCGCGGGCGCGGCAGAACAGCTCAAACTCGTCGATACGCGCCGCCGCCCAGGCGGCGGGTACGATCAGCAACTGCGCGCCGCGCAGCGCGATATTGCGCGCAAATTCGGGGAAGCGCAGGTCGTAGCAGATCATCAGCCCCATGCATAGCTGCTCGCCGTCCTGCTGATAATCGGCCAGCACCCATTGATCGCCGGCAGTCATATAATCCTGCTCGCGCAGATAATGCCGGAACAGATGCGCTTTCCGATACTTGGCGATGATCGTGCCGCGGTCATCGACCGCCACCAAGGTGTTATAATAATTGCCATGCCGCCGTTCAGCCACCGAGCCGAAGATATACACGCCATGCGCCGCCGCCAATTCGCGCGTCAGCGACACCGCCTCGCCGCTCATCTCCTGCGCGAATTCGGCGATATTGCTCAGCTGATAGCCGCTGTACCACAGCTCCGGCAGCACCAACAGCCGCGCGCCGTCAGCGGCAGCCCGCTCGATCAGACGGCGCGCCGCGGCCAGGTTATCCGCGTATTGATTGTCCCGCACCGCAAATTGCAGGGCGGCGGCTTTGATCTTCATCGTTTGATCAGCTCCAAAAATTCGCTCAATTCCCGTATCTGATGATATTCGCCGGCCGGCGGCTGCTGCTCATAGCCCCAGCAGTCGATCAGCAGCTGCGCGGCGTTCAGACCGGCGGCCAGCGCCGGGTTGATATCGGAGCGTAAACTGTTGCCCACGCACCATGAGCCGGCGGCGTCGATATCGCGCTCGGCAATGATGGCGCGGAACGCCTCCGCATCCTTGACGCCGACGATATAGCAGGCGTCGAAATAGCCGCACAGGCCGGAACGGCGCAAACGCCGCTGTTGAATATCCTCTTCTCCCTGCGTCAGCAAATACAGCGGATATACGCCGTGCAGCGCTTTCAGCAGCTCTAACGCGCCGGGCACGTGCTCCGCCTCCTGATCAAAGACCGCCCAACCGATATCCTCGATCTCGCGCGCCTGTCTGTCCTCAGGCAGCCGCCCCTGACGGCGGCAATAGTAGATATAGGTGTCGCGCAGCGCCTGGGGAAAACAATGCTTGGCCATATAGCCGGCGCGCTCTAAGGCGGCGATATCCGCTTTATCCAAATACTCGGCCATCGCCGCATCCGGGCAAAAGCCCAAGCGCCGCATCGCCGCAAAAAAAATGACGCGCGCCTGCTCATACAGCACGTTTGTTTGCACCAGGGTATCGTCGAAATCGAAGATTATCGCCCGCGCCGCCATCAATCGAGCCGCCTGCGTATGTCTTCGTCAACGTCCAGCTTGCAAATATTGCACATTTCCATAAAGCGCGATACCACGCGCTCGCCCACGGTATCGTTCAGCTCGTTCAAGTCAAGATTGGTGGTGATCACGCAGGGCAAGCGGTAATTGAGCCGGTGATCGACGATGGCGAACAGCTTATTCTGCACCCACGGGCTGAAGTTATGCGCGCCTAAATCGTCCAATATCAGCACCGGCGCATTATAGGCGCGCTTGATGATCGTCGCCTCGTCCTCGCCGTCATTCTCGGCGCGATAGCTGTAGCGCAGCTGATCGAGGAATTGCGGCACCACTAAAAACAGCGCGTCCACGCCATTATCCAGCAGTTGATTGGCGATCGCCGCCGCCAGCAGCGTCTTGCCGCTGCCCACGCCGCCCTCCAGCAGCAGGCCGCGCGTCGTCCTGCCCGCGATCTGCGCCGCGGCAAAGTCCTGCGCCGCCGTCAAGGCCACCTGCGCTAAGCGGCGATAGCTGACCTCAAGCTGCGGATGCGTCGTGTCGCTGTAATAGGCGAGCGAAAAATCGGCGAAGCTCTTGCCGCTCAGCGCCGGCGTTAATCCGGCGGCTGTCCTGCGCTCGCGGCGCAGCTTAGCGCTGCGGCAGCCGCAGGGACGCGCGCCGTCCGCGCCGATCACCCAGCCGCTGTCATGGCAGATCAGGCAGGAGTAAACGTCGCGGTCGTCATAGGCGTCCTTAGCCGGCGCTGCGCTCGCTTCGCTGCTATTTATCTGTGCGTCGATCCTTTTCATCGCTCAACCTCGGTGGTAGTCCTGCTACTTGAGCATTTTCAGATATACGTCGGCAAATTTATCCTCGCCGACCCTGGCCTTAGCTTTGCCGCGCGGCTTGGCGGCCGCAGCGGACGGCGCGTCCTCGGCGGCAACGTCCTCAATGGTCGCATAATGCTTCTTCCGCCAGTTGAGCAGTATTTTGTCGATATAGGCAAAATTGCGCTTGCCCTGCAATACCGAGCGCTTCAGCGCTTCCTTGATCAGCTCGGGCGCTAACTGCTCGTCCTCCAGCCAATGGCGGATCTTATCGTTCTCCATCGGCGAGAGCATCGTGCCCATCTCCTGCTCAAAGCAATGATACAGCTCCTTGAGCGTCGCGTCGCGCAGCTGTATGGCGGCCTTATCGCGGGCTTTGTCGCTTTTCGCGGCTTTATCGGCCCTGGCCGGCTTGCCGCCGTTTTGCCGTTTCACCGCCATCCATTCCTCGTACAGGCGGCGGAACAAATACTCGCTGGAAAATCCGTCCGTGGCCGCGTCATATTTGAGCAGCCCTTTGGCGGAGAAGGGCTCGACCACGGCGCGCGCCTCCTCCTCAGAGCAGGCGAATTCGGCGGCGATAGCGGCGCTGCTGATCCAGCCGCCGGCGCCGCTGACGTGCAGCAGCCGCAACAGCACGACCAGCTCCCGCTCGTCGATAGCCAATAATTCGTATTTAGTAAGCAGGATATGCGGCGCGACAACGATATCGGTCAGCAGATCCTGAGAAAACGCCAAATTAGCTGATAAAGTGCGCTCGGCCAAGCTGTTATACCTCCGCCCTTAATTAGCTGATGCGCTTGAGATAATTACGAATACGCAGCAGCTTTTCGATATCGCGCTCGACCATGATCTTTTGCAGGACGGTATTGATATCGACCAGCAAGTTCTCGTCGAGCACTGTCCGCGCATAATCCTTATCCTGAGCGACCACCACGGCCTCGGTAGGCAGCAGCTCCACGGTATCGCCCATAAACGGCACTACCGCATCCATGCCCAGCTTTTCCTTGACCAGCTCGGCAAATTCCAGCGAGGCGTTCTCCTCGCCGTGGACGATAAACAGCTTATGCGGCTTATGCTCAAAAGCGGACAGCCAGTCGAGCATTTCGTTCTTATCGGCATGGGCGGAAAAGCCGTTCATCGTGAATATATGCGCCTTGACCTCGATCTCCTCGCCATGTATGGTTACCTTTGTCTCGCCTTCGATCAGGCGGCGGCCCAGCGTGCCCTCGGCCTGATAGCCGAAGAAAACCACCGACGACTCCGGCCGCCACAGATTATGCTTGAGATGATGCTTGATCCGTCCCGCGTCGGCCATGCCGGAGGCGGATATGATGATCGCGCCGCTCTTGACCTCGTTCAACTGCTGCGACTCGGCGGCGGAGCTGGTATAAACGAGATTATCGAGGATGAAGGGCGCTTTGCCCTCGACCTTGAATTGCTCGGTGGTCAGCTTATCAAAATAGGAAGGATGCGCGGCAAAGATCTCCGTGGCCTTGATCGCCAGCGGGCTGTCGACGTATATTTTGCAGTCGGTGATCAGCTTCTTTTCCTGTATCGCGTACAGCAGCATCAGAATATCCTGCGTGCGATCGACGGCGAAGGCGGGGATGATCACATTGCCGCCGCGATAAAAGGTGTCGTTGATCATCTTGGCAAAGCGCGGTATATCGGTCTCCGGCGAGGCATGATGCTCGCGATTGCCATAGGTGGATTCCATCACCAGATAGTCGGCCTGCTTGATCAAGTACGGGTCTTCGGTGATCGCCTGCTCTTTGCGCCCCAGATCGCCGGTGAACACTAACTTTTGCTTTTTGTCATCCTCGGTATAGTCGATCTCGACGATGCTGGAGCCAAGAATATGTCCGGCGTCGCGGAAGGTGATGGTAAGGCCGCCGCCCGGGGAAAAGCTCTCGCCGTATTCCTTGGCGCAAAACAACGGCTGCGTCTCCATCGCCTCGGCGGCGGTGTATATCGGCTCGATCTCCGGCTCGCCGGCGCGCGCCGCCTTGCGGTTTTTGCGCTCGCATTCCATTTCCTGTATATAGCCGGAATCCGGCAGCATGATCTCGGCCAGCGCTACGGTGGCGGAAGTAGTATAGATCGGCTTCTTGAAGCCGGCTTTATACAGCTTGGGCAGCAGGCCGCTATGGTCGATATGCGCATGGGTCAGCAGCGCGAAATCCAGCTCGCCGGGATTAAAGGGGAATTCGCGGTAATTGAATTCCTTGATCGCCTTATTGCCCTGAAACAGGCCGCAATCGACGATGAATTTGATCCCGTTATGCTCCACATAATGACAGGAGCCGGTTACGGTACGCGCCGCGCCGAAAAACGTGATTTTCATATTTGCCTCCTTTGATAACAATCAATGTTAAACTTCTACCGGATAAGAATAAAAACCTGCTAAAAAATGAACAATTTCTTCTATTATTTGACTAATTATGATTGACATTTATCCCCGCTTTTGGTTATAATAGCAATGTTGCAAAAAACAGCGGGACGTAGCGCAGCTTGGTAGCGCACTTGATTTGGGATCAAGGGGTCGCAGGTTCAAATCCTGTCGTCCCGACCAAGACCGCATACTCCGCGGCGATAATTTTATGATGGGGTGTAGCCAAGCGGTAAGGCAGCGGTCTCTGAAATCGTCATTCAATGGTTCGAATCCATTCACCCCAGCCACAGCGCCCGCAATATGGGCGCTTTTGTTTTAATTTCCCGGCCGCAGCGGCTGATAGCGGCAAGCTCCGCGCGAGGTGTCAAATGGGTCTGTTCCCTCAACCATTACTGCGTTACGATAAGCAGTTCTACAAAACAGCGATGACCATCGGTATCCCGATCATCATCGAGAATATTATCGGCGTCAGTCTCAATATGATAGATACGCTGATGATCGGCCGCCTCGGCGAATTTCCTTTAGCCGCCGTAGGCGCGGCTAATCGCGTCTCTTTTATCTTCATCATGATCTGCTTCGGCTTCTTCTCCGGCTCCTCGGTGCTGGTATCGCAGTACTGGGGCATCAAGGACGTGGCCAATATCCGCCGCATCCTCGGCTTCGATTACGCCTATTCGCTGGCGGTATCGCTAATATTCATGCTGCTTGCGCAATTCTTAGCGCCGCAGCTGCTCGGCCTGTTCGCCGACGAGCCGGAGGTCATCGCCGATGGCGTGGCGTATCTGGAGATCGTCTACTGGTCGTTCCCCTTGTCGGCGATATCCTTCGCCATCGCTTTCAATTCCCGCTGCATACATAGGCTGATAGTGCCCACGGTGATCAACGCGCTGGCGCTGGGAGCAAACACCTTCCTTAACTGGTGCCTGATATACGGCAATCTCGGTATGCCGGAATGGGGCGTAAAAGGCGCGGCCGTGGCAACGGTGATCGCGCGGCTGCTGGAAATGCTGGCGCTGCTCGGTTATATATATCTGACCAAGGGGCATCCGCTGGGCGCAAAGCTGCATGAACTGATTGGTTGGAGCCGCGCCCTGCTCAAGCATATCTTCATTACCGCGCTGCCGGTGCTGATCTCCGAGACGGCGTGGAGCCTTGGCACTTCGATCTATTACGTCGCCTATGGCAAGATCGGCGCTTCGGCGCTGGCGGTCGTGCAGGTGGCCGGCGTAGTCAACGACCTGTTCTCGGCGCTGTTCTTCGGCATCGGTAATGCCAGCGCGGTAATGATCGGCAATGTGCTGGGCCAGGGCAATAAAGAGCTGGCCTTCGATTATTCCAAGACCTTCCTCAAAATGACGCTGTTCGTCTGCGTCATCACCTCGCTGGGCTTTTTGTTTAGCCGCAATCTGATCATCGACATGTATGATTTCTCCGCCGAGACCAATCTCACCATGTATAAGACCTTCTTCGTTTACGCCGTTTTCATCACGCCGCGTATGCTGACCTATATGCTGTTCATCGGCGTACTGCGCGCCGGCGGTGACACCAAGTTCTGCATGATCTGCGACCTGCTCTGCGTCTGGTGCATCGGCATACCGTTGTCGTTCTTTAGCGTATTAGTGCTGCATTGGAGCCTGCCGATGGTCATGGCGCTGTCCTTCCTCGAGGAAGTGGTCAAAACCGTCATCTGCCTCAAGCGCATGCGCAGCAAGAAGTGGCTGAACGTGCTGGTATAGCTCTCCCCTGCCCGACGCTCAGTCGATGCTGACGCGCCCCTTGCTGAAGTCGAGCCGCACATAATTGGGCAAGCCATGCTTCATCGGTATCGCGACCTCGCCCTCGATCAGCGGCCGCGCATAGCGGATAAATTCATCGGTCACATAATTATGCTGCTCGTTGATCCATTCGACGGGCAGCTTTTGCTCGATATTTGCCACTTTATCCAGCTCTACCTCCGAGCAGACGCAGCGGTAGGGATCATCGGAGGCGCGCTGCAGCGTCACCATCACGCCGCTTTTGCCGGCCAGCGCATACTCGACGGCGGTCTTGCCAGCCATATACGCCTCGTCAGCGTCGGTCTTGGAGGCGAAATGCATGGCCGCGCGCTGCGCCGTGCCCAGCGTATTGCAGCGGGCGCGAATGCCGATCTCCCGCTCCACCATATCCTTGAGCGCGATGCCCACGCCCGATAGCTGCACATGGCCAAAAGCGTCCACCGCGCCAGAGGTAAAGCAATACTCGCCGTTCTCGTCGGATATGCCCTCCGAGACCACGACATAGCAATAGCCGAGCTGCTTGTAAACGCGCTCCACATCCGACAAAAAGCTCTCCTTGTAAAACGGCACCTCGGGCAAATAGATCAGATGCGGCGCTTCATCGGGGAAGCGGCGCGACAGCGCCGAGGCGGCGGTCAACCAGCCCGCATCGCGGCCCATCGCCTCTAATATCGTCACCTTGTTCTTGGTCGAGACGCTTTCCAGGTCGATACCGGTCTCGCGCACCGTGGCGGCTATGTATTTGGCAGCCGAGCCAAAGCCCGGCGAATGGTCGCAGAAAGGCAAATCATTGTCGATGGTCTTGGGAACGCCGATAACGCGCATTTCCCAGCCCGCGTCAGCCGCGGCGCGCCATGTTTTATAGGCGGTATCCATCGAATCATTGCCGCCGTTATAGAAGAAATAGCGGATATTCAGCTTTTTGAGTATGCTGATCAGCTTCTCATGGTCTACCGCCGACACCTTGTAGCGGCAGGAGAATATCCCTGCGCCCGGCGTATAGCGCAGTCCGGCGACGTCCTCGCGCCTTTGCGCCGCCAAATCGACGATATCGCCGTTCAGCACGCCCTTGATACCGCTGATACCGGCATAGATCTTGCCCTGCCGTCCGCTATCCAGCCAGGTCTCGATCACGCCGCAAATGCTGTTATTGATAACCGCCGAGGGGCCGCCGCTTTGGGCGACCAATGCATTACCCTGTAAGCTCATATCATTGCTCCTTAAATGTTTTTATGCGTAAGGCGTTGGATACGACGCATATCGAACTCAGGCTCATAGCCGCCGCGCCGAAAATGGGATTGAGCAGCGGCCCGCCAAAAGCGTAGAACAGACCGGCGGCTATGGGCACGCCGGCGATATTATAGCAAAAAGCCCAGACCAGATTTTGTTTGATGATGCGCAGCGTATACCGCGACAGCTCCAATACCCGCGCCACGCCGCCGATATCATTGCCGATCAGCGCGATATCCGCCGCATCGAGAGCGATATCCGCGCCCGAGCCGACCGCCACGCCGACATTGGCCTGTATCAGCGCCGGCGCGTCATTGATGCCGTCGCCGACCATCGCCACCGCCGACTGCCGCTGCAAGGCGGCGATCTGCTCTAACTTCTGCTGCGGCAAGACCTCGGCCACCAGCTCGTCGACGCCGGCCTGCGCGGCGATGGCGCGCGCCGAGCGCAGATTGTCGCCGGTGAGCATCAGCGTCTTATAACCGTCGCGCTTCAGCCGCGCTATCACCTCGGCGCTATGCTCCTTGAGCCGATCGGCCAGAGCCAATAACGCCAGCAGCTGCCCGTCGGCGGCCAAAAACACCGTGGTCGCGCCCTGATCCTGCAACTCGGCGGCGCTGCGCTGCCACTTTTCATCAACGGCGACGCCGTTTTGCTCCAACAAACGCTGATTGCCCAGCACGAAGGCGCGCCCCTCCAGCTTGGCCGCCAAGCCCAGACCCGGCAGCAGCGCAAACTCCTGCGGCTCCGCTAACGACAAACCCTCCTCGTCAGCCGCCGCCAAGATCGCCGCCGCTAAAGGATGCTCGCTATGCCGCTCCAGCGACGCCGCCCAGCCCAGCGCCTGCGCGCGGCTGACGCCGCCGGCGCAGAGCAGCGCGGTCAACTGCGGCTTGCCCTCGGTGAGCGTGCCGGTTTTGTCAATGACAACGGTGTCAATATGCGCGGCCGCTTCCAACGCCTCGCCGTTTTTTATCAGTATGCCCAGCGACGCCGCCTTGCCCATAGCCACGGTGATCGCCGTAGGCGTGGCCAAGCCCAGCGCGCAGGGACAGGCGATGACCAGCACCGCGATGAATACGCGCAGCGCGAAAGCAATATCCTCACCGGCCAGCAGCCACAGCGCAGCCGCCGCCAGCGCGATCAGCAAGATCACCGGCACGAATACCGCCGCCACCTTATCGGCAACGCGGGCGATCGGCGCTTTGCTGGCCTGCGCTTCCTCCATGGCGGCGGAAATGCGCGCCAGCAGCGTTTGCGCGCCTACCTCGGTTGCCGTATAGCGAAAGAACCCGGCCTGATTGATCGCGCCGGCATAGACGCTGTCGCCGGCCTGCACCTCGCGCGGCATACTTTCGCCCGTCAAATAGGCCTCGTCAACGAAACTGTTGCCCTCGATCAGCCGGCCGTCCACCGGCAGCCGTTCGCCGGCGCGTATCACCAGCGTGTCTCCGACCACGATCTCGGAAACGGCCAGCGTCCGCTCCACGC
Source organism: Bacillota bacterium (assembly GCA_030527285.1). Lineage (GTDB taxonomy): Bacteria > Bacillota > Dehalobacteriia > UBA4068 > UBA4068 > JAUNBC01. The sequence continues at coordinate 99,781 of JAUNBC010000001.1, read as the reverse complement.
CGTCACGCAGCACGGTGGCGGTATCGGGAGCCAGCTCCAGCAAACCGCTAAGCGCGGAATTAGCGCGATTTTTGGCGCGTTCCTCAAGGAATTTGCCCAGCATCACCAGCGTGACGATCATCGCCGCAGTCTCGAAATACAGCTGATCGACATAGCTGTGGTCGCCTCCGGCCAGCATCAGCAGCGCGTACAGGCTGTATAGCACCGCCGCCGAGCTGCCGAGCGCGATCAGACTGTCCATATTCGGCGCGCGGCGGAACAGAGCGGGAAAACCGCTGCTGTAAAAACGCCTGCCGATCAACAGCACCACGGCGGTGAGCAATAGCTGCGCGACGGCAAAATTGAGCGGCTGCTGCTGATGGTCGAGAAAAGCCGGCACGGGAAAGCCGAGCATATGCGCGAACATCGACAAATAGAGCAGCAGCAGCGTCGCGGCGGCGGCAATGAGGAAGCCGCGCAGCGAATAACGATGCGTCTCCTGCTCCGTCTGCTCGCGCCGCACGCCAAAACCGAGCCGCTCGATGCGCGAGGCGATATCCTGCTCGGAGATCAGCTGCGGGTCATAGACGATGCGCGCGCGCGCGGTAGTGGGGTTAACGACGATCTCCGTCACACCCTCGACGCGCGACAGCACCTTCTCGATGCGCGCCGTACAGGCGGCGCAGTTGATATTATCTATATGCCAATTCAGTCGTTCCATGCTTCAATTCATTCTTCCTTAATGCCGCCGCCGTCGTTAATCAAAGCTCTTATACGCGTTCAGGCTCTACTATCTCGCCCTCGTCGACGACCGTGATCTTCTTGATGATCTGCGGCGTTTTGGGCTTGTCATTAGCGCCGGTGCGAGTGCAGGCGATATCATCAACTACGTCCATGCCGCTGACCACATGGCCAAAAGCCGCATACTGGCCGTCAAGGAAAAAGCCGTTGGCGTGCATGATAAAGAATTGGCTGCCGGCGCTGTCATAGTCCATGGCGCGCGCCATCGAGATCACACCGCGGCTGTGGCGCAGCGTATTATTGAAGCCTGCCTCGGCGAATTCGCCCTTGATGCTGTAACCGGGGCCGCCCATGCCGCTGCCCTCCGGGCAGCCGCCCTGTATCATAAAGCCCTTTATCACGCGATGAAAAGTCAAGCCGTCATAAAAGCCCTTGTTTGCCAAATACAAAAAATTGCGCACCGAATTGGGCGCCGCCTCCGGCTGCATTTCCAGCTCGATCTTTCTGCCGTCCTCCATCTCGATAATGACCATCTTCGACCTCCGTTAATATTAGTATGAAGCCAATATGCCTAAACATAAATAAAAAACAGCAGCAATGATATACCGTTCCACGTCATATGAGCAATAATATTATAGCCGATATTAGCGTATTTATCATATAACCAGGCAAAACCTAAACCGCCGGCGAACATCGGCATCAGCACCCAGCCGTTCATATGCATCAGCGCGAACAGCATCGCCGACAGCAGCAGCGCCGAAGAACGCCCGTAGCGTGCGCGCAGCGGCGGCAGTAAAAAGGCGCGGAAGAACATCTCCTCGGATACCGGCGCTAAAACGGCGATGCACAGCACCAGCATCAGCGTCTCAAAGCCGCTCTCCGACAGCTCCAGCAGCGTCAGCACATCCTGACGCACCGGCTCCGCCGCCGGAAACAGCAGCGTCTGCGCCAGACTGACCAGCACGTTCAACGCATAGAACAAGCTGCCGGCGGCCACGCCGATACCGAGCATTTTCACCGCTGGCGCGCGGCGAAAACCGAGCGCCGTCAAGGGCTGGCTGTAATAGACGCAGACTATCAGCAGCGGCCCCATGAAGAACACCGCCGCTTGCAGGAACAGCGACAGCAGCACCACGCCGCTCAGATGCGCCGCCGTGGTGCTGAACAGCACCGGCAGCGTGGACAGCAGCATCGCCGCCACCAGGATGATAAAGCTCTGCCATACCTGCCACGGCGGTTTTACCCGCTCCCATAGCTCGCCGGCGCTCGCGGGGCGCGGCGGCTCGATTTTCTTTTTATCGTCATTATCATACATAAAGATATAATATCATATTTCGCCACCGATTAACAGCAAAAAGAAAGCCATTTCACTAAGAAATGGCTTTCCCTTTATGCCGGTAAACTACGGCTTACATCTCCTTGACCGCGTTCAGACCGATTTGATAAGCCTTGACATTCAGATCGAAGATCTTGGCCTTGAAGTTACGCTGCAAGGATTCGATCATCGCATCGTCGGAGACGGTCTTGGCAATACCGTTCAATACTCCCAACGCCACAACGTTGGCCGCCAGCTCGTTGCCGACCTTTTCACGCGCCAATACGGTGATCGGTACGCGATAGACCTTGTACTGGGAGAGATCGTCGTTCAAGCCCAGATCGCCGTCAAGAATGAGGATGCCGCCGGGGATCAGGTCTTTGAGATATTTTTCATAGGCTTCGACAGACATGCACAGCAGCATATTCGGGGATTCGACCTTGGGGAACAATATCTGCTTATCGGAGATATTGACCTCGGCGCGGGTGGAACCGCCGCGCGATTCGGGGCCGTATACCTGGCTTTGCGTAGCGTTACTGCCGTCGATCAGCGCGCCCTCGGCCAAGATGACGGCCGCTTTGATGACGCCTTGCCCACCGGTACCGCTTAAACGGATTTTCCATTTTTTCATCTCTATTCACCTCCCTGAACTCTGGCGCACAGACGCAGATACTCTTCATTGTATTCAACATCCGATTCATTGCGCAGAATGCCGGTTATATACATGCCCTTCAGCTCCTCGGGGCTCATTTTCTCCGCGCGTGCCAGCGCGACAGTATGATCCTTGACGTATTGCATCATATCGGCGGGCTTGGGTATCTTATTGCGGCGGCCGAAGGAGATCGGGCAGGAAGCCAGAACTTCGATCACCGAGAAGCCCTTATGCTTGTAACCGGCAACGATCAGATCGGTGAGCTGCTTGGCATGGAAGATATCGCCGCGGGCGACGAAAGTCGCGCCGGCGCCCATCGCCAACTCGCACAGATCGAAGCAGCGATCCACCGAGCCGTACGGCGCGGTAGTACCCTTTTTGCCGAAAGGCGTGAGCGGCGAGAACTGGCCGCCGGTCATACCGTAAATATTGTTGTTGATGACGATCATCGTCATATCCATATTGCGGCGGCAGGCATGGATGAAGTGATTGCCGCCGATAGCGGAGCAGTCGCCGTCGCCGGAGAAGATGAACACGTCCATATCGGGTTTGGCCATCTTGCAGCCGGTGGCAAACGGTAAAGCGCGGCCATGCGCGGTATGCAGCGTATTCAGATCCAAGTAACCGGTGATACGCGACGAGCAGCCAATGCCGGAAACCGCGATCGTGTTATCCTTGTCGATCGCAACCTCTTCCATCGCGCGCGCCCAAGCGCTCATAACGATACCGTTACCGCAGCCGGAGCACCAGATATGAGGCAGGTTATTACGAAAATACTTCTCGTATACGGGTTTCATTATTTCGCCACCTCCTTGACCAGCTCAACAACTTCTTCCGGAATGATAAGCTCGCTGTCAACGCGGCACAGCGGAAGCACCGGTACGTCTGAGGGCGCTACGCGGCTGACTTCACGCGCGTACTGACCAAGATTCATTTCCGGCACGATGACCGCTTTTTTACCGGCGCAAGCCTTGGCGATCAGCTTATCATGGAAGGGCCAAATGGTGATCGGTCTGAGCAGGCCGACTTTATAGCCTTCTTCACGCAGCTCGAGCATTGCTTCCTGAGCGGAGCGGGCTACGGAGCCGTAAGCGATCAGCAGTATATCGCAATCATCAACATGGAATTCTTCGTATTTGAAGATATCGTCGACAGCGTTCTCGATCTTATCGGTCAAGCGGCGGTTAAAAGCGTCGACCACCGGCAGAGAGCTGGAATAGAAACCCTTTTCGTTATGGGTAAGACCGGTGACGTGATAGCGATATCCATCGCCAAAGTTAGCCATCGCCGGTACGCCGTCAGGCTCGGCATTGCTGTACGGGACATAATCCTTGGGGTCGCAGGTGGGCTTTTTGCGGTCAATGATCTCGACTTTCTCGTCATCCTCGACCTCAAAGCGCTCACGCAGATGGCCGATCTCCTCGTCGAGCAGGAAGATCACCGGCGTGCGGTATTTTTCCGCCAGATTGAAGGCGTTTATCGTCTCATAATATGTCTCCATGACCGAGGACGGAGCGATCGCGATCAGGCTGTGATCGCCATGCGAGCCCCAGCGCGCCTGCTGGATATCGCCCTGCGAGGACAGCGTCGGCAAACCGGTGGACGGGCCCATGCGCTGCACGTCGACAACGACGATCGGTACTTCGGTAATGGCGGCATAGCCGACCAACTCCTGCATCAGCGAGAAGCCGGGGCCGGAGGTGGCGGTGAAGGATTTGGCGCCGGTGCAGGACGCGCCGATGATCGCGCCGATGGAGCCGATCTCGTCTTCCATCTGGATGAATTTGCCGCCGCAAGCGGGCATCATCTCGGCCATATGCTCCGCGATCTCGGTGGACGGAGTGATCGGATAGCCGGCATAGAAGGTAGCGCCGGCTTTAAGAGCCCCCAAAGCGCAGGCTTCGTTGCCTTGTACAAGTCTAACTTTCGCCATATCTCTTACCTCCCCACTTCCGCGCTATGATCTTCGAGGTTTTCCTGCGCCCATGAAGCCTCGTCAACATAATCCTTGGGCGCTACTTCTACACAAAAATCCGGACAATGCATTTCGCAATTCTTGCAGCCAACGCAATTCTCCGGATGAACAACTACGGCCTTGCCGTCCGGAGCCTGAACAAAAACGCCTTCCGGCTTGCCCAGGCACAGACTGACACAGATACCGCAGGCCTTGCATAGTTTCTCAAATACCTGTACTTCAAAACTCTTCTTGGCCATAAAAAGGTACTCCTCTCCAAAAATATATTTCAAAATGCTTTACATAACAAAAAAAAACCGTAAATACCCCAAACACCAAAATTATAGCATGATTATCCGCAAAAACAAACATTTAAAGAATATTTGAACAATTTACACTATGTATAAAACTCAGGCCTTCGCCGCGCCCTTGCCCAACAGCTCCAGTATCGTCGCCGCCAGCAGCCGCGCCGCCGCCGTCACTTCCGCGCCGGCGTCAGCGCCGAAATCCGTGCAACGCGGCTGGACGCCGATCACCGTAACGCTGCAATCAAGATGGGCGCGCAGATAATCGAGCATCAGCGGAAAGGGCAGCATATGCGTGGAAAAGCCGGCGCCATGTATAGCGTCGGCCGTGATGATCTGAATAGCGCCGGGCTCGCGGCCGATATAGGCCGCGTCCACGACTAATAAATGCTGCGGCGCAAAGCGCTTGATCTCGCCGGTAAAATTCTCCGGCGCGGTGGAACCGGCGCATAACAGCAGCGCGGTATCCTCTTGCGCCTGCTCGCGCAAATAATCTATGACCAGCATACCGGCGGCGTCGTCGCCGCATAACACCGAACCCGCGCCCAACACCGCGATCCGTCCGCCGTCCGCCAATTGTTGCCGCAATTCCTCGCGCCAATCGCTCATAGTTTGACCGTCAGATCTTCTTTGTTCAGCACCGCCAGCTCGATATCCGGCGTAAAGCTCAAGCAGCCCTTGCGGCAGCTGTCCACGCATTGCGCGCAGAAGATGCAATGACCGACGTTGAGATAGCACTCGAATTTCTTGTCCTCCTTGGTGCCGACGTTGACGATCTTGATTGCGCCGGCCGGACAATCGCGCACGCAGAGATTGCAGCCTATGCAATCGTCGGCGTCATAAGCGATCTTGCCGCGATACTTCTTGTCGATAACCAGCCCGCCGGCCGGATAAGCTATGGTAGCCGGCTTTTTGAGCAAATGCTTCAGCGCAAAGCCGGTGATCTTGCCCGGATATTTGACCACTATGACAACACTCCTTTCAGCAGCAGATTGATGACGATCTGCAACAGGGCTACGGGGGTTAAGTATTTCCAGCAGAATTTCACCATCTGCTCGAGGCGTATTCTCGCCATCACCGAGCGGAACAGCGCAAGGATGAACAGTATCACCAGCGTCTTGAGCAAATACAGGGCAAAGCCCAGCCATACCGGCTCCGTATAGAAAGGCAGGAATACCGCCGCGATCAGCGATGCGACTACCACCAGCTCGCAGTCGATAGCCATACGGAATATCGCGTACAGGCGGCCGGAATACTCGACAAAGGTACCGGCGACGATCTCCGTCTCCGCCTCCGGCAGGTCGAAGGGCACGCGCTCTAATTTGCCCTGGCAGGCGGCGATAGCCACGAGGAAGGCCGGTATATTCACCAGCAGCAAGACCGGATTAGCCGCGTAGAAGGCGGTCATCCCCGACAGCGACCAGGTATCGGCCAGCAGCGCCGGAGCCAGCAGCGCCATGAACAGCGGAACCTCATAAGAGAAAAGCTGCGTCAGGGTGCGCACCGCGCCGATAGTCGCGTAGACGCTGGTCGAATACCAGCCGGCGAGGAAGAAGCACAGCGTCGGCAAGGTCAGCAAATAGAGAATGACGATCAGGTCGCCCTCGAAGGGAAACAGCGACGCCGGCCCCCAGATCGGGATATACAAATAAGCCGCCGTGACCGCTGCCAGCGTGACCACCGGCAGCAGCGGGAAGATGCGCTTATCCGCCTCCGCCGGGATGATGCTCTCTTTGCCCAGCAGCTTGAGGAAGTCCGCCAACGGCTGAAACCACGGCGGGCCGATGCGGTTTTGCAGGCGGGCATAGATCTTGCGGTCAAGGAAGGCGAAGATCAACGCCATCACGCCAAGAAAGAGGAAGCCCGGGAATATCAGTATATTAAATACTGCAAGCAGCATAGTTTACCTACCTTTCCACCCAACGGCGCTAAAAATACAGCTTGCGTTCGGCGATCTTGATCTTGGAGGCGTCAAAGCCTTGGGACTTATACCAGTTGATGCTGTAATCGCGCATCCCCTGCCAATCAAAGGTTTTGACCAGCCCGCTGTCGCGCTGATCGACGACGATAGCGCGGTCGGTGCAGGAATAGCAGGGATCGATGGCGGCGATGATGATCGGTACGTCGGCCAGATAATCGCCCTCCAGCATATGCGCCATGCTATGCCAGTTGGCCTCCGACGGAGCGCGTACACGCACGCGGTCGGGATTGGCGGTGCCGTTGGCGCGGATGAAATGTATATCCTCGCCGCGCGGCGCCTCGGTGCGCGACAGCGCCTCGCCGGCGGGAATATTGCGCGGAACCTTGACCGTCAGCTCGCCGTCCGGCAGATTGGCCACGGCGAAACGCAGCATATTGATGCTCTCCATGATCTCCAGCACGCGCACCACGGCGCGACCGAATACGTCGCAATGATCGTCGGTGACGACGCGCACCGGTATCTCGTCATAAGCCGCATAGCGGTCGATAGCGCGCACGTCGTCGCTGATATTGGAGGCGCGGGAAACCGGCCCCACCGCGCCGAGACGCAGCGCGTCCTCATGCGAGAGCTTGCCCACGCCGGCCAGGCGCGCCGCCAGCGTCGTTTCACTGAGCGCCAGCTGTATATAGTATTTGTTCTGCTCCTCGATGATATCCAGCATCCTGGTGATCTGCTCGATCATCCCCGGGTCGATATCGCGGCGCACGCCGCCAATGGTGTTGATGCCGTAATTGACGCGGTTGCCGCCGAGCATGGCTAATACATCCAGCACCAGCTCACGGTCGCGCCACGAGTACATCAGCAGCGTATCAAAGCCGATCTCATGTCCGGCGACGCCCAGCCACAGCAAATGGCTGTGCAGGCGCTCCAACTCCGCCATGATCACGCGAATATAGGCGGCGCGGCGCGGTATGGTCACGCCGGCCAGCTCCTCTACGCCCTGGCAAAAGGCGGTGCTATGCGTATGCGAGCAAATACCGCATACTCGCTCGATGATATACAGATCCTGTATATAGGAGCGCGATTCGCAGGCCTTTTCCAAGCCGCGATGATTATAGCCAACGCCGACCACGGCCTTGACCACTTTCTCGCCCTCCAGCGTGATGGTGAAGCAAGCCGGCTCTTTGAGCGACGGATGCTGCGGCCCGATCGGTATGGTGATATTCTTACTCATTGGCTCCCTCCTCTCTCTGGGGCGGGTCATACGTCATATTTACCTTGTCGAAATACTCGACCTTCCATTCCTTGCGCAGCGGATAATTACCGGCCGGCCAACCGTCAGGCAGCGGATATGAAGGCCCGGGCGGCAAATCCTCCACTACCGCGCCGAACAGATCCACTAATTCCCGCTCATGCCATAAGGCGTTGGGGAAAACGCCGCATACCGAGCTGATCACCGGCTTGGACTTTGGCACGCTCTGCTTGAGCAGCAGCACGATCTTATCGGCGTTGGACAGTATATAGACGAATATCAGATCGTCGCCGCCGTCCACGCCGATCACGATATGAAAGGTCGTGAAACCGGCCTGCTGATGGGCAAAGGCAAATACCTGCTCGAACTGCTTACGCGGCAGCGGGTCGCAGAAAATGCGCTGCTGGCGCTGGATTTTCAGCTTGCCTTCTAAGATCGGGAAAGGCTCGAAAAACGGCGCTATCGCCGCCCGCTCGCGGGACAGATCCTCGCCGGATACCATTGGCTCCTGCTCGGCAGCCAATTGCTCGGATATTTTTTGCTCGATCTCTTGAGTGGTCTTTTGCTCGGCCATTTACTCGTCCTCCTCTATGCTGTCGCCGGCCTTTTGTCCGGCCTCCAACGCGGTCAGCAGCTTGACCACCGCGTCGATGATCGCTTCGGGACGCGCGGCGCAGCCCGGCACATAGGCGGTGACGGGTATCGCCGCGTCGATGCCGCCGGCCACGCAGTAGCAGCCGTCAAAGATGCCGCCGGTGCAGGCGCAGGTACCTATGGCGAGCACGAATTTGGGCTCGGGCATTTGCTCGTATATCTGCACCAGCCGGTCGCGCGTCTGCAAGGTTACGGCGCCGGTGCATACCAGTACGTCGGCATGGCGCGGCGTGCCCTTTTGCAGCATACCGAAGCGCTCCACGTCAAAACGCGGCGTCAGCGCGTCCACGACCTCGATATCGCAGCCGTTGCAGGCTCCGGCATTAAAGTGGATGATCCACGGTGATTTGCGCCGTCCCCAGTCTACGGCCTTTTCCAGTATATTTTTGCTCATCGCTCTACCTCCGGAAGATGATCAGCCAAGCTAATGCGCCGGCGGCCACATACAGCAAAGGCAGCTGCACATAGCCCACGGGAGCGGTAGCGACGACGAGAACCAGAACGTGCATGATCGTAAAGAAAAAGGCGTAGGGGAAGAATTGACCGTAGTCGGGACTGACGCTATGCTCGACGTTGCGTTGGCCGCAAGCATAGGATTCCAGCTTACGCTCCCCGGCTATGCCATGAGCCGCCAAGGTCTTGACGCCCGCCGACAGCGCGACGCCGAGAATTATCAGTATGATAAAGGTGATCGGCGGTGAAAGCAGTACAGTTGTCATCTTATCCCCTCCTTATCCGTTTAATTTGTTGAGCTTGCGAATATCGGTGTCGTTGTTCCTGCGGTATATCGACAAAGCGACGCCGGCGGCCACCACCGCCACCACCACCTCGACGACGATCATCGTGATCACAAACGATTGCGCCAGCGCCATTTGCCCGTTCATATAACCGGCAAAGATCAACAGCAGCGTGATCGCCTTCATCACCACCTCGATGGCGATGATGACACGGATCAGATTATTGGTGCGCACCAGCATGAACAGGCCGATGAAGATCAGCATCAGCGCCGCGATGATCACGGCAATATTGAATACACTCATGCTTCGGAGCCCTCCTTGAACAGTATTACCACCGCGAAAGCGCCGGCCAGGATGACGATTATCTGGCCGAGTATATCGGCCTGACGGCTGCCCCAGAACACTTCCTTAAAGGTAGCGGCCGTCTCCGCCGTCTCCGGCTGCAATACCGGGTTGACGGCAAAATGACCGAGCAGCACCGTGGCGATCATCGCCACGCCGACGACGATCAGGATGAAGGGCAGCGCCATAAAGCGGCGGTGATGATCCTCGGAATGCTCGGGATGACGGCGTATCGGCTGCGTCAGCGAGATGGCGCTGACGAAGATCACCGTGACCAGACCGGCGCATACCGACAACTCAAACAATCCGGCCCAGGTCGCGCCCATCATCATCATCACTATCGCCAGCGTCGCCGACAACAGCGCCAATGATACGGCGGAATGCAGCATCGAGCGGAACATGGCGCTGCCTAAGCCGCAGCCTACTATCAGCACCAAAAGTATCAATACTAAAGTCTCGTTCATCTCCCCCGCCTCCTTACAGCCAACCCTGAGCCTGCATAAAGCGCAGCGCCAATGGGAAAGCAATACCAAAACCGACAGTGATCGCGGTCAGGAGTATCTCGGCTATCTTCAGCCCCAGAACCGCCTCCCTGACCTCCTCCAGACCCTCGCGCAGCAGGCCGAAGAACACCTTGCTCTGCAAACGCAGGAAATAGGCCGCGGTGAAGATGCTGGCGAACAAAGCCAGCGCGCCGGCAAAGGCTCCCAGCGCCTGCCAGGCGGCGATAATGATGATCAGCTTGCTCCAGAAGCCGGCCAATGGCGGTATGCCGGCCGTGGAAAGGAAAGCGATCACCGAGGTCACGCCGGTGACTGGCATTTGCTTTTGCAGCCCGCCCAGCTCCTCGATATCGGTGGTGCCGGTTTGCTCATGCACCGCCGCCGCGTTGACGAATAAAGTGGTCTTGAAGGTAGCGTGATTGAAGAAATGCAGTATCGCGCCGATATAACCGAGCGGCGAGGCGCAAACCGCGCCCAGCAATATATAGCCGATCTGACTGATAGACGAATAGGCGAGTATGCGCTTGAAATCGCTTTGCCGCACCGCCGCCACCGCGCCGAACAATATCGAGCCCAGCGCCAGTATGACGCAGGCCTGCGTCAGCGGGGCGATGTCGGTCAGCAGCTCCGACAGCAGCCTGATCAGCGCATAGGTGCCGGCCATCTTGGTGACGATACCGCCCAGGACCACCGACACGGCGTCCGGCGCGCTTTGATAAGCGTCGGGCAGCCAGCCATGGAAGGGCGCGATACCGGACTTGATCAGGAAGCCGCTGGCGAGCAATACAAAAGCGACGATCAGCAGCGTGGGATTAGCCGCTTCCTGCCAGGCGCCGATCGCAGCGGCGACGGTATCAAAGCCGAGCCCGCCGAATTCCATGAACAGGAAGGCCAGGCCGGCAAGGATAAAAGCCGAGGCGATGGCGCTCATCACCAGATACTTGAACGAGCCCTCCAAGCCGCGGATATCATGGAAAATCGCGATCAGCACGAAGGAAGTGATGCCGGTGACCTCAAGGAATACGTACAAGGTAAACAGATCGGCCGCCATAGCGATGCCGTTCATACCCAGCATCAGCATCATCAGCACATTGGTAAAATTGAGCTTTTTCTCGCCCATCGTCGATTGTGCGGTGATCAGCGAGACCAGCGATACCAGGCCGACGCAGAAGATCGCTACCAGCGAGAATGCGTCTAATGACAGATACGCCGCGCTGTCGCTGACGCTCATATCCCAAAACTGGGAGAAGGTCAGCGATTCAACTCCGGCCGCAAGCAGCGCCGCGAAAATCGCCGCTGCCGCTATCATTTGCACGATCGCCGCCAAATATCCGGCATAGATGCACAGACGGTCGGCCGGCTTTTTTGCCGCCAGCGTCAGCGCTAGAACGATGATCAGGGGCAAGCCCAAAAAAGAATAGATCAAATACATTGATGCAGACATTTACTCACCCCTCCTTATACCAGAATAATAAACAGAAAGACGATAAAAGCGACGCCGAAAAACGACCACTTCATATAAGTGGACGAATGACCGTCGTTTATCCTCTTGGCGGCGTCGGAAACATAATTGACGACGTTGACGAACGCCGCGTCATAGATCCAGTTGATCGCGCGGTCAATGCCGTAGCTGAGCCAGGCAAAGGCGTTGATCAGCAGCATCACGATATCATAGGGGTCAAAATAATGGCGTTCGGCGGCATTGTAAACGCTATGCAGACCCGGCGCGTAATGTATATGATCGACGGCCTTCAGCCCCTCGCCGGTCAGACGGTAACCGATCAGATGATTGACCGCCGCCAGCAACAGCACCGCCACCGAGATCACGACCAGCGTCAGCGAATGCGGCCAGCCGGCATAATCGTGCCCGCCCAGCGCCTCGCCGAGCAGCGGCTGTATTTGTCCCAGCGGCACGGCGTTGTAAACGCCGAAGAATATGCACAACCCGGCCAGAATGAGCATCGGCGTCACCATCGCGCCGGAATTCTCCTTGACCTTATCCTCGCTCACGCCCTCCGGCAGCTTGGTCTTGCCAAAGAAGGCGGCGTGGCCGAGCTTGAGGAAGGAGGCCGCGGTGAGGAAAGCGCCGAGCACGGCGGCGATATAGTAGACAATGCCCGATTCCAAAGCCGCGTCGAATACCAGCTCCTTGGAGAAGAAGCCGTTGAACGGCGGCACGCCGGAGATAGCGCAGGCCGCAATGATGAAGCATACCGTGGTCGCCGGCATCAGCTTGCCCAGGCCGCCGACCTTGCGCAGATCGGTGCTTCCGGTCTGCTTCTCTATCGAACCGGCGGTGAGGAACAGGCAGCATTTGTAGATAACGTGATTTATCATATGGAAGAGGCCGCCGACCACGCCAACCGGCAGCGCCGTACCGATACCCAGTATCATGTAGCCGACCTGACTGATCGCATGATAGGAGAGCAGCTTCTTCATATCCTTTTGTATCAGAGCCATCGCCACGGCCAGCACGATAGTCACCGCGCCGATGATCATTACCAGCAGCGAAAACGGCGTGCCCGGCTGCAGCTGATAGAAATCGAGAGCGATACGCGCCAGTAAATAAATACCGAGCATCTTCTCCAGCGCCGCCGGCAATATCGCCATGAACGGCATCGGCGCAACCGTCGCCGCCTCAGGTATCCAGCTATGGAAGGGCATCGAGCCGGCTTTACCGGCTGCGCCGAGCATCATGCAGACGAAGCCGAGTATGCCCACGCCCTCGATCGGCAGATCGCTGATACCGTCCATCATCATCGTACCGGCGGAGGTGGCGGTAATGATAACGCCGAGCATCAGCAGCAGGTCGCCGATGCCGTTCAGCACCAGCGCCTTGAGCGCCGCCTTGGGCTTTTCGCGATTGCCGATGATGATGATACCGAACAGGGTGACCAGCAGCCCCTCCCAGAAGAACAGCATCACTACGATGTTATTGGCCAGCACCGCGCCGTTGACCAGCGCCACCGTGACCAGATAATAGAAGAAGAAACGCCCGCTATAATCCTTGCTGCGCAGGAAAGATACCGAATACATGCCCACCAACAGCGCGAACACGGCCACCGCCAGCACGATCAACGCCGAGAAATCGTAGACGCGCAGCGCCAAGTTGACGCCAAAGCCCGCCCACGGGATGAGCATCGTCATATCGCCGCCGAAGAAAACGCCGAGCGCAAACAGCATATTCAGCGATACGGCGGCCATGAAGATCATCGAGCGCAAACGGTAATTGAGCCGCGGCACGGCCAGTATCAGCCCCGCCAACAGCGCCGGCAGTAAGATCATGGTATAGAGCAGATTATTACCGTTGCCCATGTTGATAAAATCACTTAAGACTCCCATCTTACCACCTCCCTATGGACTCGATAATGAAGCTGACCAGCTTGGACGGCAGATTGATGAAAATGCCGAACGCCAGCGACAGCACGCCCAGCAGCGCCACGGAGAATACCATTTCCCATGAGCCCTCGCGAATATCGGGATGGCTGACCGGGCCGAAAAATACCTTGACGAAGACGCGCAGCAGATATACCACCGTCAGCACCGCGCCGAAGATAAATACGCCGGCGATCCACGGATCCAATTCCCAAGCGCCGTTGATCACCATATACTTGGAGAAGAACCCGCCGAAAGGCGGTATGCCCATGACCGAGAAAGCGCATAGCGCAAAGGCCACGCAGGTGACCGGCAGGCATTTGGACAGCCCGCCCATCTGCCGTATATCCTTGGTATGCAGGCTATGTTCGACCACGCCGGCACAGAGAAACAAGCCGCCCTTGGCCAGCGAATGCATCAGTATATACAGCAGCCCGCCGGCCGCGCCGACCATATTGCCGCAAGACAGGCCAAGGAAGATAAAGGCCAGCTGGCTGATCGTCGAATAGGCGATGATCCGCTTGATGTCGTTCTCTACCAGCGCCGCGCCGGCCGAGACCAGCGCCGACACAGCGGCGATGATCGGTACCGCCGTCTGCCAGACCACGTCCAACTCGAAGTTGACGAGGAATAAGCGGGCAAACACATAAACGCCGATCTTCACCAGCACCGCCGCGTGCAGCAGCGAGGTGACCGGCGACGGAGCAACGCCCGCGTCAGGCAGCCATGTATGCAGCGGCAGCGTCGCCGACTTGGAGAGGATGCCGAACAGCACCAGCACCATCACCCAGTTGCTCATGCTCGTGCCCTTCAGCTCTAACAGATCGAAGGTGCCGCTTTGGATATAAATAGCGATAAAGCCGACCAGCATCAGCAGCGCGCCGCCCACCGTCATCAAAAAAGCCTTGTCCGCGCGGCGGATAATATCCTTATCGCGGTAGAAGCCGATCAAACGCCAGCAGCAGATCGCCGAGATCTCCCAAAAGGTGTAGATGCAGATCAGATTGGTAGAAAACACCAGACCCATCATCGCGCCGATAAACAGTACCACCATCAGGTAGTATTCGTTTTGATTATCGTAATGCTCGATATAACCAAAGGAGTACAGAACGATCACCGACGCCACCAAAGAGGAGGTCATGGCCATAAACACCGCCAGGCCGTCCGCAAGGAAGCCGACGCTCAACCCCAAAGGCAGCTCCATATAGATGAGCAGCGGATCCCCGCTCATGGCTCGCGGTAAAAGAAAGGCGGCGGCTAAGAAGGCGATTATCACAAAACCCAGAGCGCAGATATTGCGCGCCATGACGTTAAAGCGGCCGATGAGCGGCAGCAAAAAAGCGCCAAGCAAAGGCGTGAAAATACAAGCCAGCAGAAACACTTGACCCTCCATTCAATTATCTCCTTAAAATTATTATAAAAGAATAAACCATTGTAATTTAGTATACATTATTCGATACTTTTTTTCAACCGCATTATACTATTTATCAGCAATTTAACTCTTACGAAAGTTCAGAATATTTGTGTTTGCAAGCAATGGCGCGATCTGCCGACGCTCCATGTTAACAGATACGCGGTAATTGCAGCCCCGCCGGCGGGTCGATTATCCGTTGGCCGCCATAAGCGTTCTCCGCCCATACACGGCCGCGCGGCTGCTCGGACACCGTACCGATCAGCGCCGCCATGCGCCCCAGCGGATGCCCATGCAGCAACTCCAGCGCCTGCTCTGCGGCCTCCGGCGCGAGGGCGATCAGCATTTTGCCTTCATTGGCCGCATAGAGCAGATCCATGCCCAGCAGCTGCGCTGCCGCGCCGGTCTGCGGCCGCACCGGAATGCTGCTCTCGTCCAAGCATATCGCCAACTGCGCAGCTTCCGCCCATTCATTGAGCGTAGCCGCCGCGCCGCCGCGCGTCGGATCGCGTAGCGCGTGGATGGCGTCATACAGCGGCTCCAGCCGGCGTATCAGGCCGTTGAGCGGCGCTACGTCGGAAGTCAGCGGCGGGTCAAAGCCCAGCTCCTCGCGCGCCGCTAACAGCGCCAAGCCATGATCGCCAAGGCTGCCGGTGCAAATGATACTATCCCCTGCCTGCACTTTTCCCGCTAACGGCCGTCTGCCGCCGAACAGGCCGCAGCCGGCGGTATTGATGAATATTCCGTCGCAAGCGCCGGCCTCCACCACCTTGGTATCGCCGCTAACGATATATACGCCGGCCTCCGTGGCCGCCGTCGCTATCGACTCGCAAATACGGCGCAACTGCGCGAGCGGCAGACCATGCTCCAGGATCATGCCCAGCGTCAGATATTTAGGTTCCGCGCCGCTGGTAACTATATCATTGACGGTGCCGCATACGGCCAGCCGCCCGATATCGCCGCCGCAGAAAAAGCGCGGCTGCACGACGAAGCTGTCGGTGGTCAGAGCCAGCGGCCCGCCATCGCCCTCGCATACGGCGGCGTCCTGCGTGCCGTCCAGATACCTGTTGCCAAACGCCGGCATGAATACCTGCTCTATCAGCTGATGATAGAGCTTGCCGCCGCTGCCGTGCTCCAAGATGACAGTTTGGTCATTGACATTTATCATAGACATTCATCGCTCCCGATACTTATAGGCCGCCGCGCAACCGCCCTCCGCCGAGACCATGCACGCGCCTTGCGGCTGCTGTGGCGTGCATACGCCGCCGAACAGCGGGCAATCCCCGGCGCTGATACGCCCGCGCAGCACGTCGCCGCAGCGGCAGGCCGTTTGCGCCGGTGGCGTTTCGTATGACGGGGCAAAGCGCGCCAGCGCATCGAAATCCGCGTACGGCGCGGATAGCGTCAAGCCGCTGTCAGCAAAGCTGCCCAAGCCGCGCCATTCAGCCGCCGCCGGCTCGAACACGCGCCGCAGCAGCGCTTGAGCATGAACGTTGCCCGCCTCGCTGACCGCGCGTCGGTAGCAGTTCTCGTTGACGCAGCGCCGCTGCGCCGCCTGCTTGACCAGCGCATAGATAGCCTTCGCTATATCCGCCGGCTCGAAACCCGCCACCGCCGACGGCTTATGCAGCTCGGAGGCGACAAAATCAAAGGCGCGCGCGCCGGTGATCGCGGCCACGTGACCGGGACATATCAAGCCGTCGACAGCAGTTCCTTCGCTGAACAACGCGCGTATCACCGGCGGCATCGTCTTATGCGCGGCGATGACGCTGAAATTGTCAATATGCCGCTCACGCGCTTGCTCCAGCACCGCCGCCGTCAAGGGCGCGGTGGTCTCGAAGCCCACGGCTAAAAACACCACCTGCCGCGCTGGCTCGTCGATCGCTATTTGCATAGCGTCGAGCGGCGACAGCACGATGCGTATATCCGCGCCCTGCTGCCGCGCGGACAGCAGGCTGCGCCCGCCCAGCGGTACGCGCAGCATATCGCCGAAGCTGGCCAAGGTCAGCTCAGGCCGCTCGCTCAAGGCCAGCGCCTGCGCCAGCGTCTGCTCGGGGGTGACGCATACCGGACAGCCGGGGCCGGAGATCAGCCGGATATTATCCGGCAGCAGCCGCTTGATCCCCCAGCGGTAAATGCTCATCGTATGCGTGCCGCATACTTCCATCAGCGTCAGCGGCCGTTGCTCGTCATAATCCAGCCGTTGAGCCAAGCCGCCGATCAGGCGTATATAGGCGGCAAAAATATCCGTACCGCCGTTTTGCCCGCGCTCATAGGCCATAGCTTCTCAGCTCCCGATCCAATTCCGCCAGCTCCGCCGCCTCGTCAGCATTGAGCTTTTGGATGATGAAACCGGCATGTACCAGCACCTCGTCGCCGACCGCCGTATCGGGCAATAGCCTGGTCGAGGCTTGTTTGCGCAAGCCGTTGTAATCTATCACCGCCATATCCTCATTGACCGACACCACGGTGCCGCCGATCGCCAGACACATATGCTCACCTCGCTGTGGTTTTTGCGGCCGCAACCGCCGCCTGACCGAAGGACAAACCCCCGTCATTGGCCGGTACGGCGCTGTTGGCATACACATTGAAGCCCTGCTCGCGCAAGGCGGCCATCGTATGCTCCAGTAAATAGACGTTCATCCAGCAGCCGCCGGATAAAGCTACGTCGTTGACCCCGCTTTGCTCGCGCTGACGCAGGCATAGCCGCAGCGACATTTCGACCAGCCCGCGATGGAAGCGCGCCGCCATCCGCCCCCGGCTCGCGCCGCGCTGCCGGTCGCGCCATAATTCCGCGACCATCGGCCTCCAGTCGATGATATCGCCGGCAAGAGCGCATTGATACACGCCGTCACAACTGTCGTCTATCGCCTGCTCGAACTCTACCGCCGCCTGCCCCTCGTAATTGACATAGCCGCGGCCTCCCGCCAATACCGCCGCCGCGTCGAACAGCCGCCCCATGCCCGAGGACAGCGGCGCATTGACGCCGCGCCGAGCCGCCTGCAACAGCAGCGGCCAATCAGCCTCCGGCCACGAGAATTGCTCCGCTGCCTGCGGCATAGCCGCATGCAGCGCGCTCATCGCCGCGCGCCACGGCGCGCGTATCGCCGCCTCGCCGCCGGGCAGCGGCAGATAGAGCAGATGGGCGCGGCGCTGATAGCCGCCAAGATCGCCGAGCAGCAGCTCGCCGCCCCATAAACAGCCGTCCTCGCCATAGCCGGAGCCGTCATAGATCAAGCCGAGCAGCTCGCCCGTCAAGCCGTGCTCCGCCATTACCGAAGCCAGATGCGCATGATGATGCTGTACCGCCACACGCGGCAGCCCGCCGTCAAATTCGGCTGCCAATTGCGTGGACAGATAGCGCGGATGCAGGTCATGGGCGATGATCTCCGGCTCGGCCTCGAACATCGAGATATAATAGCCGATCTCGCGCCGCAGCGATTCCAGCGTGGCAATATTATCCAAATCGCCGATATGCTGGCTGATAAAAGCCTGCTCGCCGCGCGTCAGGGTAAAGGTATTCTTCTGCTCACCGCCCAGCGCCAGAATATTGGCGCGGCAGCGGCGCAAATGCCGCGATTCCGGCACATAGCCGCGCGCGCGGCGGATCAGCCGCGGCGCGCCGGCGGCATGGATGAGCACGCTGTCGTCGATGCGGCGGAAAATGCCGCGGTCATGGGTGAGCACAAAGTCGGCAATAGCGCCCAGCACTTCGTACACGCGCTCGTCCTCATAGACTATCGGCTCATCGGAGATATTGCCCGAGGTGGCTACCAGCGCCGGACGCCGTTCGCTGAGCAGATAATGCAAAGGAGTATAGGGCAGCATCACCCCTAGACGGCCGTTGCCCGGCGCGATCTGCGGCGCCAAGTAATCGCCGCCGGCCTTTTTTTTCAGCAGCACGATCGGGCGGCGGCGCGATTCGAGCAAAGCCTGCTCTTTTGCGCTGATATCACAAAAGCGCCGCGCCGTATCGCTGTCGGCCAGCATCAGCGCAAACGGCTTGTCGTAGCGATACTTGCGCTGACGCAGCGTTTGCACCGCGTCCGCGTTTTGCGCATCGCATAGCAGGTGAAAGCCGCCCAGACCCTTGAGCGCCAGCAGCTTGCCCTCGCTCAAGGCCAGCGCCGCCAGATCCAGCGGCTCGCCGGATATTTCTGCTCCGCGCGCGTCAGTAAAGCGCAGGCGCGGCCCGCATTCGGCGCAGGCGATGGGCTGCGCATGAAAGCGGCGGTCCAGCGGGTCGATGAATTCGCGGTTGCAGGCCTCGCACATGACGAAGCCGGACATCGTGGTCAGCCCGCGATCATAGGGCAGGTCGCGGATGATGGTGAAGCGCGGCCCGCAATTGGTGCAGTTGGCGAATGGGTAGCGATAGCGGCGGTTGGCCGGGTCGCGGATATCGGCCAGACAATCGTCGCAGGTACCCATATCCGGCGAGATCAGCGTGCTTTTCAACCCGGCGCGGCTATGGCGTATCTCAAAGCCCTGCTCGCCCAGCGGCGGCCGTTCGGCGACTATCACCTCGTCCACCCGCGACAGGGCGGGCGGATGCTCGCGCAGCGCGGCGATGAAAGCGTCGCAAGCGGCGGGCGCGCCCTCGATCTCGATCGACACGCCGTTCGCGTCATTGAGCACCCAGCCGCTCAAAGCCGCGCGCTGCGCCTGTCCGTAGACGAAAGGGCGAAAGCCCACGCCCTGCACGATACCATGTACTTTTATCGCGTATCTTTTAATCAAGGGCGCTATCTGGCCGCCTTTCTTTTCTCTTTGACCCTGGCGATCAGCTGATCCGCCAATATATCCACGCCGCGTACCTCGCCCTTGCGGCAGCAGGTCTCAAAGATCAGCGCCTCGGGGTTGATCTGCAAAATATCGGCGCACGTCTGCTCAAGGTCGATATCCGTATGCTCGAGAATGTCCATCTTGTTCAGCGCCACGACGTCGGCGGTCATAAAGGCGCTCGGATATTTACTCGGCTTGTCGCCGCCCTCAGTAATGCTCATCACCACCATGCGCATGTCCTCGCCCAGATCGAAGGCCGCCGGACAAACGAGATTGCCGACGTTCTCGATCAGCAGCAGGTCTATATCCTCAAGGTAAAAGCCGGGCAGCACGCGGGCGATCATCTTGGCGTCAAGATGACAGCCGCCGTCGGTATTGATCTGGATGACGTTCACGCCCAGAGCGGCAATGCGCCGCGCGTCCTTGGCCGTCGCCAGATCGCCCTCGATCACCGCCACCTTGAGATGCTGCTGCATATATTTGAGCATATGCTCGAGCAGCGCCGTTTTACCCGCCCCGGGCGAGCCCATGATATTTACGGTCAGCAGCCCGTATTTGCGGAACAGCAGCCGGTTGTCCGCGGCATAAGCGCGGTTTACTTCCATTACGTCCTGCTCGACTTCGATGTTCATTTATTCTACCTCCTCGTCCGGCTGGTCAAAATCTATGCTCGCCAATATTACCTCGTCGCCGCCGAGTATTTGCGCGGCGGCAGAGGCGCATACGGGACATTTGAGCGGTATCTCCAGCGACGTATATTGCTCGCCGCACACGGCGCAGCGCGCGGTAAGCGGCGTTTTTTCCACGCATAATTCCGCGCCCGCAAAGACGGAGCCGGCGCTTATCGCCTCAAAAGCGAATTGCAGCGCCTCGGGCAGCACATTGGCCAGCACCCCGGCGCGTACCAGCATACGGTTGACCCGCTCCACGCGATAGCCGGCTATCGCCTCCTCGGCCTTAGCCATCAAGCCCTGCATCAATGCCATCTCATGCATTCCCGTCATCTCCTTTGCCGATCAAACGCAGCAGCTCCGCCTCGTCGATCACCTGAATACCCAGCGCCAGCGCCTTATCATACTTGCTGCCGGGCTTATCCCCCGCCAGCAGATAATCGGTACGCTTGCTCAGCGACGAAGCCGCCTTGCCGCCCTGCGCCTCGATCAGCTCCCTGGCCTGCTCGCGGCTCATATTGGGCAGCGTGCCGGTGAGCACCAGCGTTTTGCCGCTCAAGGCGCCGCCCTGCGCAGCGTTCCGCTCGCCTCGCAGCTGCAAGCCGGCGGCGCGCAGACGCTCGATGCGCCGCAGATTGCGCGGCTCGGCAAAATAGGCGACCACGGAGGCGGCGATCTTCTCGCCCAGCTCGTCAATAGCGGCGATACGCGCGCTATCGGCGGCGATCAGCTCGTCGATATCGGCAAAGCTGCGCGCCAACTGCCTGGCGGCGCGCTCGCCCACATGGCGTATGCCCAGCCCGAACAGCAAACGCGACAAAGGCAGACGGCGCGACGCGTCGATGGCCGCAAGCAGGTTGGCCGCCGACTTTTCGCCCAGACGCGGCAACGCGGCCAAGTCCTCCGCCCGCAGCCGGTAAATATCGGCTGCGTCGGCGATCAAGCCCTTATCGAGCAGCAGCCGCACGATAGCCGGCCCCATGCCGTCGATATCCATAGCCTTTTTAGCCACGAAATGATTGATACGCTCAAAATTACGCGCCGGACAATCCTCGTTCAGGCAGCGCCAGGCGGCTTCTCCGTCAGCGCGCACCGCCGCGCTGCCGCATTCGGGACAATGCTCTGGCATGACGAACGGCTGCTCGCTGCCGTTGCGCCGCTCGCGCATCACGGATACGACCTCCGGTATCACGTCGCCGGCCTTTTGTATCAGCACCGTATCGCCGACGCGAATATCCTTGGCCGCGACGTTATCCTGATTATGCAAGGTGGCGCGGGAGATGACGCTGCCCGCCAGCAGCACCGGCTTAAGCTCGGCGATCGGCGTCAGCGCGCCGGTACGCCCCACGCCGATGCTGATAGCGAGTATTTGCGTCTCCGCCTGCTCGGGCGGGAACTTATAGGCGATAGCCCAGCGCGGATATTTGCTGGTAGCGCCCAGCTCCTCACGCGCCGCCATATCGTCCAATTTCAGCACCAGCCCGTCGGTATCATAGCTCAGCTGATGCCGCCGCTCGCTCATCTCGGCGATATAGTCCATCACCGCATCCAGACCGCGGCACACGCGGTAATCGCCGTTCACCGGCAGCCCTTGCCGCCGCAAATAGTCCAATAGCTGCTGCTGGCTGGCGATATGCACGCCCTCGGCAGCGATCGCGTCATAGAAGAACACGCGCAGATTGCGTCCGGCGGTGATAGCCGCGTCCAACTGACGCAGCGAGCCTGCCGCCGCGTTGCGCGGATTGGCGAACAGCGGCTCGCCCTCCTCCTCGCGCTCGGCGTTCAGCTCGGCGAAGGCCTGCTTGGGCATATACACCTCGCCGCGCAGCACCAGCAGCGGCAGCGGCTCGGCCAGACGCTGCGGCAATTCGCCGATCTGCCGCGCATTGGCGGTAACGTCCTCGCCGATCACGCCGTCGCCGCGCGTGGCCGCCTGCCGCAGCTGCCCGTCTATATAGGTGACGGCCAGCGACAGGCCGTCCAACTTTTGCTCGACGACGATGGCGGGGTCGGTATAGCCGCCCTTTTCCAGCCGCGCTAAGAAGGCGGCGATATCCGCGCGGTCAAAGGCGTTGTCCAGCGACAGCAGCGGCGCGGGATGGCGCACCGGCGCAAAGCGCGCCGCCGCCTGCCCGCCCACGCGCGCCGCCGGTGAGTCGGCGGCGGCGAATTGCGGATACGCAGCCTCTAACTCGCGCAGCTCCAGCATCAGCCGGTCATAATCATAGTCGCTGATCAGCGGCGCGTCATCGACGTAATAAGCATGCTCATGGCGTTTCAATTCGGCGCTCAAGGCGCTGATGCGCTCTTTTGCCTGTTGCTCGGTCATAGTATATACCTGTCGCTGATAGTAGTACATTTATATCTTCTTCACCGGCGCGTCATCGACGTAATAAGCATGCTCATGGCGTTTCAATTCGGCGCTCAAGGCGCTGATGCGCTCTTTTGCCTGTTGCTCGGTCATAGTATATACCTGTCGCTGATAGTAGTACATTTATATCTTCTTCACCGGCGCGTATTTCCACATCAGCTTTTTCACCCCGACGTCGGGGAAGGCCACGGTCAGCTGCAATTCGTCGCCGCCGCCGCTGATAGCGACGATCACGCCGTCGCCAAAGCTGCTATGGCGCACCTTGTCGCCAAGGGCGAACAGCTCCCGCTCCTTGACCGGCGCGGGCGGCTGCGGCGGCTTATGCTGCGGCTGCTGCGTATAGAGATTGAGCGTGGAGGTGGACTTGTCGATCACCGGCTGATGCAGATCGCGGATATTGCCGCTGACGTCCAGCAGCTGCGGCGGTATCTCGCGCAGGAAGCGCGACGGCAGATTGTTCTGATACGCGCCCCAGAATTGGCGGCGGCGGGCGGCGGTCAGGCACAGCTTGTGCTTGGCGCGCGTCATGCCCACATAGCACAGCCGCCGCTCCTCCTCCATCTGCTCGTCATCGAAGCTGAAAATGGCGCGCTTATGCGGGAATATGCCCTCCTCCAGCCCGACGATGAATACCACCGGAAATTCCAGCCCCTTGGCCGCGTGCAAGGTCATCAGCGACAGATAATTGTCGCCGCTGTCCGCCAGATCCGCGTCGGTGGACAGGGCATGCTGCGCCAAATAGGCGGCCAGCGGGCTGTCAAAGGGCTGGTCATCGCCCTCGATAGCCATACCCTCGCCGTACAGCTCGTCAAAGGAGCTGGCGGAGTCATATAATTGCTCTAATATCTCCACGCGCTCCGCGCCGTCGGGCAGAGCCGCTACCTGCTGATAATAGCCGCTTTGCAGCCATATCTCCTTGATCAGCCGCGCCACCGAAGCATTGTTCTGCGCATAGTCTATGATGCCCGCCAGCAGCGCGGATAATTTATGCAGATTATTGCGGGCGGCGCTTTTGAAGCCTTCTAAGCTGTCCGCGTCGGCGAGCAGGCTGTAAACGCTGCGCCCGCTGGACGCCGCCAGCTGCTGCAGCTGCTGCCAGGTCGCGGCGCCAAGGCCGCGCCGCGGCTCGTTGTAGATGCGGTTGAGCGCCTCGCCGTCGTCGGGATTGGCGGCCAAACGCAGATAGGCAATGGTGTCCTTGACCTCTTTGCGCTCATAGAACTTCATGCCGCCGAATACGCGGTACGGAATATTGTAGCGATTGCATTCATCCTCGAACAGGCGGCTTTGCCCATGCGTGCGATACAGTATCGCGCAATCACGCCAGTCATAACCGTCGCCGATCAAGCGGTTGAGCGAGCTGATAGCGAAATAAGCCTCGCGCTTATCATCCTCCGCCTGATAAAAGAGCAGCTTCTCCCCTGCGCCGGCCGCGGTGAACAGCTCCTTGGGCTTACGGCGGCGATTGGCGGAGATCACGCCGTTGGCCGCATCGAGTATATTCTGCGTGGAGCGGTAATTCTCGGTCAGCGTCAGCTCGCGGCAAGGCGCGAAATCCTCGGCGAAATCAATGATATTGCCGATCTCCGCGCCGCGCCAGCGATAGATAGACTGATCGGGGTCGCCGACGGCAAATACGCCGCCCGGTTCGCCGAGCAGGCGGATCAGGCGGTATTGGCAGGCGTTGGTGTCCTGAAACTCATCGACCAGTATATGCTGAAAGCGCGCGGCATACTTTTGCCGTATATCCTCGTTATCTTCAAGCAGCCATACGCAATGCGTCAGCAGATCGTCAAAATCGAGCGCCCTGTTATGGCGCAGATAGTCCTGATAGCGGCGATACACCAGCGCCGCCGTCCGCTGTTCATCTGAGGCGGAGGCGGCATAATCCTCAGGCCTGATCAGCTTGTTCTTGGCCTCGGAGATGGCATTATGCAGCGCCGCCGGCGGCTCGTCCTCGTCGCTCAGCTCCAGCTCTTTGAGTATGCGCTTGATGATATTGCGGCTGTCGCCGTCGTCGTAGATGATAAAATTGCCGCCGAAGGGATGGCGGTCGCCCTCATAGCGCAGCAGCCTCGCGCATAGCGCATGAAAAGTGCCGATCCACATACGCCGCGTATCACAGCCGGTGACCGCCTCGACGCGCTCCTTCATCTCCTCAGCCGCCTTGTTGGTAAAGGTCACCGCCATAATATTATAGGGGCTGACCTGCTTTTCGGTCATCAGCCACGCCAGACGGCTGACCAGCACGCGCGTCTTGCCGCTGCCCGCGCCGGCTATCACTAATATATGCTCGTCCTCGGCGGTGACCGCCGCTGACTGTTGTTGATTTAGACCGTCCAATATGTCCATTTACGTCCCTTATCGCTGCTGTTGTGCCGGCGCGCCGGCAAAGGCGGCTTTGGCCTGATTTTGCCTATTCTATAAATAATTCTACGCGCAAAAAGAATAACCTTCATAGACGATGGCTCGAAGGTCGGTGACAGGCCGCAAAAAGGCCGGTATGCGCAGCATTTGCGCCGCATATATATAACAAAAAAAGAGGTGTTAAGATGCCGACATTATTTTTGAGTCCCTCTACCCAGCAATACAATGAATATATACTCGAAGGCCGCGAGGAAGAACAGACGATGAATGAGCTGGCCGACGCTTTGCAGCCCTATCTGTACGCCATGGGCATAGACTTTGCCCGTAATGATCCGGCGCTGACCGTCGGCGGTTCGGTGGCCTCCTCCAATGCCGGAGACTTTGAACTGCATTTGGCGCTGCATTCCAATGCCGCCGGCGACGCGTCCAGCGGCCAGATACGCGGCGTAGACGTTTTCTATTATCCCGGCAGCATCGAAGGCGAGCGCGCCGCCAATCTGCTGGCCGGCGCTATCGCCAATATCTATCCGCTGCCGGAGCGCGTAGCCGCCAGCCCCAATATCGGACTATATGAGCTGCGTATGACCGAAGCGCCGGCGGTACTGATGGAAATAGGCTACCATGATAATTACGCCGACGCTGTCTGGCTGACCGAGAATATACCGGCCATCGCCGAAGCTATCGCTTTAGCCCTGAGCCAGTATTATGATATCCAGTTTGTAAGCCCTTAGCTCCGCGTATAGACAGCCGCGCCGATCATCGACGTCAGCGGTATCGTCAGCAATATGCCGAAAGAGCCTGCCAGCGCCTGCAATACCTCGACAATGATCATCTCCATATTGAACAGCTCCTGCAAGCTGGGATTATACACCACCAACAGCAGCGTCACGCACAGGCTGGAGCCGATATAGGCCAACACCAGCGTATTGGCCATCGTGCCCATGACGTCGCGGCCGATATTGAAGCCGGAGCGGATCAGGCCGCGCCCCGCAAGCTGCGGCGAATTGAAGTGGATCTCGCGCAGGGAGCTGGCGATATCCATAGCCACGTCCATGATCGCGCCCAGCGCGCCGACGGCGATCATCGCAAAGATCACGCCCCTGAGGTCGATGGGGTTCTCGACGTTCAGCGTCAATAAATACAAGGTGTCGTCGTCGATCATGCCGGTGAGCATCAGGAATTTATCCATGATCAGCGTGATCAGCGCCGCCGCCGCCACGCCGGCAAAGCAGCCGGCTCCGGCGACGAAGCTTTTGCGGTCCGCGCCGTTGATCAGCAGCATCGTCATAACGATGATATACAGGCAGGTGATCACCGTCCAGATATAGATATTCTTGCCGCTGAGGATCGCCGGCACAAATACCGAGAACACCGCCAGGCAGGTAAAAGCCAGCGAGATAATCGTATTCAGCCCCTTAAAGCGGCCGAACAGTATCACCGCCAGCACGAACAGCGCGCCTAAGATCAATAAAGCGTCCGTGCGATAGTATTCGAGCATCAGCCACGGCGTTTCGCCGCCCGCGCTCTCATAGATCAGCAGCTTATCTCCCTGTTCTACCAGCTCCTGCCGCGGGTAGAAATTGCTGTAAACCGTTTGCAGGCAATCGACAAGTTCTCCTCTTTGCTCGCCTTGCAGCAATTCGGCGCGGAAATAGGTCTTGTAGACGACGACCTGCTCCTCATAGGCTGAGGCGTTTTCTTCCTCCACGTAATCGCTGATTTCGACGATGCGCGCGCGCACGCTCGGCGTTTGCTGCTCGGCCACCGCCACCATGCCTGTTTGCGCATAGGCGTTGCCAAAATAGATATACAGCGCCGAAAACAATAGCGTAAAGATATATAACAGCGCTTTTCTCGCGCGCACATTTTTTGCTTTTGCTCTTTTGACCATACCGTCTCCGCGTATTGATCCGTTAAAAGTCGATGGCGAACAGCGTTGCCGCGCCGCCGCTATGCAGGAATACGATGCTTTCGCCGGGCGCGAAATAGCCCTGTTCATGCAGGTCGAGCAGACCGGCGAAGGTCTTGCCCGTATATACCGGGTCGAGGAACAGCCCTTCCAGCGCCGCCATTTTGCCGATGGCGCGATTACCGGCGGGAGAAGGTATGGCATAACCCGCTCCCTGATAGTCGAACAGGCGTATTTGCGCCGCCTGCTCCGCGCCGAAGGGTATGCCGGCCAGCGCCGCCGTATCGCGCGCCATATCCGCCGCGATCTGCTCCGCGCCGCTGACCGCGCCGACGATGATACCGCTGACCCTGGCCGCCGGCAAATACCTGAGCGCGCCCACCAGCAGGCCGGCATAGGTGCCGCAGGAACCGCAGCAGCCGACGATATGGTCGACGCCAAGCCCCGCCTCCTGCGCCTGCGCCGCGATCTCCGCCACACAGCTCACGTAGCCGAGCGCGCCCAGGGGCACCGACGCGCCCAAGGGAATGATATACGGCTTCTTGCCCGCCGCGCGCAGCCGTTCGGCCAAAGCGTCGATGGCCGCGTATACGACCTCAAAATCATCGCTGTCAACAAAGCTGACTTGCGCGCCAAGTAAATCGTTGAGCAGCAGATTGCCGCGCCGTTCCGTCACGCCGCGACCCATCAGCACCAGGTACGCGCCGAGGCCAAGGCGATTGCAGCAGGCGGCGGTGATCATCGCATGATTGGACTGCGCGCCGCCGGTGGTGATCACGCAGTCATAACCGTTCTTGAGCGCGTCATGCAGCAGAAATTCCAGCTTGCGCACCTTATTGCCGCCCAAGGCCACGCCGCTCATATCATCGCGCTTGACCCATACCTCACGCCCAAATTCCCGCGACAGATTATCCAGCCGCTGCAAGGGTGTGGGAAAAGCGCCGAGCTGTAATCTTTCTCTACCGCAAAAAGTCGATGTCTGCATATATTCTCCTATAAGTCGATGACGTAGCGCAGCTTCTTCCGCCCGCGATGACGCGGTAATACGCCGTAGGTAAGCTCGTCTAAAAAGCTGCCGCCCAGCCGCTCGATAGTCCTGCGCGAGGGCTGATTATCGGGGCCGCAGGTGATCAGCAGCCGCCGCATGCCCAAGCCGCGCGCCAGCTCGATCAGCAGCGCCGCCGCCTCCGCCGCGTAATGCCGCCCGCGATGCCGCCGCCCGATCGAATAACCGATATTACCGATAATATCCACGCTCGCATCCTCAGCCAGATGCAGCTCGCAGCGGCCGATCCTGATACCGTCCGGCTTGAGCCGGATATCAAAGTAGAACGACGGCGGCCGCCTCCGCTCGATATCGGCGGGGCTGTCATTTTTAGCGCAGCACAGCTGCAAATGCAGCCGTTCGCCCGTTAGCTGCTCTGGCGCAAAAGCGTACGCCTGCCGTTTTCCGTTCGCCTTCTTAGCGCCGCCATGCTTGGCCGCCGGCAGCCATACGGCATAGCCCATGTATTCCTCCGCAAATAGTAATAACTGAAGCCTACGGTAATTGATTTTATCATAAAAACGGCGGTTTGTACACCGCGAACTACGAGCGGCTTTCTACCGTACCGTCGCCAATTCCACATGGAAACGGTTGACGCCGGCCTCGCTCGCAGCCCATATTCTGCCATGATGCGCGTCGACGATGCTCTTGGCGATGGACAGGCCCAGGCCGAAGCTGCCGTCGCGGCTGCGCGCGGACTCCGCGCGATAAAAACGGCGGAAAATATTGCGCAGCTCATCATCGCCAAGCGGCTCGCCGCTGTTGGCTACCGTGAGCAGGCAACGGCCGCGTTTATGCGCGGTCAATGTCACCTGCGCCGTACCCGGGGCGAGGCCGTATTTTTGCGCGTTATCGAGCAATATCTCCAGCACCTGCTCCAACTGCCGCTGATCGCCTTTGACGCATATGCCGTCGGCAATATCGACGCTAAGCCGCAGCTCCCGCTCAAAGAACAAAGCCTCGAAGGGCAGCACGCCGTTTGCCACCAGCCCGCTCAAATCGACGCGCGCGAAAGACAGCTTGTCCGGCTGATCGTCCGCGCGCGCCAGATCGAGCAGCCGCTCGACTAAGCTGCGCATATGCCGCGACATGATCAGTATGTTCTCCGACAGGCGCGCGCGGCCTGCCGCGTCGCCTTCGTCGCCTTGCAGCAGCTCGGCATTGGTAATGATCACGGTAAGCGGCGTTTTCAGCTCATGAGAAGCGTCGGCCACAAATTGCCTCTGCTGCCGCCAGGCCAGCTCCACCGGCTTGACCGCCCAGCGCGCCAGCAGGATGCTGACGGCGAAGAACACCGCCATGCACAACGCGCCGATCAACGCGCTGGTTCTGCGCAAGCTGCTCAAAGCCGCCAATTCGCTGGACATATCGGCAAACACTATCACCTGCCCGAGAGGATCGTCGCTGCGCAGATAGCGCAGATCATAATCGCGCAGCACGCCCTGCTGCCCGCCGTCCGCCTGCGCCGCCGCGACGATATCGGCCAGCAGCTGCGCGTCGCTGAGGTCGAAGTAATCCCCCTCGGCGATCAGCTCGCCTGTATCATTGACGCGCACCGTGAAAAAGGGCAGCAGCACTTCCCAACCGCGCATACCGTCGAGCCGCCCGGGAGCAGGCGGAGACTGCGCCGCCGTGCGCATCATACTGACGCTGGCTTGTTCAAGATCGACGCGCGTGAAATTATAGATCAGGCCAAAGGCCACAAGCAGCATCAGCGTAACGATGAGCATGATCACGGCAATGAACTTATAGCGCAGCTTATTCAGCACCGGCGTCCACCTCCAGATGATAACCAAGACGGCGTATGGCTTCGATACGGATATTCGAGCCGATGCTGTTAAGCTTCTTGCGCAAAAAGCCGACATAGACCTCGACATGATTTTCCACCGCATTGGAATCATAGCCCCAGACTTTAGCCAGGATCACGTTTTTGGACAGCACCGCGCCCTTGGCCTGCAGCAATAAGCGCATGACGTCGAATTCGCGCGCCGACAAACGCACGCTGCTGCCGTGGCAAACCAGCCGGCAGGCGGATAGCTCCAGCGACGTATTGCCGAGCGTCAGCTCGTCCACCTGCTCGCCGTGACGGCGCAATAAGGCGTTGACGCAGGCCAGCAGCTCACGCCTGTCAAAAGGCTTGGTCAGATAATAATCCGCGCCGGCGTTCAGCCCTTCTATCCTGTCCTCCACGCCCGAGCGCGCGGTCAGCATCAATATCGGCGTGCCGCAGCGCGAGGAACGCACCCGCTTGGCCACCTGATAGCCGTTCAGCCCAGGCATCATCACGTCCAAGATCAGCAGATCATAAACGCCGGTCTCGGCGTACAGAGCGCCGTCCTCGCCGTCATATACGCATTCCACGTCGAAGCCTTTGCGCTCAAACAGCTCGCGCAGCGACGCGGCCAGCAGTTTTTCATCCTCAACGATCAGTATTTTCATCGCCGACCCTCCGTTACTTTCCAATATTGTATATTATACTACCGCCGCAAGCTGAATTAAAGCTGAAACAACAATTGTCACCGATTGTTCAAAAATCATTCTAAAACTACACCTGATCTTCACCTGATCTTTCAGCGTCATTTCAACCAACTCTTGTATCATGCAGTTGTCAACGCCGCAACGACGCAGAAAGGAGCGATACTATGCATTTTCGCCATGAGTGGAAGCATGTCATCAATTTCTCAGACATGATGATAATTCGCCAGCGCTTGAGCGCGGTCGCGCAGCCGGACGCGCATGCCGTAGACGGCAGATATATCATCCGCAGTCTATATTTTGACAATTTAGCGGATAAGGCGCTGCGCGAGAAGATCGACGGCCACAATTTCAAGGAGAAATTCCGCCTGCGCTTTTACAACTACGACGACAGCCTGATCCATCTGGAAAAGAAAAGCAAACGAAACAATCTCTGCAACAAACAAAAGGCCGCCATCACGGCGGCGGAAACGCGGGCGCTGATCGCAGGCGACGTGGATTTTATGCTCGACTGCGACCGCCCGCTGCTGCGGGAGCTGTACTGCAAGATGCGCTTGCAGGGTCTGCGCCCGCGCACCATCGTCGACTATATTCGCGAGCCGTTCGTCTATGCGCCGGGCAATGTGCGCGTCACCCTCGATCATCATTTGCGCACCGGCCTAAACTGCATCGACTTTCTCGACCCGCATTGCCTGACCATACCGGCGGCGCAAGCGCCGATCCTGTTAGAGGTCAAATGGGATGAATACCTGCCGGATATCATTCGCGACGCAGTACAGCTGGACAGCCGCCGCGTCGGAGCTTTTTCCAAATACGCGGCTTGCCGTATCTACGGATAATCTATACACCTATTAATAAAGGAGAACTCTGAACATGACGACCTTCAACGACATCTTCCAATCAAGCTTCCTCGAAAACGTCAGCGCGATATCGTTTCTCGACATGGCGCTGGCGCTGGTGCTGGCCTTTGGTCTCGGATTATTTATCTTCCTCATCTACAAAAAGACTTACAGCGGCGTAATGTATTCGTCAAGCTTTGGCGTGACGCTGGTGGCGCTGAGCATGATCACCACCGTTGTGATAATGGCCGTGACCAGCAATGTCGTGCTGTCGCTGGGCATGGTCGGCGCGTTGTCGATAGTCCGTTTCCGCACCGCGATCAAGGAGCCGCTGGATATCGCCTTTCTCTTTTGGTCGATCGGCGTGGGTATCGTACTGGCGGCAGGCATGATACCGCTGGCAATGATCGGCTCGGTGGTGATCGGCGTGATGCTGCTGGTATTCGTCAACCGCAAATCGCATAGCAATCCCTATATCGTGGTGCTGCAATGCGTCGATCATAATGCCGAGCAGCAGGCGGTGCAGCAGTTGAAAGAGAAAACGCAGCGCTGCATCGTTAAGAGCAAAAGCGCGCGCGCGAATGGCGTCGAGCTGAATATGGAGATACGGCTCAAGGATGAAAACACCGATTTCATCAACCTCCTGTCCGCCATCCCCGGCGTGCACAGCGCCGTACTGGTCAGCTACAACGGCGACTATATGGGATAAGGTGATAATATGTCCAGCCATAAGCATATCGACCGCATCTGTATCGCCGTCGTCGTGCTGGCGCTGCTGCTGACGCTGGCGTTCATCAACGGCGAGCGGTTAAATATCGAGATCGCCGAGAGTGAAATGGGCTATGAGAGCCGGCTGTTTGACGACTCCAGGGTGCATACCATCGACATCGTGATGGACGATTGGGACAGCTTCATCGCCAATTGCGAGAGCGAAGAATACGCAGTATGCACGCTTATCATCGACGGCGAGACCTTCAGCAACGTCGGCATCCGCGGTAAGGGCAATACCTCGCTGAGCATGGTGTCGTCTATGGAGTCCGACCGTTACAGCTTCAAGGTCGAATTCGACCAATACGACAGCTCCAAAAGCTATTATCAGCTGGATAAGCTCAGCCTGAACAATGTCATTCAGGATACCACCTATATGAAGGACTATCTGACCTATAAACTGATGAATGAATTCGGCGTGGCCGCGCCGCTGGCCAGCTACGTATATATCACCGTCAATGGCGAGGATTGGGGTCTGTATCTGGCCGTGGAGGGCGTGGAGGATGCCTTTCTCCAGCGCAATTACGGCGTTGAAGCCGGCGATCTGTATAAACCGGACAGCGTAAGCATGGGCGGCGGGCGCGGCAATGGACGGGACTTCGTTTTTGACGGCAACACGGAAAGCGACGCAGCGACGGCAACCTCCGACGATACGGCCGCCAGCGACGCAGCGACGGCAATCTCCGACGATACGGCCGCCAGCGGCACGGCTGACGGCGGCGGCAGGGCGCAAGGCTTCGACCCATCGGCGATAGACGCGATGATGCAAGGTGACGGCGCGGGCTTCGACCCGTCGGCGATGGAGGATATGTTCGAGCGTCCGGATAACGGCGGCGGGGGCGGCGGCATGAGCATGGGCTCCGCCGAGACCAAGCTGCAATATATCGACGACGACGCAGCCAGCTACAGCGCGATCTTTGACAACGCCAAGACCGCCGTCAGCGAGGCGGATCAAGCGCGGCTGATCGCTTCCCTGCAAGCCCTGAGCGCCGGCGAAAACCTCGAGGAGGTGCTGGATACCGAAGCGCTGCTGCGTTACTTCGTGGTGCATAACTTTGTGGTCAACGGCGACAGTTATACCGGCTCGATGGTGCATAATTACTATCTCTATGAGCAGGACGGGCGTTTGTCGATGATACCGTGGGATTACAATTTGGCTTTCGGCGGCTTTCAGGGACAGGACGCGGACGCGGCGGTCAACGACGATATCGACATGCCGCTGTCCGTGAGCGGCGACGGCGACAGGCCGATGTTCGAATGGATCATTAACAATGACGAATATCTGGCGCAATACCATCAGTATTTCAGCGACTTTCTCGCCGCCGTCGATTTCGCGGCGCTGATCGACGATACCGCCGCGCTGATCGACCCCTATGTGCAGCAGGATCCAAGCAAGTTTTACAGTTATGAGGAATTCACGGCCGGCGTGGCGACGCTGCGGCAATTCTGCCTGCTGCGCGAGCAAAGCGTAACGCTGCAGTTGGCGGGCGAAGAAGCGGCTGTGGACGCTTCGGAAATAGAACTCTCCACGATGGGCAGCATGAACGTGGGCGGCCTGGGCGGCAAGGGCGGCGGTAGCGGAGAAATGAACGAGGATTACACCGAGATGATGACGCAGAACTTCGACGGAAATATGCCCGAGGATTTTACCGAGATGCTTCCCTCGACGGACGCGGAAAACATTGCCGCCGCGAACGGCGCATCCGCGCCAAATCA
Source organism: Bacillota bacterium (assembly GCA_030527285.1). GTDB lineage: Bacteria > Bacillota > Dehalobacteriia > UBA4068 > UBA4068 > JAUNBC01. Next base: position 65,694 of record JAUNBC010000001.1, on the reverse strand, counting down.
GACGGCAAGCGCCCTCGACCGCAGCAGCCTGCTGCTGATCGGCGCATCTTGCTTGGCGGTTATCGTCGGCATAGTGATAGCATCAGCTTTCAAACGCCGGCGTTCATAACCGATACATCCCCCTGTAAGATGAAAAAACCGTATCCCAAAGGCGCGCTGCCTAAGGAGATACGGTTTTTTCATGCGCGATATACTACCGGCGTTCGCCGAGCAGATAATAGTTGAAGCCGGCGGCCTCGGCGGCCTCGCGGCCGAAAAAGTTGCGCGTATCGAGCAAATTTGGCCGCCGCATCTGCCCGGCAATGGCGCGCAGATCAAGCTGCCGGTAATCGCTGTGATGCACGCCCAGCAGCAGCAGATCGCAATCCTGCGCGGCGCTTAGCGCATCAGCGGCATAGTCCGCGCCCCCGGCATAAGGATCGTGCGCGCTGACGCTGAACCCGCGCTGCCGCAGCAGCGGCAGCAAATGCAGTATCGGGCTTTCGCGCACATCGTCCACATCGGGTTTATAGGTCACGCCGAGCACGGCGACGCGCGGCTCGTCCACGCCGCTGAGTATGGAGCTGATGCGCCCGGCCACGAATTCAGGCATCGCATCATTGATGCGCCGCGCTTGAGCGATCAGGCGCGCTATCTCAGGCTGCGTTTCGACGATGAACCACGGATCGACGGCGATGCAATGCCCGCCCACGCCGGGTCCGGGCTGATGGATATTGACGCGCGGATGCTTATTGGTCAGCTCGATCAGCCGCCAGACGTTGACGCCGCAGCTCTCGCAGATCTGCGCCAGCTCATTGGCAAAAGCGATATTGATATCGCGGAAGGTGTTCTCGGTCAGCTTGGCCAGCTCGGCGGTCTTAGCGTCGCAAAGATAGATATCGCCCTCGACAAAGCTGCGATAGATCGAAGCGATCTTCTCCGCCGAGGTCTGGTCGATACCGCCGGCGATGCGGCTGTTATGCACCAGCTCATAGAGTATTTGCCCGGGAATGACGCGCTCCGGCGAATGACCGAGATAGAAGTCTCCGCCGGCTGTGAGGCCGCTTTGCTCTAAGATCGGCCGCAGCAGCTCGTCCACCGTACCGAGCGGCGAGGTCGATTCGAGTATCACGGTATTGCCGCGCTTCAAATACGGAGTAATTTCCTCAGCCGCCGCTTTGACGTAGCGCATATCGGCGCGTTTATCCTCGGTGAGCGGCGTGGGTACGGCGATGATGAACACGTCCGCCAACTCCGGACAGGACACGCCGCGCAGACGGCCGGCGGCCACCGCCTCCTTGACCAGCTGATCCAAATGCTGTTCATGAATGACGATATGCCCTTTATTCAGCGCCTCGACTATGGTTGCGTTCTTGTCCACGCCCACTACCTGATGCCCGCTTTTTGCAAACATGGCGGCGGTCGGCAGACCGATATAGCCGAGGCCGATAACGCAGATCTTCATCTTATCCTCCATAGCAGCGGCGGCCTTAGGCCGCCGATTTTCGCCATTTATCATACCACAAAGCCCGATTATTGTAAATAGCGCGTATTACTGCTATAATGTGTGAATGGAGCAAACGGTATTACAACTGCATATCGACGGCTTGACCAGCGAATTACAGGGCGTGGCGCATTTGCATTCTCAAGCGCTGTTCGTCAGCGGCGCTTTGCCGGGCGAGGACGTCGAAGCGCGGCTGATCGCGCGTAAGAAGCGCTATGCCATAGCGCGCCTGGAACGCATAGTGCATCCCGCGCCGCAGCGCAGCGCGCCGCCTTGTCCCTATTATGAGCAATGCGGCGGCTGCGCTATACAGCATGCGGCTTATGCGGCGCAGTTAGAATATAAGCGGCAGGTGCTGGCGCAGACTTTGCAGCGTATCGGTGGGCTGGAGCTGGCGCCGCGTCCGCTGCTCGGCATGGAGCAGCCGTGGCGCTATCGCAACCGCGTGATGCTGCATCGCGGCACGGACGGACGGCTCGGCTTCTATGCCAAGGGCAGCCATGACATTTGTGTCATTGACAGTTGTCCGCTGCTGCTGCCAAGCCTGAATGAAATGCTGGCCGAGCTAACGCCGCTATGCGCGGGGATGAAGACGCTGCGGCATCTGCAATTACGCTGCGATCATCAGGGCGGGCAAATGCAGGCGGTGCTGATAAGCGAGCAGCCGGAGCGCTTGCCGTGTCTGAACGGGGTCAGCGTGTGGAACAATTACGGCGCGGACTCCTACGGCCTGTATAAGCGTCATTGGCGGGACGGCGGCGGCGCTACGCCGATCATCGAAGATGTGTCAGGCCTGCGGCTGAAGCTGTCGCCGGCGGCATTTTTGCAGGTCAATTATCAGCAAATGCTGGTCATGTACCGGCAGATCGCCGAGCTGGCCGCGCTTGACAGCGGCGATACGCTGCTCGACCTGTATGCCGGAGCCGGCAGCATCGGCCTGTATCTGGCGCGGCGGGTAAGCAGGCTGATCGGCGTGGAGAGCTATGCGCCGGCGGCAACGGACGCGGCGGAAAACGCCAGGCTCAATGCTATCGGCAACGCCGAATTCATCGCCGAGGCGGCGGAACGCTTTTTGCCGCGCTATGTGCAACAGGGCGGGGCGGCGGACGTGCTGATACTCGACCCGCCGCGTGCCGGCTGTGCGCCGGAATTGCTGCGGGCGGCGGCCGCGTCAGGGGCGCGCGCTATCGTCTACGCCTCTTGCGATGCGGCGACGCTGGCGCGCGATCTGCGCCTGCTCGCTGCGCTGGGCTATCAGCCGCAGGCGGTGCAGCCGCTGGATATGTTCCCGCAAACGGCGCATATGGAGACGGTATGCCTTTTGTCGCGGGAGTAAAGCGCGCCTGCTCAAGCGCAGAGCCGACGCTGAGGTATTGCGCAAACCTCATTTATTATGATAAAATTAATCGCTGCCCGAGCGGCTGAACGCGCTGCACAGTATCGAGCGCATTCGCGGCAGCCGCATATTGAGCGAATTAGAACAGCGCGGAGAGCTCAAATTGACGGCGGCGATGTACGATATCACCAGCGGCCGCGTGAGCCTGCTCTAAAGCAATTCACACATGGTAATAAAAAAAGCGCTTTGACAATTGCGTCAAACCGCTTTTTGCTTTATAAACCGTATTCCTGAGCGGTCTTAGAACTCGCGTTTGGCAAAGATACGGCAGGATAACATATACGATATGACGTACAAAGCCGCGATCAGCAGCAGCGCCGCGATGGCGATGACCGCCGGCGACAGCGTCGGCGATATCGCCGGTTCAAAGCCGCTGTATTGCAGCGCCATCAGCAGCGCAAAGGGAATAAGAAATACCAGTATCATCACCAAGCGCGCCCGCTCCGCGCCGAATTTGAAGATAAAGGGCAGCACCGCCGCCGCATAGAACAGCCCCACGCCTAAGTTGACCGCCAAGGACGGCAATATATCGCCGGAAAAATCGCTTATCAGCAGCCGGCCGATAACGCCGATCAGCGCCGACAGCGCCACGCCCAGCAGCGCCAATATCAGCCCCAGCACATACTTGGACCGCACCAGCTGACTGCGGCCAAGCGGCATCGTCAGCGCGTAGCGCTCCCATTTGGCCGCCTCGTCATAGGAGAAGCTGCTGACCGTCATCATCACGCACAGCACGCTGATCAGCCCGGTGAGAAAATCGACGGAGCCGTCGGGGAGGAAGATCACGCACCACACGACGAAGATCAACGCGATAGTCTTGCAGTATTTTTGCAGGTTGTAAAAATCCTTGAGCAGCAGGCCTTTCATTGTTTCTCGCCTCCCCATTCCTCACCGCGCGCATAGAACACCATGATCTCCTCGATGCTCGGCCGCGCCGTTTTATAAGCGCCGCCCAGCTCGACACGGCAATTGAGCAGCGCCTCATAGCCAAAGGCATTCTTGCGATAGCGCAGCAGCAGCGCCGGATCGAGCGCGGCAAAGGCCGCCTCGCCGCAATGCACCAGCATCCGCTGCTCCAGAAGCTCGTTTTTATCGGCGGAAAAGACGATCTTGCCCTGTTGGATGAAGGTGATATAATCGGCGATCTTATCCAGGTCGCTAGTGATATGCGAGGAAAGGAAAATGCTGTGCCGGTCGTCCTTGATAAAATCGAGGAACACGTCGAGTATTTCCTCGCGCATCACCGGATCAAGGCCGCTGGTGGCCTCGTCCAGCAGCAGCAGCCGCGGATGATGAGCCAGCGCCGCCGCGATCGACAGCTTCATCTTCATCCCGCGCGAATACTCCTTGACCTGCTTGGCCGGCGGCAGCTTGAACTCGCGGCAGTAAGCGGCGAACAGCTCGTTATCCCAGTCGTCAAAGATCCTGGCGCAGATGCGGTCGATCTGCGTGGCCTTGAGCGTATCATGGAACATGCACTCGTCCATGACCACGCCCAGCTGACGCTTGACCGCTGATTCCTCGGCGGCGCTGTCAAGGCCGAAAACGCTCGCCTGACCGCCGTCGCGGCGGATCAGATTGAGTATCGCCTTGATCGTAGTGGTCTTGCCGGCGCCGTTCTCGCCGACAAAACCCATGATCGCCCCGCCCGGCAGGGTGAACGATACGTCGTCAAGAGTGAACCCTGTATAGTGCTTGCGCAGGTTCTTTACTTCCAATGCGGCTTCCATAGCTATGCTCCTTCGTATATCAGTTTAAGCGCGGCGAGCAATTCCTCGCAGCCAACGCCGGCGGCGCGCGCGATGCTCGCCGCCTCGGCCAAGGCGGCCTCGGCGCGGCGCAAATGCTCCTCGCGCAGCAGATCCGCGTCGATGGCGGAGACAAAGCTGCCCTTGCCGCCCACCGTCTCGATGAAGCCCTCGCGCTCCAGATCCTCATAGGCGCGCTTGGTGGTGATGACGCTGATACGCAGCCCCGCCGCCAAAGCGCGCATACTCGGCAAGGCCTCGCCCGGCCGCAATTCGCCGGAAAGGATCTTGCTCTTGATCTGCGAGCTGATCTGCTCATACAACGGCTGGCCGCTGCTGTTGGAAATAACTACTTCCATAACGCTCCTTTGTGCTTACTGTATATATCGTGCATGCACAATATACTATGAATATATGCTTTTGTCAAGCAAAAAATAACAGACGGGCTCGCCGTCTGTTATTCTCCTGCATGAAGCTGTTTTCATTGGCTCAAGCGGTATTTTTACGGAAAAACCCGATATAGATCAGCATCGCCGCCAGCCCCCAGAAATAGGAGCTCATATACGGCTCCTCAAAAATATTCTCAAACAGGCAATGCACCAGCACGCCGCATAAGCCGGACAGTATCGCTACCGCCAGCACGCGCACATTGCCGCTATTGCGCGTCAGCGCGTCGCCGCCGCCTGTCGCCAGCGAAAAACCGCTGCGGCGAATGGCGCGCATACCCCACAGCAGCAGCGCCAGTATCAGCAGCACATAGACGATCAGCCCGATATAGCCCATCTCTACCATCGTCTTGAGATAGTAATTATCCATGTAGAAGTAGGAGAAGGTCTCTGTCTCCTCCATGATCTGATTATCCATCGCCACCGCGCCGCCGAAGCGGCCCAGCCCGAAGCCGAACCACGGATTGACCTCATCCAGCAGCAGCCGCCCCGTTTCCCAGCGCAGGGCGCGCCCGCCCACCGCTGAGGCCACCGCGTAATCCTCGGTGAACAGATAGGTGATACGGCTGGTGATCGACGGCACAAAGGCCAGCACCGACGCCGCTCCTGCCGCCATCAGCGCGATCAACCGCCGGTCGATGAACATCGCGAAGATGAATACTGTGACGAGCATCCCCACCCATGCTCCGCGCGAGAAGGTGAACAGCAGCGCCAGAAACATCATGCAGGTCATGCCAAGGAAAAACAATTTCCACCAGCCGTTTTTGCAATAGTAGATCAGCGCCGCCGCCAGGGGCGCAGTCAACACCAGCAGCGAGCCGAGTATATTGGGGCTGCCGGTCAGCGAGAATACGCGCGTGCGCACGCCCAGCTCGGTCCTGCTCACCCATGAGTCGGGTATCTCCACGCCGATGATATACTGATACACGCCATGCAGCGTGATGAAGGCCGCCAGCAGCAGCAGCGAAAAATACAGCACGCGCAGATCGCGGTCATCCTCGATCAGGCGTATCATTAAGAAGAACCACAGCAAATACTCGACGACGATGCGATAGCCGGCAAAGGCGATGGCCGGATAAGGCTGCATCACCGTCATCAGCAGCGCGCCTACGGCAATAAACAGCAGCAGATAGGCCTCGAGCGGCGTTTCGCGGGCGATGGCCGGCGTTTGCCGCAAGGCGCGCCGCCACAGCACGTACACGGCGGCGGCGGCGATGAACAGCTCCTCCCACACCGAGGCCAGCAGCGCCGCGCCCAGAGTATCGCGGATCATAAATTCCAGCGGCAAATACATGGCAAAAGCCACCAGCAGCCATTGACGCAGGCCGAGGCGGTTGATATAGCCGAAGATGCGGCTGTTGGCGGTCAGCCGCCGGTAGCCGCCAGCCAGCGCGCACAGGGCGCGGTAAAAAAGGCTGCCGCGCAATATATCGCCCAGCCGCTCGCTCAGCGCGCGCCCGCGCGCCATCAGCCGCCCCCATGAGGTCGCGGCGGCATAATTGTCAACGTCAAAGCAGCGGTGATAGAGGGCGGCGGCCGCCGACGTCTCATAGCAGCGGCGCAAACAGGCTATCAGCCGCCCGGCTAAGCTATAGCCCCAGTAGCGGCGCAGCGTCTCGATCAGCCGCAGCAGGCCGCGCAATATCAAGCTGTTCGCGCATACGCCCATGCTTATTCAGCCTCGCCGATCTGCACATAATAGACGACGCCGGCGCATTCAAAGGTCTGCGTCTTGATGATGAAGGAATTACCGGCGCGCACCTCCTGCGAGCCGATCTTCACACCCGTGGTGTTCTCGGCCACCATCACCGTGAATTCAACAAAGATATCGCTTTTCACCGGATCCTTGGACAGCACGATCTCGCCGTCCGCCGTCTCTACCGACATCTGATAGTCGGAGGTCCAAACGCCGGTGATCGTGGCGGCGGTATAGCTGTTGCCGGAAACCATTTTCTCGCCGACCAAGTCCTGACGCAGCACTTCTTCCACTAACTCCGGCGGCGCGCCCTCGATGATGGCGACGGCCTTGGCCTCGACCTGCGGCGCTACCGCCTGCGAGACCCGGTCGCCCACTAACTGCCAGACGATGACCCCGCCGACACATAGCACCACCAGCAGGATCAGCAGATCGACAACATTGATGATGCCAAACAGCTTGCCTTTTTCATTGACTATCTTCATATATCCTCCCAAATATGCTCTGCGGCAAGTTTAGCTACCATTTCCGCCACGCGATTATCCCATGACGCCGCCTTGGCGGCAGCGATACGCAGGCGTTTTTTTTCCGAGCCGCTTTCCGCCAGCGCGGCGCGGCATTGGCGCACAAAGCCCTCGCGGTCATCGGCAATGTATATCATATCAGCATAATCGCCGACTTGCAAGGGTTCGCGCGTCGATACTACCGGTTTGCCGGTAGCCAGATACTCATAAAACTTGAGCGGGCTGACGTCCCTGGATAGTCTGCCCGGGGCAAAGATATTCAAACAGACGTCGAATTCGCGCATCTGCGCGGGCAAGTCCCGCTGCGGCATCAGCCCCAGCAGCTTGATATTCGTCCGCTGCCGCAGCGCCGAGATATCCACGCCGGGCAGCGCCCGCCCGATCATGCGGATCTCGCCCGCAGGGTACGCGTCGGCCAAGGCCAGCACATAGTCATAGGCGATGCAATCTTGCAGCATACCGACAAAGCCGAACACCGGCTTTTGCTTCGCGGAACTGTCAATGACGTCATTGTCATCGGCGGCCTGCGCAAACAGCTCGTAATTCACGCCGTTGGCGATCATACAGGTGCGGGGATTATAGCCGATCAGCGTCTCATACAGCCCCTGCGCCGTGCAGAACACCATATCCGCCGCCCGCGCCAGGTCGCGCTCCATGCCATCCACCACCGCCGGGTCGATGATACCGGCGTAAGCGGAGTGGCGGTCGACGCAATCATAGACCAGCGCCCGATGCGGCAGACGCGAGAGTATATCCGCCGACGACGGCGAATAACACCACAGCAGCGGCTGCGTAAAGCCCTGCTCCGCCATGCGGCGGCGAATATATTTGGCCAGCCGGCGCTGATTGAGCCGGTTGACGCAGCGGAATTTATTGGCAAAGGGCAGCACCGGCGGCAGCGCATAGACGGTGATATGCGGCTCCGCCTGCTCCCCCGACTGTTTGTAGGCAAAAAGACGCGCTTTGGCGGCCTTGTCCTTGAGCGGCGCGAGATAGCTGACCGGCGGATCGAAATAGAGTATGCGCGCATCGGGCAGACGGCGCATCACGTTTTGTTTGCGCGTCGGATATGGATGAAAGTTTGACGTGGATAAACAGACGATCTGCCGCATTAGCCCTCCAGCAGCGCGCGCGCCGCCTCGATATTGATACGCTCGCCGAGCATCAGCCGCTGATTGGCCAGCTCCACCTGCTCCCGTCCCTGCTCATATACCGCGTCGATAGCCGCGCACAGAGGCGCGGCCTCGATCTCGCCCACCGCGTAGCAATGGCTGTTGCCGATATCGCGCAGGAAGCTGTCGACCTTGGCGTCATAGGACACGCCGATCACCGGCGCGCCGCCCGAGGTGGCGAAGATCAACGAATGCAGGCGCATGCCCACGACCATGGTCATCGAGCCGAGCATCGCCGTCAACTCCTCGACCATATAGCGCTGCGTGCAAGCCTTGTACGGCTGCCGCATCAGCGCCGTCACCCGAGCCGCCGCGTCGATATCCTTGGGCAGCTCGATGGGGATGAACACCGGCAGCAGGCCGTATTTCTCCGCCGCGTAATCGGCGGCGGCGGCAATGGCGGCGGGATTATTGAAGCTCGGCCAGTTGCGCAGGCAAAAGCCGATCTTCGGCGCGTCCGCCGGTATGTCCTCGGCGGCAAAGGCGCGGGCGATGATCTCGGGGTTGGCTCTGGCGATATTGACCGTGGGATCAGCGGAGACCTTGATCTGCGGCCGCCGCACGCGCATCTCCTCCAGCACCTTCAGCGAGCCGCTGTCGCGCAGGGTGATCACCTCGACGTTGCGGTCGAGCATTCGTCCGGCGATGCGGCGGTTATGCTGCCGTTTGATCGGGCCGATGCCGCAGCCGTACATGATGACGCGGCAGCCGCATAAGCGCGCCGCCCACAGCGTGAACAGATAGAAGTACAGCGAGCGCGACGAGGTAACGTCCTGTATCAGACTGCCGCCGCCATTGATAAAGATCTTGGAACGGCGCAGATGGCGGATGAAAGCCGGCACGTTGAAGATATAGATGGCGTTGGTATGATTGCGCAGCCGCGTTTCTTCTTTATTGCGGCTCATCACCGTCAGCGGCATATCAACGTCGATCTCGCGCATCTGCGAGACGATGGCCTGCAATATCGCCTCGTCGCCGGCATTGCCGCGCCCGTATGCGCCGCAGATGACCACGCCGCGCCGCCGCTCGCGCTGTCTTGCGCGGCGGCTGATCGCGTCATAGGCCGCTAACTGTAATTCGCACATCCGCGCCAGCGAATAGTCCCGCGAAGCACGCTGAAACAGATTTTCCGCCAGCTCGCGGCGCAATTCGCCGTCCACCGACAGGCGGTAAATGTATTCGGCAAAGGTATCCGCGTCGCCGGAGGCAAAGAGGAAGCCGGTCTTTTGATGCTCGATCAGCATCGGTATGCCGCCGACGTCGGAGGCAATAGCCGCGCAATGCTGATACGCGCCTTCCAGCAGCGAATAAGGAAAAGTCTCTGACAGGGAGGACAGGACGTTGATATCCACCCCGGCAAAAAAGCCGCGCATATCGGTGACCCAGCCGACAAAATCCACGCGCTCCGCCACGCCCAGCCGCTGCGCCAACGCCTTCAGCTCCGCCTCGTCCTCGCCGCTGCCGGCGATCTTCAAACGGAGGCGGGGGTTGCGCCGGTAGGCGGCGGCAAAAGCTTGCAGCAGCAACGGGATATTCTTGATCGGCGTAAGGCGCGCGGCGATGCCGACCACGATATCGCCCTCCGGCTCGCGCTCGGGCGCGGACGGCGCTTGCGAAAAATCGAGGCCGTTGTAGATGACGAAGATACGCTGCGGGTCAAAGCCATGCTCGATCAGGCTGACGCGCATCCGCTCCGCCACCGCCATATAGTAATCCATGCGCTTCAAGGCCCAGAGATTTATGCCGCCGAACAAAAACTGCTTGAACCATGAGCCCATATAATCGCGATAGGGGTCGGAATGCACGGTGGTGACCAGCGGCACGCCGCGCAGCTTTTTCACCAGTACGCCCATCATATTGGCCTTGGCTCCGTGGCAATGGATGACCTCGGGCTTGAATTGATCGACGGCCTTCAGCGCATTACGCAGGCCGCGTATCAGATTCCACGGGCCGGATATCGAGGTCACGTCCAGACCCATGGCCCGCCCCTCGTCGGCAAAAGCGCCCTCGCGGAAGCTCAGTAAATGGAAATCATTCTGCCGCGACAGCTCCTTGCCCAGCGACAATATATGCGTTTTGGCGCCGCCGACGTCGCCGCCGCCGGAAAAATGCATGATCCTCATAGCCGTCCCCTGCCGCCGTATGCTTACAGCAGCGAATATATCATCTTGGCCACCTGCGCGCGCGTCACGTAATCATGCGGCGACAGGTTATTGTTATAGCCAGAGATCACGCCCTGAGCCACCAGCGTTTTGATATAGGGCAGCGACCAGGCCGGTATATCATTGCTATCGTAAAAGTCGAGATCCGCCTCCGCATAGCCGCGCGGCTGGATGCGGCCGATCATCGTCATCGCCTCGGCGCGGCTGATCGAGCCGTTGGGGTTGAAATACAGCCGGCCGCCGGATAACGTGCCCTGCGTCACACCCTCGGCATACATGGCCTTGACCGCGTTCAAAGCCCATGACGGTATGGCGGCGGCGTCGGTAAAGGGCAGGGCGGTATCGGCATAGGCGGCGGTGTCCACGCCCAGATAATTGGCGATGATCTGCGCGAACTGGGCGCGCGTCATATTGGCATAGGGCTGATAGGTCAGCCCGCCGGCCGTGGGTATGCCGCTGACTATCGAATGCTGATACAGATACAGGGTATTGTCGGTAGCCCAATGATCCTGCATGTCGAGGAAGGGATTGACAACGGCGGCGGAGGGAGCGATCTCGATAAAGCTGCTGTTGAGATTACCGCTGCTATCGGCGGCGATCACGGTCAGCTTATGCGCCGCGCCATCCTCGGGTATGCTCACGGTCAGCTCGCCGCTGCCCGCGTCATAGGCGAAAGCCACGAGCGCGCCGTCATAACGGACGCTGATCTGCGCCGCCGCTACCGCGCCCTCCGCCGCGTCATAGACGGTGGCGCGATATACGCCGCCGCTGCGCAGCTGCCAGCTGATGGTCGGCGGCGTGGCATCGATCAGATGATCGGCGCTGTATTTGAGCTGGTCGATATAAATCCTGCCGCTGCCGCCGCCGCTCAACAGCAGCGCGCTTATGGAGGCGGCGTTATCCGGTATGGGCAGCGGCACGCCCATCCAGCCGGAAACGTCAAGCATCGCCGCGTCCACTACCTGCGTATTGCCGTCAAGCAGCGTGAATTCCAGCGACATTTTATTGCCGGAGCCGTCTCCGTACAGCCACAGACTGATATAATCGCCGCGCGAGCTGATCTCGCAGCTCATCGGCAGGCGCAGCGCGCCGTTCAAGCCGAAATCATAGCTGATCGCCGCAGAACCGTCGCCGTAGCGCACATAGTATTTATCGCTGTTTACGGCGGCGCTGATACCCTCGCCGCTGCCGAACAGCGCGGCGCTGTATTCGAAATTGTCAATGATATCGCTGTCGCTGCTGACGTTGATGGTAACGCTAACGCTGACTCCGCCGGCTGCGGCGGTCAGCGTACCGCTGCCCTTAAGCAGCGCGGAGTTGGCGGTGAACAGGCCGTCGGCATTGACGCTGCCGATATTGCCGCTGACGCTCCAGTTAAAGCATTTATCCTGAGCTACCACCGCGCGTTTATTATAGACGGCGGCGGCGTTAAAATCAATGCTCTCGCCGCCGTTCACGCTGATGGCGCTGCCGACGGCGCTGCTCTCCCCTGCCCGATAAAGGCTGATGCTATGCGGCGCGGTTATCACCTGTACCTGCGCCGTAGCGCTGTACGCGCCATGCCGCGCCGTGACCGTGCCGCTGCCCGCCGTCGCGGCGGCCGTCAGCAGCCCCGCCTCGTCGACGCTGCCCACGCCGTCGGCGCTGAAAGACGGCGTACCGCTCAAGGTCAGCGGATAATAATTAGCGTCGGCGCCTTTGGCTTCAAAGGCCTGCGTGGCTCCCGCCAGCAGCGTCACGTTATATGGATAGATGAACAAGCGCTGATAGACATTGGTCGCTCGGGCGGTGTTGACAAGGAATATATAATCGCCGCAAGAGCGCAGCGAGCCGCCGGAGGGCTGATTGACGGCATTGACCGTGCCCAGCGAATAACCGGGATAAAGCACCGCGAGGAAGGTCGAGCCGCCGCCGTCCAACGCCACCGCGTCAACGCAGCCCAACTCGGCCAGCCGCGCCGCTAACTGCGTCAGCGTCAGCCCATGGCTATGCTCGCTCTGCCGCCCGTCGGCGGTATAAAAGACGATATCGCCGTTGCGCTTGACGCCGACCGCCGTCTGCGGCTGCGCGCCGGCGCTGTCCGTGGCCACGGATACGCCGTTATCCAGCAGCAGAGCGGCGCTGCCGACGGCGAACTGCACGCCGCTGAAAGCGCTGCCGCCGTTGACCGTAAGGCTGACGCGGTCGCCGGTTGACAAAGCCAGCAACGCGGCATTCTTCTGCGCCGAGCCGGACGCGGCGATGCTGAGCAGCAGCTCATTGCTGCCCACGGCCACCGCGCTGCTGCTGCTGCCGACGGCTATCACCTCGGCGCTCAGCGTCTCGCCATAGGCGATGCGGCCGCCGCTGACGCGCAGCCGCGCATAGCTATGCTCGATGGCGGCCTTATCGCTGTCCGCGTATTCGGCGGTATAAGCGACCAAACCGGCATTAACGGATAATTCTTTGTTGATATTATCTATGGCAAGGCTGCCGCCGCCCGGCAGGCTCAGCGTATAGCTGAAACCGGGCTTGGCGATCACCGCCGAGCCGTCGGCCTTGAAGCCCAGCGCCGGCAGAGAGCTATGCTCGGAGCTGATGATCTCGCCCTCATACATCACCACGCCCAGCGGTACGCCGCTGCTGATATTAAAGTAGTCGCCGTTCAAAGCGGCGATCACCGTATAGCCCTGCTCGGCCATGACGTTGACCGCTGTGCGCAGCGAGGCCGCGCCATGCAGGGTATTGCCGTAACCGATCACCGGCTGTATCGCGCCGCCCGGCGTAAACAGCAGATAATTCTCGCTGATCAGGGTAGTGCCGTCGTCCAGGTAATAGCTGTTGGCATACAACTGCGTATCGCCGGCGATCGGCGCGGACGCCTGGTAGAGAGAGCTGCTCGCCGCCGCCGCTGCCGCCGTACAGCATAAGATCAGCGCCAACGCGATAATTATCGTCTTTATGCTCCGTTTGTTCATCAGCAGCCTCCATTCATTTTCCCTGCTCCGACTAAAGCTGATTATTCATCTGATATTACCATATTTACCAGACTGTTGTCAAACTGCCACTACATATGGCATATTATGGCAAAAAGCCCGCCGCGCAAACAAAAACGGCGGTAAAAACCACCGTTTTTATTGTTATATCAGGCATATTGGCTATTGCATCAGCCGCAGCATTTCCCGCGCCTGTTCTATCGTCACGTCCCCCGCCTTATCGCCGGCGATCATTCGCGCCAGCTCCCGCAAGCGCGCCTCGCCGTCCAGCGTGATAGCGCCGATCACCGTCCGCTGCTGCTCGGGATGCTTCTCGATCAATATATGGCAGCTGGCTGCCGCCGCCATCACCGCCGCATGGCTGATGATGACCGTTTGCGCGCTTTGTCCGACCAGAGCCAGACGCTGCGCGACCGCCACCAGCGCTTTTCCGGAAAGGCCGCTGTCCACCTCGTCGAAGATCAGCGTCGGCACCTCGTCCAAACGCGCCAAAATCACCTTGATCCCGAGCACGATGCGCGATAATTCGCCGCCGCTGGCGATCGCCGCCACCGGCTGCGCCGCCTCGCCGGGATTGGGGGTTATCATATATACCGCCCTCTCCAAGCCGTCGGCTGACGGCTCCCTGCCCGTCAGCTCCACGCTGAACTGCGCCTGCGGCATCGACAGCAGACGCAGCTCCTCGGTGATAGCCGCGCCTAACTTATCCGCCGCCGCCGCGCGCCGCGCGCTCAACTGCCGCGCCGCCTGCATATACTCGCGTTCGGCCTGCTCCGCCGCCGCCTGCAAGCTGCCGCTGCTCAGATTCAGCTCCTCCAACTCGGTATAGCGCAGCTTGGCCCGACGGTATTCCTCCAGCGCCGCCGCGATAGAGCCGCCGTATTTCTTCTTCAGGCGGCTGAGCTTATCCAGCCGCGCCTCGATATCATCCAACCGGAAAGCGTCAAGATCGATGGCGCTTTTGTAAGCGGCGATCTCACGCGCTATATCGCCGGCCTCATAATACAGCGATTCCATCCGCGCGCGCAGCGCCTCGGCGTCATGATCCAGCTCCGCCATATGACGCAGCGCCGTATAGGCGACGCTGATCTGCTCCACCGCAGCTCCAGAGCCGGACAGCGCGCCGGCGGCGGCGTCGGCATAGCCGTACAGCTTCTCGCCGTTGGCCAGACGCTGCGATTCGCGGCGCAGTTGCTCGTCCTCGCCCTCATGCAGCTGAGCCTGCTCGATCTCGTCGAGCATATAGCTCAAGCGCTCCAATTCCTCGTCGCGCTGCTGCTGGCTGCTCAATTGCCGCTCCAGCCGCTGCTGCTGTTCACGCCACAGCTCGAACAGCCGCGCCGTCTGCTCGGCCGCCGCGACCTGCTCCGTGCCGCCGAAGCGGTCAAGCAAGCGCAGCTGTTGCTCGGGGTCGAGCAGCAGCATAAATTCACGCTGGCCGTGAATATTGACCAGCAGCCGCCCGATCTGCTTGAGCAGCGTGATATTCAACGGGTGATTGTTGATGCGCGCGCTGGAACGCCCGCCGCGTATCAATTCGCGGCTGAGTATCAGATTATCGCCGGCGGCGATATCGGCCGCCAATTCCGGCATCAGCTCGGCGATCTGCGGCGCAAAGGGCGGCAGGAATACGCCCTCGACGCGGCAACGCTGGTCGCCGCCGCGGATCAAAGCGTCATTGCCGCGCCCGCCGATCAGCAGCGATACCGCGTCGATGATCAGCGATTTGCCCGCGCCGGTCTCGCCGGTCAGCGCGTTAAGGCCGTCGCCCAGTTGCAGGCGCAGCTCACGGATCAAGGCAAAATTCTCCACATACAACTCATAGAGCATGGTTCGCTCCTACTTAAATCAGGATTGCGCCGTTAAACCATCATCTCGCGCAGACGGTCGGCCAGCTCCGCCGGCTCGGCTTCCTCGGCGGCGATGACTAATATCGTATCGTCGCCGGCGATGCAGCCGCAGATCTCCTTCCAGCCGAGGCCGTCGATGCAGAAGCCCACGCCCTGCGCGGTGCCGGGCAGCGTCTTGAGCACGATGAAACCGCGGCAAAGGTCGACGCGCAGCAGATTGTCGCGCAGCATCCTCTTGGCGCGGTCGAGGGTGTTGACCGTGGTCAGCCCCGGCGAGAAACCGTAACGGAAGCTGTTATCGCCGGAAGCGACCTTGACCAGACCCAGCTCCTTGATGTCGCGGGATATGGTGGCCTGCGTCACAGACAGCCCATGCTTGATCAGCTCACGAGTCAACTGGTATTGCGTTTCGATGTTCTTTTGTTCGATTATTTCGCGTATCATCTTATGTCGGCGGCTTTTCATCTTATCCTCTCCTCGTTATTTACTACACATGGACAACGGTAGCTGTCGCTCAGTCTATTTTATATAATTTCTCTTTAATGCGCTCAAAATAATGATGCTGGGAAAAACGGATGATCAGCGCCTTGGTATCGGCGGCGGAAATAGCGATCTCGTCTTCTTTTTCCACGGAGAAGCGGTACTGTCCGTCCGAGGTCAACGAGGCTACACCGGCGGCGCTTTTGCAGACGATCTCCACCTCGCCGGCGGCGGAGGCGACGATCGGCCGGGAAAAGAAGGTATGCGGACATACCGGCGTGATCAGCATGATGCTCAGATCTTCCATCACTATCGGCCCGCCGGCGGATAAGGAATAGCCGGTAGAGCCGGTGGGCGTGGAGACAATGATGCCGTCGGCGTTATAGGAATTGATCTTCTGCTTGTCGATGAACAGATCAAGGGTCACGGCGCGCGAAAAGACTCCGGAATTGACCACCAGGTCGTTAAAAGCCGTGCAGGATTCGATCTCCCGCCCGCCGCGATACAGCTTGCAAGACAGCATCAGCCGCTCCTGAATGAAATAGTTACCGGCCAGATACCAGTCGATAGCATCAAAGGCCTGCTCGTTCTCCACCGAGGACAAAAAGCCGACCCGCCCCATATTGACGCCGAACAGCGGCACGCCATACTCTGACAAATGCCGCACCGCCGCCAGCAACGTGCCGTCGCCGCCCAGCACCACCGCCGCGTCACAGCCGCCAAAATCCACGCCCTCGCGCAAATCGTCTATGGTATAGCCGAAGCCGCCCGGCGGCGCGAACAGGCCGGCCTGCCGCTCACCGATATAGGCGGCGACCTCCGCCGCTTTAGCCCGACTTTTGGCATTCTCGCCGTTAAAGATTACCGCGATATTTGGCATACATTCCTCCGCAAGCTGATTGTATAAATATAATAAACGATTTATATGCAAAAAGCAAGCGCAAAATATACATTATGGGGTTGTTTAATATGTTTTATGTCCGAATTTGACGAAATGTTTTTAATGAAAAAAGCAGCTAACATCGTTATAATTTAGTATATCGCCGGCGGGCAAATAAATGCATAGAAAAAAGCAAATGAATATTCATTCCCTGCGTCCCAAGTCCGCGACCCAATAATAAAAAACATAGGAGCTGCATATGACAGATATGATACGCCAAGCATCAGCCAATACCGGCAAGGACAATATCGTTTTAGTCGGCTTTATGGGCAGCGGCAAGACGGTGATCGGCCGCAACGTGGCGCGGCTGCTCGATTTTGACTTTGCCGATACCGACGAGATGATACGCGACACGACCGGCATGAGCCTGCCGCAACTGCTGCGTAAACATGGACATATACGCGTTTGCTCCGAGGAGGCGCTGGTGCTGAAAAAGCTGGCCGCCGCATCGCGGCAGGTGATCGCCGCCGGAGGCAGCTTGCTGCCGCAGCAAAGCAATATCGGCCTGCTGGTCAAAAGCAGCTATTTCGTACTGCTGCACGCCGAGCCGCAAGTCATCCATCAGCGCCTCGGCCGCAAGAACGACCGCCTGCTGCCCTATGGCAAGCCCACCCTGCCGCAGTTGGAGCAGCTGATCGCCGAACGCGAGCGCGAATACCGCCGCCTTGCCGATCTGATACTTGATACCGGCAGCATGGGCGTGGAGGAGGCGGCAGTCGCCATCGCCGACTCATATAAGGCTTCCTGCCGCTGACAGCGCAGCCATTGGCATTGGCGCGCAAATATGATATAATAAACCACGCTGCGCAGCGTGGTTTATTTATTGCGGTATATTGAGGCAAACGATGATACAATGGTATCCCGGCCATATGGCCAAAACAAAACGCAATATCGAGGCTGATCTGGCCTTGGTCGATATGATGATCGAGGTCATCGACGCGCGTATCCCCGCCGCCAGCCGTAATCCCGATCTGCAAAAGTACCTGCATAAGAAAGAGCATTTGCTGGTGCTGAACAAAGAGGATCTGGCCGATCCGCAGCTGACCCGCCGCTGGCTCGACTATTATCGCGGGCGCGGCTATTGGGCGGTGGCGGTCAATTCTGCGCGCAAGCAGGGCATACGCGAGCTGTTAGCGGTGGTGGAAAAGGCGATGCGGCCGATGCAGCAAAAGCTGGCCGCCAAGGGCCGCCTGCCGCGCGCGGTGCGGGCGATGGTGATCGGCATACCCAATTGCGGCAAATCAACGGTGATCAACGCGCTGGCTCCCTCGGCCGCGGCCAAGACCGGCAATAAACCCGGCGTGACGCGCGGCAGTCAATGGATCAAGACGGCCTGCTCGCTGGAGCTTTTAGACACGCCGGGCATACTGTGGCCTAAATTTGCCGATGACGATACCGCCTTCAAGCTGGCGATCTGCGGCTCGATCTCCGACACGGTCTTCCCCGTCTATCAGGTGGCCTGCCAGTTAGCGGCGCTGCTGGCTCAACTACGGCCGCAGGCCTTGCAGGAGCGCTATAAGCTGGCGCAGCTGCCGGCCGAGCCGGAGCTGATACTGTCGGCGATCGCCGCCTCGCGCGGGCTGCTCGGCGCGGGCGGCAAAACGCGCGACGACGATGCGGCGATACTGCTGATACAGGAATTCCGCGCCGCCAAGATCGGCCGTTATACGCTGGACACAGCGCCGGAGGCAAGGCATGAGCGGTAGAGCCGAGGCGCAGTTAGCGCGCTGGCAGCAAATGTGCGGATATGAGCGCGAATTATGGGCGCGGGGCGTATATCTGATCGCCGGTTTGGACGAGGCGGGACGCGGGCCGCTGGCCGGACCGGTGACAGCGGCGGCGGTGATATTGCCGCCCGACTGCCGGATATTAGGCGTGGATGACTCCAAGAAGCTCTCCCCTGCCCGCCGCGCCGCCTTGGAACCGCTGATCAAGGAAACCGCTGTCGCCTGGGCGGTAGCCGACGTCAATCATCGCCTCATCGACCGCATCAATATACTCGAGGCCAGCCGGTTGGCGATGCTGCGCGCGCTGGCCAAGCTCGCGCTACGACCCGAGCATTTACTCATCGACGCGCTCAGCCTCGATACCCCGCTGCCGCAAACGGCGATCGTCAAGGGCGACGCTAACAGCGTTTCCATCGCCGCCGCCAGCATCCTCGCCAAAAATCACCGCGACCGGCTGATGGAAAAATTAGACGCGCTGTTCCCCGAATACGGCTTGGCGCAGCATAAGGGCTACCCCACCGCCGCGCATCGCGCCGCCTGCCGCAAGTACGGCTTGAGCGCCATCCACCGCCGCAGCTTCTGCCGCAACATCATGGAGGATATATGAGCGATGCACGCCGCGCCGCCGGTATCAGCGGCGAAAACCTGGCCGCAACCGCCTTGCAACAGGCCGGATATACGATAGTCGAGCGCAATTACCGCTGTAAAATGGGTGAGATCGACATTATTGCCGCCAAGGGCAAGACGCTATTCTTCGTCGAGGTCAAAGCGAGGCATAGCAGCACGTTTGCCGCGCCGCGGCAGAATATCAACGCCGCTAAGATCCGCCATATCCGCAATACCGCTACCGATTATTTCCAAAAGCACGGCGGCGAAAGCATGAGCGCTTTTATCATCGCCGAGGTCGATCTGGAAAGCGGCAGGGTCGAGCTGATCGAGGATAGTTTCTGTTGACAAAGGCCGCCGCATATTGTTTGCGGCGACGTTTTGTGATAGTATATAGCAATGCGGTAAAAACAACATTAACGGGGATAAATAGTTGACCGGTATTCTATCACAGATAAATTCGCCCGCCGACCTGCGTCAGCTGCCGATGCGGCAGTTAGAGCCGCTGGCGGCGGAAATACGCGAGCTGATACTGCAAACGGTGGCTAAAAACGGCGGGCATTTGGCCGCCAATTTAGGCGTGGTGGAAATGACCGTGGCGCTGCATTATGCCTTTGACACGCCGCGCGATACCGTGGTCTGGGACGTGGGGCATCAATGCTATGCGCATAAAATACTCACCGGCCGCCGCGACAGCTTCAGCGGCCTGCGCCAAAGCGACGGTATATCCGGCTTTTGCGACGCGGACGAAAGCGGCTATGACAGCTTTATCACCGGCCACAGCTCCGATTCGATATCGCTGGCGCTGGGCTTGGCTCAGGCTGCCGCCATTGACGGTGAGCGCCGGCATACGGTGGCGGTGATCGGCGACGGCTCGCTGACCGGCGGTATGGCCTACGAGGGGCTGGATCATGCCGGTCATCTTGATCAGCGGCTGATCATCGTACTCAACGACAATGAAATGAGCATCAACGGCAACGTCGGCGCGGTGTCGGCGCGGCTGTCCAAGCTGCGCTCCGCCGGCGCATACACGCGCCTCAAGCACGGGCTGGTGCGCGGGCTGCAGCATATGGGCGCGCCGGGGCGGATGCTGTTTGGCGTCATGCGCCGCCTGCGTGACGGGCTGAAATCGCTGCTGCTGCCGCATATGATATTCGAAGAATTGGGTTTCACCTATTTGGGACCGGTGGATGGGCATGATATAAAGGCGCTGGTGGATATGTTCCGCCGCGCGCAAAGCTATGACGAGCCGGTGCTGATACATCTGCACAGCAAAAAAGGACGCGGCTATGCGCCCGCCGAGCAGCAGCCGGAGCGCTATCATGGCATAGCGCCCTTTGACCCGGCAAGCGGCGAGCTGCTCGACCCCAAGAGCGCACCCTGCTATACCGATATTTTTGGCCAGGAGCTATGCGAGCTGGCCGAGCGGGATGAGCGTATCATCGCCATCACCGCCGCCATGGCCGACGGTACCGGCCTGCTGCCGTTTAGCCGGCGTTGGCCGCAGCGCTTTTATGACGTGGGCATCGCCGAGCAGCATGCGCTGGGTTTCGCCGCCGGTTTGGCGCGCGGCGGCAAAAGGCCGGTGGTCGCCGTCTACTCTTCCTTCCTCCAACGCGCCTACGATCAGATATTGGAGGAGTTGGCGCTGCAAAAGCTGCCGGTGGTGCTGGCTGTGGATCGCGCCGGTATCGTCGGCGAGGACGGCAAATCGCATCAGGGCATTTTCGATATCTCCTATCTGCGCACCATTCCCGATCTGACTATCATGGCTCCCGCCGACGGCGAGGAATTGCGGCAGATGCTGCGCTTGGCGCTTACCCTCGACAGGCCGGCGGCGCTGCGCTACGGCCGTGGTCAGGCCGCCGTCATCGACGCTTGCCGGCAGCCGCTGCAATTGGGCAAGGCCATCACCGTGCGCGAGGGCGCGGACGCGGCGCTGATCGCTTGCGGGCATACGCTGAGCATCGCGCTGGAGGCAGCCATACTCTTACAGCAGCGGCATCAGTTATCGGTATCGGTGATCAACAGCCGCTTTATCGCGCCGCTGGATATCGAGGCGCTGCATCAGGCCGCGGCTGACTGCCATGGCCGCCTGCTGACCATCGAGGAGAACGTGCGCGCCGGCGGTTTTGGCTCGGCCTGCGCCGAGGCCGTCAGCGGCTGCGGCTATGATCTGCGGTTGCTGGCGCTGCCCAACAGCTTTATCGCGCAAGGACGGCCCGATGAATTACGCGAACGCGCCGGCTTGACCGCCGAAAGCGTCGCCGCCGCGGTGCTCGAGTATTGGTTCGCAAACAGGCAAGCCGATGAAAAATAAGCTGCGTTTGGACATATTATTGGTGAATAGAGGGCTGTTCCCCTCCCGGGAGCAGGCGCGCGCCGCGATCATGGCCGGCGAGGTGCTGGTCGATGAGCAAAAGCTCGACAAGGCCGGCGCGGCGGTGGACGAACAGGCGCGGATCAGGCTGCTCGGCAAACGCCTGCCCTATGTGTCGCGCGGCGGGCTGAAGCTGGCCAAGGCCATCGACTGCTTCGGTATCGACCTGCAAGGCAAGCTGGTATTGGATATCGGCGCGTCTACCGGCGGTTTCGTCGATTGCGCCTTGCAGCATGGCGCGCGGCATGTTTACGCCGTGGACGTCGGCTATGGGCAATTGGACTGGTCGCTGCGCTCGGACGCGCGCGTCACCACGCTGGAAAAGACCAATGCGCGCTTTCTGAGCCGCGAGCTGGTCGAGGCGGATATCGACGTCATCACCGCCGACGTTTCTTTCATCTCGCTGACGCTGGCGCTGCCCGCCGCCATCGACTGCCTGCTCAAACCCGGCGGCGAGCTGGCGGCGCTGGTGAAGCCGCAATTCGAGGCCGGACGCGAGCACGTGGGCAAGGGCGGCGTGGTACGCGACCGCAAGGTGCATCAGGCGGTGTTGGAAAAGCTGCTCGGTTTCTGCACGGAGCAGAGCTTGAGCGTGCGCGGACTCAGCCATTCGCCGATAACCGGCGCGGACGGCAATATCGAATACCTGCTCTATGCCGTAAAAACGCCCGCTGCAAACGCGGACATAGATATAGCCGCCGCGATCGCGGCGGCTTGGGAAGAGCACCGGCAAAAGTAACCTGTTACCAGCGGCGTTTGACTAAACGCTCGGCACGGCGCGAAATATGGCGCGTACCGGCAAATTCGCGGGGGTCGATATAATCGACCAGTATCGCATAGATACCGGCGCGTCTGGCGCCGTAAATATCGGTGAACAATTGATCGCCGACCATCGCCAGCTGCCGTTTATCCAGCCGCAACAAATCGCCTGCCCGCTTGAAGCCTGCCGCGGCGGGCTTTTTTGCTCTGTAAATATAAGGTATGTTCAGCGCCGCCGCCAGCGGCTCAACGCGCGCCCTGTCGCTGTTGGAGAGCAGGCAGGCGCAAAAGCCCAGCGCCGGCAGCTCCGCGAACCATCGGCGTACTTCCGCGCTCAGCTCCGGCGAACGCCACAGCGCGATCGTATTGTCCACGTCGAACAGCAGGCCGCGTACGCCGTTTTGCCATAGCTCGGCCAGCGGTATATCGGTAACAGCCGCGACATGCAGATCGGGCTTAAAGTTGGCGGTAAATGACATGTCGGTTATCCTCTGATGATGACGCTATCGGCAAACACCGGCTATCTATAAGCTGAAGGCGGCTGATAACTGCCCCACTACCTGCTTCTGACAGTTGATATTATCCATGCGCGCAAAAGCGGACAGCGCCGCGCGCTCGCTGCTGCCGAGCAGGTCGAGCTGTTGCAGCAGCGACATCGTCACCGGCGCTAAGGCCGGCATATAGCCGTCCTCGATCTTGATCGCCGCCGCCAGATGGCCGTCGCGCACCGTCAGGCACATCACGCCGTCCGCGCCCAGCTTGGCGATGATGCGGCCGCCGGTCACCGCGATCAGCTCCGAGCAAAACTGGCCGTGACCGGCGATCATCAGCGGATAAGCGGCCAAAGCCGCGCAGATACGCCGCGCCGCGTCGGCGCGCGCGCCGCTCAGCAGGTCGCTGTTGCCCAGACGCAGATAAGCCAGCGCCATATTATACAGCGGCAGGCCGAACACCGGCACGCCGCAGCCGTCCACGCCGACGTGTATTTGCCGCTTGTCCACGCCGGTATAGCCGGAAACCGTGTCCAAGATCAACTGCTGCACCGGATGCTCCGGCAGCTGATAGGCGGCGATATCCCAGTCAAAATAGCGGCATAAGGCAAGCATACAGCTATGCTTACCCGAGCAGTTATTGAAAAACCTGCGCGGGGCGATATGCTCGACCAGCCGCCGCTCGCGCAGCTTGTGGTCGATGGACAGATCCTCGCCCAGCGTCAGATCGTCCTCGATGCAGCCGATCTTATTGAATATCGAATCGAGCACGCGCACATGGCAATCCTCGCCGCTATGGGAGCCGCACATGATCGCCAGCTCCTGATCGCTGAAGTCGAATTTATCGAGAACGCCGGCCTCCAGCGCCGCCGAGGTTTGCAGCGGTTTAGCAGCGGAGCGCATATAGGTCAGGTATTGGGCATTGCCGACGCTATGGCTGATCTCACCCTGACCCTGCGCCACCACGATGAAACCGCGCAGCAGTAATTCCGCGATATCTCCGCGGGTGATCTTAGCGAGCAATTGCGACATCAATAAGCCCTCCTTTGCCAGCTTATCAGTAATTCGTCGCTATCAGCCGATATCCTGCCGCAGCGCCGCCGCCAGCTTGGCGACGGCCTTTTTCTCGATCCGCGACACATAGGAGCGGGAAATGCCCAAACGCTGCGCGATCTGCCGCTGCGTCAGCCGCGGCTGTTCGCCGATGCCGTAACGCAAGCAGATGACGTAGCGTTCGCGCTCGTCCAGCACCGTCAGTTTGCCGCGCAGCAGACGCAATTCTTCAGCGAACTCTACCTGTTCGGTCACCGTTTCGCCGCGATGGCCGAGTATATCCAGCAGCGTCACCTCATTGCCCTCTTTATCCACCCCTACCGGGTCTTGCAGCGACATCTCCGTTTTTACGTTTTTCAGCGAACGCAGATGCATCAGCACCTCGTTTTCGATACAGCGCGCCGCATAGGTGGCCAGACGCGCGCCGCGCTGCGGCGAGAAACTGTCGATGGCCTTGATCAGGCCGATGGTGCCGATGGAGATCAGGTCGTCCTTATCCACGCCGCTCATATCGAATTTTTTGCAGATATAAGCCACCAGCCGCAGATTGTGCTCGATCAGCATATTACGCGCCTGCTGCTCGCCCGCGCCCATACGCGCGATACAGTCAGCCTCCTCCGCCGCGCTCAGCAGCGGCGGGAAAATACTATTGTGCAGATAGGCGATAAATACCGCTCGATACAGTTGCCGCTTGCCGATCAACAGGCGCATTTCTCTACCTCCGCCGCTGTTTGCTACAGTCTATGCGCGGTGCGGATAATGGTGCCTGTATGAAAATATTTGCCGGCGTTTATCAAAGACGCCCTACTCGGCGAGACCTTCCAGGATGGCTATATCGTCAATTATCTGCTGCCAGCACTCCGCGGCGACAGCAGCGCTGTCCGCGTCCTCTATATATACCGCCAGCACCCAGCGCGGCTGCTCCTCCGGCGCGAAACCGACGAACCATACGCCCGCATCCTCGGAAGTGCCGGTCTTGCCGCCGCCGCCGAGCAGGCAATCAGCCGCCGCGCCGCCGGTGCCCTGCTGCACCGCCGCGATAAGCGTCTGTTGCAGCAGTCCGGCATGCTCGGCGGAAATGACGCGCTCCGGCGTATGCGGCTCGATCTCGGTCAGCGTACCCTGCGCATCGCTGATCGAGCTGACCAAGCGCGGCCATACGCGATAGCCGCCGTTGGCGACGATGCAATATAGCTGCGCCAAGGTTAGCGGCGTCAGACGCACGCCCTGCTCGCCGATCGACACATTGGCGATATCGCCCTCGACCTGCCGGTTGAAGCGCAAATAGTCCTCGGCTTCTATTTCATAGCCGCCGATGCTCAGATCGAGCAGGCCGCATCTGCGCGCATATTCTTCGATCACCGCGCCGCCTAATTTCTGCCCCAAGGCGATAAAATAGCTGTTGCAGGAGTAGATCAGCGCCTGTTGCAGATCGATCTCGCCATGGCCGTCGCGCTGCCAGCAGTTGATATGCAGGCCTGATCCCAGCGCATAATAGCCGGCGCAGCTATACGGGCCGTCGGGCGGCGGCTCGTCCGCGGTTGCGCCGCCCTCCGCGCCCTCTTCCGCGCTATCCTCCGCGCCCTCTTCCGCCGCCGCCTGCTCAGCATCGAGCCGCATATCGGCGGCTTGCGGCAAAACGGCGTCGCTGTCCAAGGCGGCGATCGCCAGCAGCAGCTTGAAGGCGGAGGCCGGCGGGTAAGCGCATAAAGCCTTGTTCAAATACGCGCCGTCCGCCGCATCCCGCCAACCGTAAGGGTCGAAGCCGGGCGCGGAGACCATAGCCGCGATATCGCCGCTCGCCGCCTCCAGCAGCACGCAAGCGCCGCTATGACCTTCCAGCGCACGCTCGGCTAACTGCTGATAATCGAGATCGAGCGTCAGCTGTATTGACGCTGTGCTTTTTTCGGACGGTATGTCGAGATATAACTGTTGACGCGAGATATTGCCGGCGGCGTCGACATTGGCGACCACGCGCGCGTCCACGCGCCCGCTGAGCAGCTGCTCATAGGCGGCCTCCAAGCCGCTGACCCCGATATACGCGCCGCCTTCCCCCAGCGGCGCGACCCGCCCCAACAGATGCGCCGCCGGCGCGTCCGCCGCGTAGCGCGCCGCTAATTCCAGCACGAATACGCCCGCCAGCTGCGCCTCCTCCACCGCCGCCGCCTGCTCCATATCCAGTCCGGTCTTGAGGATGAAGGGCGCGGGCATATTTGCCATCCCCGCTTGCAGCAGCTCGGCGGTGCGCGCGCCGTCCTCGCCCAACAGCAGCGCCAAGCGCTCGGCCACGGCCGCCGTATCGTCGAGCATCGACGGATAAACGACCAGGCAAACGCTATCCGCGCCGGTCAGCCGCCGTCCCAGCCGGTCATAGATATCACCGCGCGCATACTGATAATAGTCTAATGAGCGCGTGTTTTGCTGTACGGCGGCGGCGGACAGCGTCTCCCCTGCCGCGAATACCAGATAGGCCAAGCGTCCGATCACCGCCATAAACAGCGCCAGCAGCAGCAGGCCGGTGATCAGCGCACGTTTTTCGCTCATAAGAAAACTCCTTTCGCCATAGTTTTGGCGAAAGGAGTAGCCGTTATACGCGAGGCTGTCCGAAGACCCGCAAATCCTCCGGCGCATTCAGCAACAAGCCGGACTAAGCGCGGACAATGGACGAGCCGGCGCTTTACTTAAGCGCCGCCAGCAACGCCTCGGTCTTATCGACGCGCTCCCAGGGCAGGTCAAGCTCCGGCCGACCAAAATGCCCGTAATTGGTGATACGGCGGTAAATGGGCCGCCGCAGCTCAAATTGCTCGATGATCGCCGCCGGACGCGCGTCAAACACCTGCCGCAGCGCTTGCACTAACTTTTGCTCAAAGACCTTAGCCGTGCCGAAACAATCGACGTTCAGCGACAAAGGCTCGGCCACGCCGATAGCGTAGGACAGCTGCACCTCGCAGCGCGCGGCCAAACCGGCGGCCACGATATTCTTGGCCATATAGCGCGCCATATAGGAAGCGGAACGGTCGACCTTGGTCGGGTCCTTGCCGGAAAAAGCGCCGCCGCCATGCCGCGACATGCCGCCATAGGTATCAACGATGATCTTGCGCCCGGTGAGGCCGGTATCGCCCTGCGGCCCGCCGATGACGAAGCGTCCGGTAGGATTGACCAAATAGCGCGTGCGTTGATCCAGCAGCTCCGCCGGTATCGTCGATTTTATCACCTGCTCGATGATGAAGGGACGCAATTCTTCCAGACTGACCTCAGCGCGATGCTGGGTGGAGATAACTACCGTATCCACACGCAGCGGGCGATCGTTATCGTCATACTCGACAGTAACCTGGCTTTTACCGTCGGGCAGCATCGGCGAATGCGGGTCGGACTTGCGCACCGCGGCCATTTTGCGCGTCAGCTGATGCGCAAGATAGATGGGCAGCGGCATCAGCTCGGGGGTATCGTCGCAGGCATAGCCGAACATCATTCCCTGATCGCCGGCGCCGATGCTGGCATAAGCATCGGTATCGCCAAGCTTTTGCTCCAGCGCCTTATCCACGCCCAGCGCGATATCGCCGGATTGCTCGTCGATGGCGGTCATCACAGCGCAGGTATCGCAATCGAAGCCGTATTTGGCGCGCGTATAGCCGATATCGCGTATCACCTCGCGCACTAAATGCGGGATGTCGATATAGCATTCGGTAGTGATCTCGCCGGATACCAACACCAAACCGGTGGTGACGAAGGTCTCGCAGGCAACGCGGCTGTTCTTATCCTGCGCCAGCATCGCGTCCAAAACCGCGTCGGATACGGCGTCTGCTATTTTATCGGGATGGCCTTCCGTCACCGATTCGGAAGTAAACAGTCTTGTCATTGGCATATCTCCTTACAGTTGGCAAATTTTGGCGATGATCGCCCGCGCCGCCTCGCGTTTACTGAGCAAAGGCAGGCTCTCGCAGCTATCGGCGGTGATCATTGTGATGATATTGGTATCGACGTCAAAACCGGCGTCCGCGGCGGACACGTCGTTGGCGACGATCATATCCAAGTTCTTATCGCGAAGCTTAGCGCGGGCATAGGCCTCGGTATCCTCGGTCTCGGCGGCAAAGCCGATCAGCAGCCGCCCGCCTTTATCAGCGCCCAGCGAGGCGAGTATATCGGCGTTCTGCACCAGCTCCAGCCGCATGCCCTGTTGCTTTTTCAGTTTATTGGCGGCTATATCGGCCACGCGGTAATCCGCTACCGCCGCCGCCATGATCACGATATCGCAGCCGGCATAAGCCGACCATACCGCGTCATACATTTGCGCCGCCGATACCACGTCCACCTTATGCACGCCAACGGGCGCGGCCAATTTGCTCGGGCCGGAGATCAGCGTCACCTCGGCTCCGGCTTGCGCGGCGGCCTCGGCGCAGGCATAGCCCATTTTGCCGGAGCTGCGGTTGGCGATATAGCGCACCGGGTCGATATACTCATGGGTGGGGCCGGCGGTGACCAGCACCCTTTTGCCGGCCAAGGGACGGTCCGGCAGCAGCTGCGCAATTATCGCGCTCTCGATAACGTCGATATCCGCCAGGCGCCCTTGCCCCACGGCTCCGCAGGCCAAACGCCCGTGACCCGGCTCGACGAATTCGCAGCCGCGGGCGCGCAGGATGGCGATATTGGCGGCGGTGGCGGCATTGGCGTACATATCGCAATGCATGGCCGGAGCGATCAGCTTGGGCGCGGTGCAGGCCAGCCAAGCCGCGCTCAGCACGTCGTCGGCCAGTCCGCAGGCGGCCTTGGCGAGAAAATTGGCGGTAGCGGGCACGACCACGAACAGGTCGCAGGCGGCGCAGTCGATATGCGGCACATTCCACTCGCCGCTCTCGTCCATGATATCCACCGCCACCGGGCGGCCGGACAGCGTTTTCAGCGTCAGCGACGAGATCAGGCGGCAGGCGGAGGCCGTCATCACCACCTGCACCGTGCCATTAGCCTTGCGCAGGCGGCTGACCAGCTCGGCAGCCTTATATGCAGCTATACCGCCGGTGATGCCGACGGTAATCCTCTTCCCTGTTAACATCTTATCACCCTTATCTTTCACATAGCGGCGGGTTTAGGATTTTCTCTCCACGCTGTTTTTGGCGTTTTCCCAGCTCAATTTGCCCTCAGATACCTCGTCCAAGGCCAGCGATACCGGATTGATCGCGCCGGCGGCCAGTAGGTCGGGATTATCGTCGATCACCGAACGCGCCCGCTTGGCGGCTAAGATGACCAGCGTATATTTGGAATCGACATTCTTCATCAGCGTATTGATCGAGGGTTTATTCAGCATCGTAACTCCCTTTCCTTCGGCTTGCCTTGACTTCGTTGATAATACGCAGCAGCTCGGCTGCCGCGGTCTCGATATCGCTATTGACGACGCGGTAATCGTATTGCTCCGCCATTGCCATCTCGGCCTCGGCGCGCGACAGGCGCAAATTCAGGCTTTCCGGCGTTTCCGAGCCGCGCGCAGTGATGCGGCGGCGCAGCTCCTCGATAGACGGCGGCAGGATGAATACCAATACGCCCTGCGGACAAGCGGCCTTGACCTGCATCGCCCCTTGCGTGTCGATCTCTAAAATGACGTTCTTGCCGGCGGCCAGCAACCGTTCGACCTCGGCTCGCGGCGTGCCGTAATAATTGCCGTACACCGTGGCGTATTCGAGAAAATCCCCGGCTGCTATTTTTGCCGCGAACCGTTCGGCGGAGATATAATAGTAATTGACGCCATCGACCTCGCCCCTGCGCGGAGCACGGGTGGTGGCGGAGACGGAATAGGTCGTCTGTTCGTCCATGGCGATCAGAGCGGCGCAAACGCTGCCCTTGCCCACGCCGGACGGGCCGGATACGACCAACAAAACGCCGCGCTCTTTATGCATGTCATTCACCTGTGTCGTCGTATCGTTTTTTGGCGGCAAGATTGTCGTCGGCAAAGCGATTACCCATCGTCTCCGGCTGCAAGGATGACAAAACAAGATGCCCGCTATCGGTAATGATCACCGCGCGAGTACGCCGGCCGCAGCTGGCGTCAATCAATAACCCCTTCTCCCGCGCTTCTTGCACGATGCGTTTAATCGGCGCGGAATCCGGGGCTATGATCGCAATTATCCTATTCGCCGAGACCAGGTTGCCAAAACCGATGTTGATCAACTTAGTCGGCATAATATCTCCTGCGAAACGATGGCTTGCTTAGGACAGCTTCTCCAAAAGCTCGGCAATTTGCCTGCTGCCCAGACCCTGAACGCGGCGAGCTTCGTCAATGCCGATCTCTTCCATCAGTTTGGCGGCGGTGATCTTGCCTACCTGCGGGAGAGATTCCAGCAAGTATTTAACACGCATTTTTGCGTAAACTTCGTTGTTGGCGTCTTTCAAAACCTTATCCAAGGTCAGTTTGCCGGACTTCAGTTCTTTACGAACCTCCATACGCTGGCTACGGATCTTTTGCGCCTTTGCTAAGGCCTTGCTTCTTTCTTCGGGGGATAATTTCGGAATTGCCATAAAAACACCTCCATAAAATATTATTCGATGTTTTGAATCTGCTCACGTATTTTTTCCAATTCGCTTTTGCAGTCAATGACGGCGTCATTGATCGGCAAGGAATTAGATTTGGAGCCAATGGTATTGATCTCGCGCAAGATCTCTTGCAGGATGAATTCGAGCTTGCGCCCCACGGGAACGGATAAATGCAGATTGTCCGCGAATTGCCGCAAATGGCTGTTTAGCCGCGTCAATTCCTCGGTGATATCGCATTTGTCGGCGAAAAAGGCCGCCTCGTTGACGATACGCGCCTCGTCGACCGCCGTCTCGCCCAGCAATTCAATGATCCGCGCCTGCAGCTTATCCCGATATTCGACGACCACTTGGGGCGCATACGCGGCGATAGTAGCAGCCGCCGCCGTCAGCCCGTTGACGCGGGCTTGCAGATCGGCGGCCAGCGCCCGCCCCTCGACGGCGCGCATCGCCGTCAGCGAATCTATGGCTTGTCCTGCCGCCGCGTCGAGCAACAGCGCCAGCCGCTGCAGATCGTCCTCGGACTTTTGCAGCGTCAGTACGCCGGGATAGGATACCAGATGATGCACCTGATCGTCAGACGGCAGCCGTAACTGCTCCGCAACCTCTGACATTGCTTTATAGTACGATATTGCTAACTCTTTGTCAACAGTTAATACAGGTTTTTTGACCGAAATCTGCTCATATGTCACGAAAACATCGACTTTACCGCGAGATAAAGCGGCGCCGATGCGTTTTTTGAGCTGCTCCTCCAAAGATGACAATTGCCGGGGCATACGGCAATAAACCTCTAAAAACCGGTGATTGACCGAGCGCATCTCTACTGTGAGCTGGTAATCGTCATCCTGCGCGCTGCCCGCGCCGTAACCGGTCATGCTTTTGACCGTGCTCATCAAGAGTTTTCTACCGCCTTTTTTATCATTCTTAGGATTTCTATTTCCCGACAGAAAACCCTCTTTTTTCCGCAAATATTTTTGCGCTTTTTCCTGCTTAAGGGCATTTTTATCATTATACAAAAAATAGGCTTTTATTCTTTTTCATAATCATGTATGATAATGGATATGTAGGTAAAAGGAGCGGAGCATGGCTTTTGATAATCTGACGCTGACGGCGGTGGCCGCGGAGCTTGAACGGCAGATCGCCGGCGCGCGCATCGGTAAAATACATCAACCGGATAAGCATACGCTGATACTGCGCTATCATGGGCAAAACGGTCAGGGCAAGCTGCTGTTGAGCGCGCATCCGCAAAACAGCCGCATCCATATCAGCTCCTCCGAGCACGATAATCCCGCCAAAGCGCCGCTGTTTGCCATGGTGCTGCGCAAATGGCTGGAGGGCGCGAAGATCACCGGCGTGGCGGTGACGGCGGGCGAGCGCGTAGCCCAGCTCGGCTTTGACGCGCGCAATGATATCGGCGATATCGTGCCGCTGAAGCTGATCCTCGAGAGCATGGGCAAGCATTCAAATATCGTCCTCGTCAACGGCGAGCAGCAGATAATCGACGGCATCCGCCGTTATAACAGCGAATTGTCCCGCTACCGCGAGGTGCTGCCCGGCAAGCCGTATCTGCCGCCGCCGCCTCAGCATAAGCTGCCCTTATCGCCGTTGAATGAGCAGCGGTTAGCGGAGATACTGTTCGCCGGCGGCGCGGCGACGCTGCATAAGGCGCTGACCGCGCATATCGCCGGCCTATCGCCGCTGCTGGCCGCGCATATATGCGCCGGCTGCGGCTTGGAGGAGCAGCATCCGACCGAGCAGCTGGGAGCCAGCGATATCGACAATATCATCGCCGAGCTGGCGGCGCTGCATAAGATCGTCAGCGAACGCCGTTTTCAGCCGACGCTGCTGGTCAAAGACGGGCGCTACGTCGACTTTTGCGCCATCCGCCCGCGCCAATGGCCGGACGCGGACTGCCGCGCCGCCGACAGCATCAACGCCGCTATCGACGCTTTCTATATACAGCGCGAGCGCGAGCAGTTGCTGCACAGCCGCCGCGCTGCCTTGTCCAAGCAGCTGTCGCTGCATGACCGCCGCCTGAGCAAGAAGATCGCCCTGCAAGAGGCCGATCTCTGTCAATGCGAGGCGGACGACGCCTATAAGCTGACCGGCGATCTGCTGTCGGCCAATCTCTACTATCTGCGCAAAGGGCTGGAGCAAATCGAGCTGCCGAGCTTTGAGAACGCGGACCAAACGATCACCGTCAAGCTCGACCCGGCGCTCAGCCCATCCGAGAACATCAGCCGCTATTATCGCAAATACAGCAAGGCTAAGAGCGCGCGCGTATTCATCGAGCAGCAATTGGATAAGAACCGCAAGGAATTGGCCTATGTGCAAAGCATCGAGACGGCGCTGGCTAATTGTGAAAGCCTGCCCGAATTGGAGGCCGTAGAACGCGAGGCCGCCGCCGCCAAGCTGTGCAAAAGCGCCGCCCCCGGCAAGAAAAAGGACTCTGCTCACACCGCTGCGCTGCCGCCGCGCCGCGTTATCTCCGCCGACGGCTTCACCATCCTCATCGGCCGCAACAATCGCCAGAACGATCAGCTGACGCTGAAGCTTGCCGCGGCCGACGACATCTGGCTGCATACGCAAAAGATCCCCGGCTCGCACGTGATCATCCGCAGCGAGCGGCGCGAGATACCGCCCTCTACCATCGCCGAGGCCGCCGCCTATGCCGCCTATTATTCGCAGGCCGCCGCCTCGGCCAAGGTGCCGGTGGACTATACGACGGCGTCGCAGGT
This sequence comes from Bacillota bacterium, assembly GCA_030527285.1. Classification (GTDB taxonomy): domain Bacteria; phylum Bacillota; class Dehalobacteriia; order UBA4068; family UBA4068; genus JAUNBC01. Next base: position 32,549 of record JAUNBC010000001.1, on the reverse strand, counting down.
GAAAAAGCCCAATGGCGCACCGCCGGGCATGGTCGTCTATTTTGAGCAAAAGACGCTGTACGTCGATCCCGTATGCCCGAAGCTCGAGCCGGATACGGCTGGCGAATAATCGCAATATCTGCAATAAATAAGAAAAAAATAGCTGTTTTTGCTTTTCGCTTGCGCTGGCGGCGGGAAGCCTTTATAATGTAGGCGTATTTATCATTTCTTATAAGGAGTTGACGACATGGCAGGGTTTATTGAATCGGTCGAAACGGTCAACAGCGCCATCAATAACGTAGCATGGGGCATACCAATGCTGACGTTGCTGATCGGCGCCGGACTGTGGCTGACCATCGGCAGCGGCGGCGTACAGTTCGCCCATTTTGGCCACGCGATGAAACATACTCTGGGCCGGATATTCAAGAGGCAGCATACCGACGACAAAGGCGCGACGACGCCGTTTCAGGCGCTGTCTATCGCCATGAGCGCCACCGTCGGCACCGGTAATATCGCCGGCGTATCCGGCGCGATACTGCTGGGCGGCCCGGGAGCCGTTTTCTGGATGTGGATCTCGGCGCTGGTCGGCATGGCTACCAAGTATTCGGAGATCGTGCTGGCGATCAAATTCCGCGAGCGCAACGCCAACGGCGAATGGGCCGGCGGCCCGATGTATTATATCAAAAACGGGCTCGGTAAACATTGGAAATGGCTGGGCGCCATCTTCTGCGCCTTCGGCGCTTTTGCCGCCTTCGGCATCGGCAATATCTCGCAGACCAATACCATGGCCAGCTCGGTAGTCGGTTTATTCAAGCATTTCTCCTACAATCCCGACGGCCTGCCGGTCGGCACGATCAACCTCGTTTTCGGACTGATCGTCGCCGCCTTCGTGGGGCTGGTATTGTTAGGCGGCTTGAAGCGCATCGGCGCCGTCACCTCCAAGCTGGTTCCGTTCATGAGCATTTTCTACATCATCGGCGCGCTGGTGATCATCATTGCCAATATCGGCTCGATCGGCCAGGTGCTGGGCGATATTTTCACCGGCGCTTTCGGCGGCTTCAAGCCGGTGACCGGCGGCGTGACCGGCTTCTTGATCGCGGAAACGGTCAAATTCGGCTTCAAGCGCGGCTGCTTCTCCAATGAGGCCGGCCTCGGCTCCGCGCCGATCGCTCATGCCACCGCCGATACCGACGGACCGGTACAGCAGGGTCTGTACGGCATCTTCGAGGTATTCGTCGATACCATCATCATCTGCACGCTGACCGCGCTGGCGGTGCTGATGAGCGGCGTGATCATCCCCTACGGCGACAACAGTATCGCCGGCGCGTTGACCACCGACGCTTTCGCCAGCGTCTTTGGCGGCGGCTTTGCCAACGTATTCCTCACCGTGGCTATCATCTGCTTTGCCACTTCGACGATACTCGGCTGGGCGCTGTACGGCTCGCGCTGCTGCGAATTCCTCTTTGGCGGTAAATCGGTCAAGCCCTATCAGGTCTTATTCGTGCTGGTGGTAGTAGCCGGCTCGGTGATGGATCTGTCGCTGGCCTGGGATATTTCCGACACGCTGAACGCGCTGATGGGCATACCCAATCTGATCGGCCTGCTGTTCCTGTCGCCGGTCGTGATCAAGCTGACCCGCGAGTATTTCAAGGCGCTGCCCAAGGGTTAAGCTACGAGCAAGTAAGCAAAAGACATAATAAAAGAGCTGTATCGGTATCGGTACAGCTCTTTTATTATGCAAAATACGGATGATACGGGAGCAGGCCGTTAATAGGGGCGCAGATAGGGATTATACCGCTTCTCGCGGCCGAGCAAGCTCTCAGGGCCATGACCCGGCAGCACGCGCAGGCTGTCGTCCAGCTGCATCACGGTTTCCTTGAGCGAGTCCATCAGCGTATCATAATCGCCGCCCGGCAGATCGCTGCGGCCGATGGAACCGGCAAACAGCGTATCGCCGCAGAACAGCAGATCCTCACAGAGCAAGCAAACGCCGCCCTGCGTATGACCGGGCGTATGCAGCACGCGCAGGCGAAGCTGGCCGAGCTCGATAATATCGTCATGTTGGAGCAGGCGCGTCGCCTGTCCGCCCTCGCCATCCTCGCCAAAGGCAAAGGACATAGACAGCTTGCTTTGCGATAACAGCGGCTGATCCAGCTCATGTATCAGCAGCGGCAGCCGGTATTGCTGTTGTAATTGGTGGTTGGCGGCGATATGATCCCAATGGCCATGCGTGTTGACTATCATCACCGGATGCAGGCGCAGCCGCTCGATCACGCTGATGATCAGCTGCGCGTCGCCGCCGGGGTCGATGATCGCCGTATCGCCGCTTGCGGCGCAGGACAGCAGATAGCAATTTGTCGACGCCTGCCTGACCGGAACGGTCTGTAAGTTGTATTCGCTCATTTGTCCTCCTATCGCGCCCGTGAATCGAGCATTATCGTCACCGGCCCGTCATTGATGATCTCCACCGTCATATCGGCGCCGAATTCTCCGGTCTGCACCGGCACGCCCTCGGCGCGCATCGCCGCGACAAAGCGCTCATACAGCCGCGCGGCCTGCTCCGGCGGCGCAGCCGGTTCGAAGCCGGGGCGATTGCCGCGCGAGGTATCGGCGTAGAGCGTGAATTGCGAGATGATCAGCATTTGCCCGCCGGTATCGCGCAGAGATAAATTGATCTTGCCGTCGCCGTCGGCAAAAATGCGCAGGTTGACCGTCTTGCGCACCAGATAGGCGATATCATCCTCGCCGTCCTCGCGGCCTACGCCCAGCAGCAGCACATAACCGCTGCCGATCTCGCCTTTGAGCCGGCCGTCAATGCTTACAGAGCCTCTTTTAACGCGTTGTATCAGCGCTCGCATCGTTTACCTCGATCTGCTTTTATGATTATTGACCACGCGCCGCACCTCCATCACATCATGGATGCGTTCGACGCGCCGCATCAGATACTCTAACTGATCCAGCGATTTGACCTCCATCTTGATGAAGATATGGCAGGTACGGCTCTTTTTATCGACGGTAACGCGCACGCCGTTGACCGTGGTCTTGGTCTCCGCCATGATCGACATCATCTCCATCAGCAGGCGGTCGCGGTCGATGCAGATAGCCTCCATCTCCACCTGATAGACGCCGATCTTAGTCTGCGCCCAGCTGACCTCCATCAGCCGGTCAGCCTCCGTTTCCATATAGCGGCGCGCGTTGGGGCAATCGCGGCGATGCACGGATACGCCGCGCCCGCGCGTGATATAGCCGATCACGTCGTCGCCGGGCAAGGGGCGGCAGCAGGAGGCCAGCCGCACCATCGCGTCCTCCACGCCGTCGATGATGATGCCGTCGGAGCCAAGGTTTTCGCGCTCCGGCTTGATCTCGACCTTGGGCGGCTGCTCCTTCTTGTAATCGTCCTTGAGCTTGAGCAGCACGCTGTCGGCGCGCAGCGCGCCGTCGCCGATGGCGGCGTACAGATCGTCCACGTCCTTGAGATTGAAACGCCTGGCGATCTCCGGCAGCTTATCGATCTTGATGATCGCCGCCGGATCGGCGTTATAGCGCTTGCATTCACGCTCCAGCGCCTCTTTGCCCAGCTCGACATTCTCCTCGCGCTTCTCCTTGCGGAACCATTGGCGGATCTTATTCTTGGCCTGCTGCGTCTGGCAGATATTCAGCCAGTCGCGGCTCGGCCCGCGTCCCTTGGCTGTCATCACCTCGACGATATCGCCGTTTTTCAGCTGCGTGTCCAGCGGCACCAGCCGGTGATTGACCTTGGCTCCGACGCATTGATGGCCGACCTGCGTATGTACGCGATAGGCGAAATCCAGCGGTACGGAGGTGGCCGGCAACTCATATACGTCGCCCTTGGGTGAGAAAACGTAGATATTCTCATTGAACAGGTCGCCTTTGACCGTTTCCATGAATTCGCGCGCGTCGCCGACTTCATTCTGCCATTCCAGCATATTGCGCAGCCATTCGACCTTTTTATCGAAATCGGCGTCGGCGGAGCGGCCTTCTTTATAGCGCCAATGCGCGGCGATGCCGAATTCAGCGGTGCGATGCATATCCCAGGTGCGTATCTGCACCTCGAAGGGTACGCCGTTGTCGGCGATCAGCGTGGTATGTATCGACTGATACATATTCTGCTTGGGCATGGCGATATAGTCCTTGAAACGACCCGGTATCGGCTTCCACAGCGTATGGATGATACCCAGCGCCTCATAGCACTCGCGCACGCTGTCAACGATGATACGGATGGCGTTGAGATCAAAGATCTCCGACAGGGCGCGCTGCTGCTTTTTCATCTTATTGAAGATGCTGTAATAATTCTTGGTGCGGCCGTTGACTTCGGCCTTAATATCGTTTTCCGTCAGGGCCTCGCTGATCCTGAGGCAATGGTTGCTGATGAACAGGTCGCGCTCGCTTTTCTCGGCGGCGATCTGCTGTTTGAGATCGGCTATCGCCTCCGGCTCCAGCACGCTGATCGCCAAGTCCTCCAGCTCGCTCTTGATCTTGAATATACCCAGGCGATGCGCCAGCGGGGCGTAAATGGTCAGCGTCTCCTCGGCGATCTCCTTTTGCCGCAATATCGAGCGATGACTGCCAAGCGTGCGCATATTATGCAGACGGTCGGCCAGCTTGATCAGGATGATACGGATATCGGAGCTCATGGCCATGAACATCTTGCGCAGCGACTCGGCCTGCGCATCATGGCGGGTGCGGAATTCGAGCTTGGACAGCTTCGTCACGCCGTCTACCAGCAGCATCGCCTCCGCGCCAAATCTGCTCTCGATATCGTCGGGCGTATAGCCGGTATCCTCGACCACGTCGTGCAGCAAGCCGGCGATAATCGTGGTATCGTCGATCTGCAGCGAGGTCAATATTTCCGCCACAGCCAGCGGGTGCATGATATACGGCTCGCCGGAATCACGCAGCTGATCGCCATGCGCGGATAAGGCCAGCTCATAGGCAGCGCATATCTTCCCGCTGTCGGAAGCGGGATTATAGCTTTTGGCCTGTTCGATTATCTGCTCGATGGTGACAGTCATAGTAGCTCCGCTAAAACGTCATTTATCGCCTTGCTGCGAGTAATAAAAGAGGAATAGAGGCATGCGCGCTCTATTCCTGGAAAAGAGGCCGGGAGGGATCTTTAGTATTTGCGATGCGCCGCCTGTATCCGCTCCAACTCCTCGATCAGATAGTCGTTGAGCACGCGGATATAGGTGCCCTTCATACCCAAAGAGCGCACCTCGACCACGCCGGCTGATTCCAGCTTGCGCAGCGCGTTGACGATCACCGAGCGGGTTATGCCGACCTTATCGGCGATCTTTGAAGCCACGAGCAAGCCGTTATTGCCGCCCAGCTCATGGAAAATATGCTCCACCGCCTCTAATTCCGAATAGGACAGCGTATCGAAGGCTACCGATACCACGGCCTTTTGCCGCGCCGCGTCTTCGACCTTCTCGACGCGGGCGCGCAATATCTCCATACCGATAACGGTAGCGCCCAGTTCGGCCAGGATCAGATCGCCGCTGTCGAATTCGCCGGTCTTGGACAGCATCAGCGTGCCCAGACGCTGGCCGCCGCCGATGATCGGGATCACGGTGGTGTATTTATCCTTGAGGAAGCAGGTGTTATGCACACCGAAAACGCAAGCGCCTTCACGGTCGATATTGACTTGCGTCTCGGTGATGCGCAGCAGATCGTCATTGTAGCGGTCGGGATAATGCGCATCCAGCTTGACTATATCATCCATGGTCGGGCAATAGAAATTCTCCATGAAGGTATAGCCCAGGACCTTGCCCTTGCGCCCCAGGATATAGACGTTGGAATTGATGTTGTTGCACAGCGTTTCCGCCATCTCGACAAAGCTGATCGGATGACCGGCCGCCTTCTGGATGATCTTATTGATCTCCCGCGTTCTTTCCAAAAGCGATTTCATATCCTTATCCTCCGCTGCAAATACTGCGCGCTCCGTGAGCGGCCGCTTTATTTATCCCGACGTAAAAATACCGGTAAGTCGATATCATCCAAGGAGATGGGCTTGATCACGGCCTCTTGAATATTGGGGGTGAGGCGCGAATTGATCTTGCCGGAATTGATGGTGATCGGATTGCGGTTCTCAAAGCCGGTAGCGATAACCGTGACCTTGAGCTCGTCCTCTAATTTGTCGTCGATGCCCACGCCGAAGATGATCTGCGCATCGGGGTCGGCGACCTCGTAGATATATTTGGCGGCTTCATTGGCCTCTAACAGCCCCATCGCCGAACCGCCGGTGATATTGAGCAAAATGCCCTTGGCTCCGCGAATACTCGTCTCAAGCATGGAGCTGGAAACGGCGTCGGCGGCCGCGTCGGCGGCCTTGCTCTCGCCCGCGCCATAGCCAATGCCCATCCACGCCGAGCCGGCGTCCTTCATGATCGCTTTGACGTCGGCGAAATCGAGATTGATCAGCGCCGGACGGCTGATCAGATCGGATATACCCTGCACGCCCTGACGCAGCACGTCGTCGGCGATCATAAACGCGTCTTGCATCGTCGTCTTTTTATCGACAATTTGCAGCAGCTTGTCATTGGGGATGGTGATCAGCGTGTCTACGGCGGCTTTAAGCTCGGAAATACCGATCTCGGCCTGCTGCGCGCGGCGGCGGCCCTCAAAACCGAAAGGCTTGGTCACCACGCCGACCGTCAATGCGCCCATTTCCTTGGCCAAGGCCGCGATCACCGGCGCCGCGCCGGTGCCGGTACCGCCGCCCATGCCGGCAGTCACGAATACCATATCCGCGTCCTCGAGCATGACGGCGATCTCCGCCTTTGACTCCTCGGCTGCCTTTTTGCCGACGTCCGGATTACCGCCGGCTCCCAGACCCTTGGTCAATTTGGGGCCGATCTGCAATACGGACTCGGCGCTGGAATCATTGAGCGCCTGCATATCTGTATTTACGGCAACAAAACTCACGCCCTGAACATCGTTTTTGATCATACGATTAACGGCGTTGGAGCCGCCGCCGCCGATACCGATAACCTTGATCTTGGCGTATAGGCCGGAGTGCTCGTCATCGAAATGCAGCATCTATTTGCCCCCTTTGCTGTAGAGAAAGCATAATATCAAATGATTCTGCGTTGAATTGCGATTCCCTGCTATGTCCTAATAAATAACCGGTTTTGCGATAATGCTAACGTCAATATATTGCAGATCCTGCCGGCCGCTTTGCTGTATATCGGCAAGGATACTGCTATACAGCAGATATTTCTCGGCAAAATCGGAGCTGTCGCCCAGCCGTATCTCCACGCCCGTAACCGTGTACAGCTTGATAAACTGCGGGTCGGCGACATTGATCTCGCCGATATCCTCGGCGTGCTCAGGCAGCGCGGCAATGATCTCCAATGCCTCGGCCATGCCCTCGCCCTCGACCACGCAGCCGGGTATCAGCGCCTCGCTGATATCGCTCACGCCGGAAAGCAGCGGCACGCTTTGCTGGCTCAGCGCGGTATAGCGGTCGAGTATATAGCCGCGCTCGTCGATCTCGATGAAGGCCGCGCCCACCGACAGCATCGCCCTGGCCTCGCGCTCGACTACGGTAATAGTCAGCGTGGACGGAAGCCGACGGCTGACTTTGGCCTCGGCGATACGCGGCTCTATCGACAGCCATGCAGCTACCGCCGCGTCATTGACGGCAAAAATATTCATGCCCTCCGTGACTCCGGATAGCTCAAGTATACGCTGCTCATCGACGCTGTCATTGCCATAGACCTCGATATCCGTGATGGCGAAAAAGCCGCTCAGCGAGAAAAAATAGCCGGCGAATACGCAGACGACAAAAAACACCACTATCATTATCCAGCGGGTATTGGCGACAGCAAACCTCTTGCTGCGATATGTAGAGTCTTGCCGATCCTCTTCCTGATAGCGAGCGTCCTTCATATACCGCCTCAAATTATTACAGCGGCAATTAAATAATCTTTGTTAACGCCAATGAAGTACAAGCCGCTGTAATAAACTATTGAAATGCCGTATTTCTCGCCGCAGAGCGCGGCAACCGCAACAGATGGCGGATCATTAATCCGGCGCGAGGCTTGTTCGTATGGCAAGGATTATGTTGTTGCCGGATTAATAATACTATCATAATTATATCAAAGCAGCGTATAAAAAGCGAGATAAAATTATAGACGCAATATGACTATTTATCTTGAACGCCGAATTGACAAAATAGCAAAAATGAGTGATAATATATAAGTTAAGCTATGCAAGAGTGCAAACCGTAAAACTGGAGAGCGACTATGAATATCAGCAAACCGCGCGGCACCAATGATTTTCTGCCACCGGAGAGCAGTAAAATACTCGCGATAGAGCAGAAATTGCGCGAGCTGTGCGCCATCTATAATTATCAGGAAATACGCACGCCGATCTTCGAGGATACGGAATTATTCGTGCGCGGCGTCGGCAATGCCACCGATATCGTGCAAAAGGAAATGTATACCTTCCTCGATCAAGGCGAGCGCTCGCTGACGCTGCGGCCGGAGAATACCGCCGCCGCCTGCCGCGCCTATATCGAGAACAAGCTCTACGGCCTGGCGCAGCCGGTCAAGCTCTTTTATATCGGCCCGATGTTCCGCTATGAACGGCCGCAAGCGGGGCGCTTCCGCCAATTCCATCAATTCGGCCTGGAGCTGTTCGGCTCCGCCGAGCCGGCCGCCGACGCGGAGATCATCAGCTTTGCCTGGCGCTTCTACCAGCAGTTAGGCATCCGCGACCTCAACCTGCGCATCAACTCCGTGGGCTGCCCCAACTGCCGCGCCGCCTATAAGCGCGCGCTGCAGGACTATTTCCGCCCGCATTTGGCGGCGCTGTGCGGCTCCTGCCGCGACCGCTTTGAACGCAACCCGCTGCGGCTGCTCGATTGCAAAAGCCAGCATTGCCACGATATCGGCAATAACGCGCCGCAAATATACGACTATCTGTGCGGCGATTGCTCCGCGCATTTCGCGCAGCTTAAAACGCTGCTCGACGCGGCCTCCCTGCCCTACGCTTTAGACTGGCGTATGGTGCGCGGGCTGGACTATTATACCAAGACCGCCTTTGAGATAGAGGCCAAGCAGATCGGCGCGCAAAGCGCAGTCTGCGGCGGCGGCCGTTATGACGGCCTGATCGAGGAGATCGGCGGCGCGCCCACGCCGGCTGTCGGCTTCGCGCTGGGCATAGAACGCATCTTCACCGCGCTCAAGGCGCAGGGCGACGATATAGACGTAGAGCAAGGCGTGGAGGTATTCCTGATCAGCCATGACAATGATTGCAAGCCGGCCGCTTTCAGGCTGTGCGAGCAGCTGCGAGCCGCCGGCTTCTCCGCCGACATGGAATACGGAAGCAAAAGCCTCAAGGCGCAGATGAAAGCCGCCGACCGTATGCAGGCCGCCTATACGCTGATCATCGGCGGCGACGAATTGCTGCGCGGCGAGGCCGTATTGCGCAATATGGATAAAAGTGAGCAGATAACGCTGCCGGTGGACAATATCGTCAGCCATCTGCTGCGGATAAAAAACAGCAGCGATAAGGAGTAGAAATATGAGCAGCGAAAAAATGTTTAAGAGAACGGTTTACTGCGGCGAATTGCGCAAAGCCGACGTCGACAAGGAGATCGTGCTGGTTGGCTGGGTGCTGCGCCGCCGCGATCATGGCGGGTTGATCTTCATCGACCTGCGCGACCGCGAGGGTATAGTGCAGGTCGTGTTCGACCCCACCATCGACGCGGACAGCTTTGCCCAGGCTGAAGCCGCGCGCAGCGAATATGTGCTGAATATCCGCGGACGGGTGCGTCCGCGTCCCGCCGGCTCGGAAAATCCCAATATGGCTACCGGCGAGATCGAGGTGCTGTGCCTGAAAATGCACACGCTGAACAAGTCCAAAACACCGCCCTTCTCCCTCGACGACGAAGGCTCGGTCGACGAGCTGATACGCCTCAAATACCGCTATCTCGACCTGCGCCGTCCGGCGATGATGGACGCGCTGCGTCTGCGCCATAAGGTGACGATAGCGATGCGCCATTTCCTCGACGGCAGCGGTTTCTATGAGATCGAAACGCCGATACTGTGCAAAAGCTCTCCCGAGGGCGCGCGCGATTATCTGGTGCCCTCGCGCGTGCATGAAGGAGCTTTCTTCGCCCTGCCGCAAAGCCCGCAGCTGTTCAAGCAGATACTGATGGTAGCCGGCGTGGACAAATATTTCCAGATAGCGCGCTGCTTCCGCGACGAGGATCTGCGCGCCGACCGTCAGCCGGAATTCACCCAGCTCGATATGGAGATGTCCTTCGTCGAGGAGGAAGATATCCGCGCGCTGTGCGAGCAGATGCTCGCCTATATCTTCAAGGATTGCCTCGGCGCGGAGGTCAAAACGCCCTTCCCCGTGCTGCCCTATGCCGAGGCGATGAGCCGCTTCGGTTCGGATAAGCCCGATCTGCGCTTCGGCATGGAGCTGGTCGATATCGCCGATATCGCCGCCGCCTCTGAATTCACCACCTTCGCCGCCGTAGCCAAAGAAGGCGGCTGGGTGCGCGGCATCAACGCCAAAGGCTGCGCTAAGTATTCGCGCCGCGATATGGACGGGCTCAAGGATTTCGTCGGCATCTACGGCGCTAAGGGTCTGGCTTATATCTATGTCGATGAGAACGAATTGCGTTCGCCGATCGCCAAATTTTTCACCGAGCAGCAATTACGGCAGCTATGCGAGCGTATGCAAGCCGAGCCCGGCGACTGCCTGATGTTCGTCGCCGCCGATTGGCTGACCGCCGCCGAGAGCCTCGGCCATTTGCGCTGCGAGATCGCCCGCCGCGAGGGGCTGATCGACCCTGATGAATTCAACTTCCTGTGGGTCAATCAATTCCCGCTGCTCGAATACAATGACGAGGATAAGCGCTGGAAGGCCATGCATCATCCCTTCACCTCGCCGATGGACGAGGATATGCATATGCTGGACAGCGAGCCGGGCAAGGTGCGCGCCAAGGCCTATGACTGCGTGCTCAACGGCTGCGAATTGGGCGGCGGCTCGATCCGTATCCATCGCCGCGACGTTCAGGAAAAGATGTTCTCGCTGCTGAATATCTCGGCGGAGGAAAGCAGCGAAAAATTCGGCTATTTGCTGGAAGCCTTTGAATACGGCACGCCGCCGCATGGCGGTATCGCCTTCGGCCTGGACAGAATGATCATGCTGATGGGCAATAAGGACAGCATCCGCGACGTTATCGCCTTCCCCAAGACGCAAAGCGCCACCGATATGATGACGCAGGCTCCCGGCTCGGTCACGCTCAAGCAGCTGCGCGAGCTGCATATTCGTCTGGCCAAGCCGCCGAAAAACGAGCAGCCGCAATAATGGAAAAAAAGTAAATTATTGTCGTAAAGCGGCGGTTGTAAAATCCGCCGCTTTGCTATATAATATAGGCATCACAGTATCCGCTCCATTGCACATCAGACAAACACCCTGCGATGTTTGTGCATAAGCCGTTATTTTGACCCAACACCCTAAATACGGGATTCCCCGCTCCGCCTGTGGCCGGCATGCCTCGCAAGTTTAGTGGAAGTCGAAAGCCGGCGGGAGGAAACCCACCTGCTTATGTGCAGGTTTCAAAATCGCGGCTTACACGGCAAAGCGGGGTTTTGTATGCCCGCTCGCCGGACAAACGGCAGCCGGAAAACCGGCTTTTCAACGCGCCTGATTATTGACAGGGCGCGTTTTCCATGCTAATATATTGTGAAAAGCAAATCAACCCAAAGGGGGTCAAATATATGACAACTTCAAAGGAAGCCCTGAGAGAACAGATGAAAGAAAGGCTGATCGTTGCGCTGGACGTTGCCAGCCGGCGAGAGGCCTTTTATTTTGTCCGTTTGTTGCAGGAGGAGGCCGGCGCTTATAAGATCGGTATGCAGCTCTATAATTCCGAGGGGCCGGATATGGTGGAATATATCCAGCTCTACGGCGGCAAGGTCTTTGTCGATCTCAAATTCCACGATATTCCCAATACCGTGGCGCAGACCAGCCGCGTGATGGCGCGCCGCCAAGCCTTCATGTACACCATGCATGCCGGCGGCGGCTCCAAGATGCTCAAGGCTTCCGCCGAGGCGGTAGCAGACGAAGCGGCCAAGTTGGCAATAGAAAAGCCGCTGGCTCTGGGCGTGACGGTGCTGACCAGCATCTCGCAGCAGGAATTCCATGATGAGCTGGGACTGACCGTCAGCATCGGCGAGCACGTGCTCCATCTGGCACAGATGGCCAAGCGCAGCGGTTTGGACGGCGTTGTGTGCTCGCCGCATGAGATCAAGGCTATCCGCGAGGTTTGCGGCGAGGATTTCCTGATCGTCACCCCCGGCGTGCGTCCGGCCTGGGCGGGCAGCGACGATCAACAGCGCATCATGACCCCGGGCGAGGCGATTCGCATGGGCGCGAGCTATTTAGTAGTAGGCCGTCCTATCACCAAGGCCGAGGATCCGGCGGCGGCGGCGCGTCGTATCGTTGACGAGATGACCGAGGCCGCATGGGAATCGCTAAAATGATTACGGGAGCATAGCATGGACTATTATGAAGAAGCGTTAGCGCGGCATGCTAAATACCGAGGCAAGGTGGAGATCGCCTGCAAAATGCCGCTCCATGACCGCGAGGATCTATCGGTAGCCTATACGCCCGGCGTGGCCGCGCCGTGCCGCGCTATCGCCGCCGATCCCGAGCAGGTCTACGCCTATACCGCCAAGGGAAATACGGTAGCGGTGGTATCCGACGGCTCGGCGGTGCTGGGGCTGGGCAATATCGGCGCTAAAGCGGCGCTGCCGGTGATGGAGGGCAAGGCGGTGCTGTTCAAGGCCTTTGGCGGCGTGGACGCCTTCCCTATATGTCTGGACACGCAGGACAGCGAGCAGATCATCGCCGCGGTCAAGCATATCGCGCCGGTATTCGGCGGCATAAATTTAGAGGATATCTGCTCGCCCAAATGCTTTGAGATCGAGCGGCGTTTGGAGCAGGAGCTGGATATACCGGTATTCCATGACGACCAGCATGGCACGGCGGTGATCGTGGCGGCGGCGCTGCTCAATGCGCTGCGGCTGACCAAGCGCCGGCTGGAGGATACGCGCATCGTGCTCAACGGCCCCGGCTCAGCCGGTACGGCGGTGCTGCGGATGCTGCATCAGCTGGGCGCGCGGCAGCTGACCGCCTGCGATGAGCATGGCATACTGCATAAGCAGCGCGACTATGGCGCGGAAACGCATAAGCTGGCGCTATGTGATATCACCAACCTTGACGGCCGGCGCGGCGAGCTGGCCGACGCGCTGCGCGGCGCGGACGTGTTCATCGGCGTATCAGTAGCCAACGCGCTGACCCCGGCGATGATACGGAACATGGCGGCGCAGCCGGTGGTCTTTGCCATGGCTAATCCCACGCCGGAGATCGGCTACCGGCAGGCGCTGGAGGCCGGCGCGGCGGTAGTCGGCACCGGACGCAGCGATAATCCCAATCAGATCAACAACGTGCTGGCTTTCCCCGGTATTTTTCGCGGCGCGTTGGACGCGCGGGCGCGTGATATCAATCATGCGATGAAGAAGGCCGCCGCTTACGCGATCGCCAATCTGGTCAGCGACGAGGAGCTGCGCGCCGATTACATACTGCCCGATCCCTTTGATAAGCGCGTGGCGGCGGCGGTGGCCGAACAGGTCGCTCAGGCGGCGCGCAGCAGCGGCGTGGCCGGAGGCGGAAAATGCGCGAAATAAACGTCAATGAGATCAGCCGCGCGGTGCGGAAGCTGTACGTAGAATGCAGCTATCATCTGCCGCCCGATATAGAACAGGCGATCAGCGAGGCCGCGGCCGGCGAGCCGTGGCCGGTGGCGCGGGATATACTCGCGCAGCTCAAGGAAAATCTGGCCGTGGCGCGGCAGGGCGTGTACCCGATATGTCAGGATACGGGAATGTGCTGCGTCTATCTGTATATCGGGCAGGACGTGCATCTGACGGGCGGCGATCTTAGCGCCGCCGTCGATCAGGGCGTGCGCGAGGGGCAGGCCGAGGGCTATTTGCGCAAGTCGATGCTGCTCGACCCCATCGAGCGCGTCAACAGCGGCGATAATACGCCGGCGCTGCTCAGCTGTTTTATCGTGCCCGGCGAACAACTGCGCGTGGTGGTTGCGCCCAAGGGCGGCGGTTCGGAAAATATGTGCCGCATCGCTATGCTGCCGCCGGCTGCCGGTATCGAGGGCGTGCATGACTTTGTACTGCAAACGGTGCAAAACGCCGGCGCTAACCCTTGCCCGCCGCTGGTGATCGGCGTGGGCGTCGGCGGCAATTTCGACCACGCGGCGCTGCTGTCCAAGCAAGCGCTGCTGCGTCCGCTGGCGCGGCGCCATCCGCTGCCGCTGTATCGCGAGCTGGAGCAAACGCTGCTGGATGACGTCAACAAGCTGGGCGTCGGGCCGCAGGGCTTCGGCGGCGCGACCACGGCGCTGGCGGTGAATATCGAGGTACTGCCCACGCATATCGCCTGCTTGCCGGTGGCGGTCAGCATCGGCTGCCACGTCACCCGCCATGCCGAGCTTATCATTTGACCGAGGTGAGATCATGGAATACCATTTGACGGCTCCGCTGAGCAAAGCACAGGCCGCGCTGCTGCGCGCCGGCGATAAGGTGCTGTTATCCGGCTATATCTATACGGCGCGCGACGCTGCGCATAAACGCCTGTGCGAGCTATTGGACGCGGGGCGGCCGCTGCCGATCGAGCTTGCAGGCGCGGTGATCTATTATGCCGGCCCCACTCCGGCCAGACCCGGCCGCCCTATCGGCTCCATCGGCCCCACTACTGCTTATCGCATGGACAAGTTCACGCCGCGGCTGCTCGGTTTGGGCATGCTGGGCATGATCGGCAAGGGCGACCGCAGCGACGAGGTGATCGCGGCGATCAAGCAAGCGGGCGCGGTCTATTTCGGCGCGACCGGCGGAGCGGCGGCGCTGCTGGCCAGGGCGGTGCGCGGCGCGCAGACCGTGGCCTTCGCCGAATACGGCGCGGAGCAGATCAGCCGCCTCGAGATCAGCGAGATGCCGCTGACCGTGGTCATCGACTCCCTGGGCAATGACCTGTATAAAACCGGACCAAAGAGCTATCTGCAAACGATAGATACGGCGGAGTAGCGCCGCCAAAAAGCCCCGCTGTCATATGACAGCGGGGCTTTCGTCTGCTGATAGCATTTAGAACTCGCCGACGAATTTAACCTCCGGCTCCAGCTGCACGCCGGAATACTCAAAGACGCGGCGCTGTATTTCTTCGATCAGCTCACGCACGTCACAGGCGCGCGCGCCGCCGAGATTGATGATGAAATTACCGTGTTTCTTCGATACGCCCGCGCCGCCGTAATTGAAGCCGCGCAGACCGGCCATCTCGATCAGGCGGCCGGCATGGTCGAAGGCCGGATTGCGGAACACGCTGCCGCAAGAGGGAAATTCCAGCGGCTGGGCAAAGCTGCGCCGCTGCGAATAATCCTTGATCTGCGCCAGTATCTGCTCCTTATCGCCCTCATACAAGCGCAGGCTCACGCGGGTTATCACGGCGTCAAGCTGGAACAGGCTGCTGTCCCGATAGGCAAAGCTGATATCCTCGCCCGCAACGTCCAGCTGCTCGCCGTCATAGCCCACGGCATGCACGCTCTGCACATAGCTGCCGATATTGCTGCCGTACGCGCCGGCGTTCATCCGCACCGCGCCGCCGATGCTGCCCGGTATGCCGCGCGCGAACTCGAGGCCGGCCAAAGAGCGATCCGCAGCCTCCAACGCCAAAGCCGACAGCAGCATCCCCGCGCAGGCCTCGACCTGATCGCCTTTCCATACCGAAGCGGAGAAGGCCGCGCCCATCTTGATCACCACGCCGCGCACGCCCTTGTCGCCGACCAGCAGATTGGAGCCGTTGCCGACTACCAGCCACGGCAGGTCGCGCTCGCGGACTATCTTGAACACCGCGGCCAGTTCCTCCTCCGAAGATGGGAAAACCATGATATCCGCCGGCCCGCCGATCTGCCACGTGGTATGCTTGCGCATCGGCACGTCGGTAAGCACCTTCTCTTTAACGACAGCGGACAAAGCTGCCTGGCATTCGGCTTTATTCACCCTTGCTCCTCCTCATATCATCCAGATATTGTTCTCCCAGAGCGCGGATATTGCCCGCTCCCATGATCAGCAGCATATCTTTATCTTCTATATTCTGCGCCACCAGTTGTTTCGCCTGCTCGATATCGGCGGCGTATAGGACGCTCGTATGGCCGAGCTTGCGCAGATGATCGACGATTAATTGCGCGGATACTCCCTCAATGGGCTGCTCAAAAGCCGGATATATTTCATTTAGTATCACCGTGTCGGCATTATACAGCGCCTGCGCGAACTCGGCGAACATACTCTGAGTGCGCGAATAACGATGCGGCTGGAATACCGCCAGCAGCTTGCCTGCGCCCATATCGCGCGCCGCCTGAATGGTCGCGCTGATCTCGGTCGGATGATGAGCGTAATCGTCGATCACCGGCGTGGAACCGGCATGCCCCAAATACTCGAAGCGCCGTCCGGTGCCGGTGAAATGCGCCAAAGCCGCCGCGCATTGCTCAAAGCTCAAGCCCAGCTCGCAGCCGACAGCGATCGCCGCCAGCGCATTGGCGACATTATGCGCGCCCGGCACGGCTAATTGCAGGCGGCCGAGCCGCTGCTGATGCGCGTAAACATCGGCGGATACGCCGTTTGTCCCATGCACGATATCGGCGGCGGTATAATCCGCCTCGTGATGCAGCGCATAGCTGATATAATGCGCGCATTCCTGCCGCGCCAGCTGCGCGGCGATCTCGCAATCGGCGCAGACAACGGCAAAGCCCTGCTCCGGCACCTGCCGCAAATACTGGGCAAAGGCGCTGACGATATTATCAAAATTGTGATAATAATCGAGGTGGTCGGCCTCGATATTAGTGACCACGGCGATGGCCGGACGGAGCAGCAAAAAGGTGCCGTCGCTCTCGTCGGCCTCGGCCACCAGATGCCGTCCCAGGCCGGCCTTGGCGTTGCCGCCGCCGATGGCCGGCAGCATCCCGCCGATGATGATGGTCGGCTGCTGATCCGCATATTCGAGCATCGTGGCGATCATCCCTGAGGTCGTGGTCTTGCCATGCGCGCCGGCCACGCCGATGCTGACGCGCGTGCTCATCAGATAGCTGAGCATTTCCGCGCGCTTATACACCTTGAGCCCGCGCCGTCTGGCCTCGCGCATTTCCGGATTGCTCTCCTTGACCGCCGAGGAATAGACCACCGCCTCAACATCGTCGCCGATATTGGCGGCGGCATGGCTGTAATAGATATGCGCGCCGTCCGCCGCCAAGTCGATGGTCAGCGGCGCTTCTTTAAGATCGGAACCGCTGATCTTAAAGCCCATACCGAGCATGATCTTGGCGATAGCGCTCATGCCGATACCGCCGATACCGATAAAATGCAGATGCTTTTCCATATATGCTCCCATTGCCAAGTTATTTGCACAAAGACTGCGCGATATCGCAGATCTGCCGCGCCGCGGCGGTATGCGCCAGGCCGCGCGCCGCCTCGCCCATCACCCTCAGCCGCCGTTTATCCGCGAGCAGCGGCAGCAGCAGACGCCGCAGATTGGCGGGAGTCAGCGAATCGCTGTCCATCACCAGCGCCGCGCCCGCCTGTTTGAAAGCCGCCGCGTTATGCCGCTGATGATCGTTGGCCGCATAGGGATAGGGTATCAGCAGCAACGGCAAGCCAATCGCCGCCGCTTCCGCTAAAAACGAAGCGCCGGCGCGCGCCACCGCCAGATCGGCCAGGATCAGCGCGTATTCCATATTATCAAGATATGGCAGCAATATCAAGTGCGGATTTTGCGGCGCGGCCTGCGATAGCTGCGTATAATTGCCCTTGCCGCAAATGTGGACGATGCGGATACCGGCCAGCAGCAATTCGTCATAGATGGGCAGGAAGGCCTCGTTGATGCTATGCGCGCCTTGAGAACCGCCGGTGATCAGCAACGTCGGCCGCTCGTCGGCCTCGATGGAGAAATAACGCAGCGCCTCCGCGCGCTCTACCGTAAGTATCTGCTTGCGTATCGGCAGCCCGGTGATATGCAAGGGCGCGTTGGCGGGAAAGCCCCGCTCCGCCGCCGCAAAGGTCAGGCAGACAGCGTCGGCGCGCTTGGCCAGCTGGCGGTTGGCCAGCCCGGGATAGGCGTTTTGCTCATGCAGCAGCGTCGGTATATGCAAACGCTGCGCCGCGTACAGCACCGGAAACGAGGCATAGCCGCCGCAGCCGATCACCACCTGCGGCGCAAAAGCGGATACGATGGCGCGCGCCTCGCCCACGCCGCGATAATTGGCGGCCATATCGCCGGCAACATGCCGGGAACGCAGGCGCAGCGGCGAGCAGCTGACCGCCGCATAGCTCAGGCCAGCCTGCGTCGCCAGCACTTCCTCTAACGAATCACGGCCGCCCATATACAGCAATTCCCAGCCGCGCGCCGCCAATTCGGCGGCAATAGCCAGCGCCGGGTATATATGTCCGCCGGTACCTCCGGCTGATACTATCGCTTTCATACGCTCCCCCGCAATTGTGGCGAAATTAACCTGAACAACAGATAATCAGTATATCATATATCGCGGCAAAAAAAAAGCCGCCGACATATATTTATGCCGGCGGCGTGCCTTTGGTGCGTCAGATACGATCCCGGTAGCGCGAAACATTGAGTATAACGCCGACCATGGTCAGCGTCACCACCATCGAGGTGCCTCCGTAGCTGATAAACGGCAGCGTCACGCCGGTCACCGGCAGCAGTCCGGTGACAACGCCGAGGTTGACCAGCGCCTGCACGGCGATCGAGCAGATCAGCCCCATCGCCAACAACGAGGCGAAGGTGTTTTTGCAGCGCACCGCCGTGAGAATGCCGCGCCATACCAGCACCGCGAACAACAGTATCAGGAATACGCCGCCGAGAAAGCCTAATTCCTCGCCCAAGACGGAGAAAATAAAATCGGTATGCCGCTCCGGTAAATAGAACCATTTGGAGCCGCCCGCGCCCAGACCCACGCCGGACAGGCCGCCCGAGCCGAGCGCCATCAGCGATTGCACGGCTTGAAAGCCCTCGTCCTGCGCGTATTCCCATGGGTCGAACCAGGCGTAAATGCGATCCATGCGGAAGGGGAACAGCGCGATGGCGGCGGCAATGCCCGCCGCGCCCATAGCGAAGGTCATCAGCAGATAACGCACCAAAATGCCGCCGCAAAACAGCATGATCACACCGGTAGCGCCCACCACCACCGCCGACGACAGATCGCGTCCGGCGACGATCAGCACGCAGGGCAGTATCAGCAGCCCCAACGCCGGCAGGAAGGAATAGCGGAAATCCTCGGCATATTCGCGTGTATCGCTGAGCCGCCGCGCCAATAGCAGCGGCAGAGCGATCTTGGCCAGCTCCGAGGGCTGGAAATTGAACCCGGCTACTACCAGCCAGCGGCTGGCTCCGCCGGCGGATTCCAGCAGGCCGAGCTCGCTCAGCACGACCATCACCAGCAGCAAAGCGCAAATACCGATATATACCGGCCAAGCCAGGCGGTAATAGACGCGCAGATTGACCTTATAGGCAAACACCATGGCGATAAGGCCGACGAAAATATTGCCGGCCTGCTCCTTGAGAAAATAATAGGTGTCGTTATATGGCTCGTATTTGGCGAAATACTGGCTGGAGGAGAACACCATGATGATACCGACCGCCAGCAGCAGCCCCACCGTTATCAGTATCCACCAATCAGGATTGCGTCTTTTCTTTTTCTCACTCAAGTCCGGCCTCCGCTACTCGCTCACCAGTTTTTTGAACACGCGCCCGCGTTCCTCGTAATCGCTGAACATATCCCATGACGCGCAAGCCGGCGACAGCAGCACCACGTCTCCCGCAACGGCGCTGTGCTGCGCCATGCGTACCGCCTGCTCAAAGCCTTCCGCTAACTGATAGGCGGCATAGCCGCAGTCATCGGCGGCGTCCTTCAAGTCGCGCCAGCATTCTCCGTAGATGATCAGCAGCTTACATTTCTGCGCGATCAGCCGCATCAGCGGGCGGAAATCGGCGCCTTTGCCGCGCCCGCCGGCCAGCAGTATCAGCGGTTGCTCATAAGCGAGCAGCGCCTGCGTGGTGCTGTCGGGATTGGTGCCCTTGGAGTCGTTGACATAGGTCACGCCGTCGCGCTCCAGGACGAATTCCAGCCTGTGCTCCACGCCCCTGAATTCGGCCAGCGCCGGCGCGAGCCGCTCCGGCTCGACGCCAAGGCATAAAGCGGCGGCCGCGGCGGCCATGGCGTTTTGCAGATTATGCCGCCCCTTGATATATATGCCGGACGCGGGCAATAGTATGCCCTGCTTGCCGTCAAAGCGATACGTCACCTGCCCGTCGCGCAGATATACGCCGTCGCCGGCCTGTTCGCTGCAGCTAAACCAGATGATGCGCGCCGCGCTTTTTGCCGCCGCCGCGCGCGTATGCTCGTCGTCATAATTGAGCACCGTATAATCGTCAGCCGCCTGCTGCGCGAATACGCGCTCCTTGGCCGCCATATAACCTGCAAAATCGCCGTGGCGGTCAAGATGATCGGGCGTGAGATTGAGATAAACGGCGATATGCGGCTTGAAGCTGGAGCAGCCCTCTAACTGGAAGCTCGACAACTCCGCCACGATCACGCTGCCGTTGAAGCGCTCCACCGCGCCGATCAGCGGCGTGCCGATATTGCCGCCCAGCAAATGCTTGATGCCGGCGCGCTCGCAGATATAAGCGATCAGCGAGGTCACGGTAGTCTTGCCATTGGTACCGGTGACGGCGACGAAGGGATGGCGCGCGGCGCGATACGCCAGCTCCATCTCGCTGATGATCTCGACCTTGGCCTCGCGCGTCATATTCAGTATCGGGATGCGCGGCGGCACGCCGGGGCTGACGACGCATAATTGCCAATCCACGCGCTGCGGCAGCGCATGGCCGCAATACAACTGCGCGCCGAAACGCTGCAATTCCCCGACCTCGCGCGGCAGAGCCTCGCGCTCCTTGCTGTCAAAGAGCGTTACCTGCGCGCCGTGCGCCAAAGCATAACGAGCGGCGGCGACGCCGCTTTTGCCTGCGCCTACGATCAACAGTCTCTGTCCTCGAAAATTCATGCGCTCTCCTTATGCTCGATTACGATGCCGGACGACAAGGCGCATTGCGCGCCTATACGATAGCGGAAACGATCAGCGTCAGGCATACGCCCGCCGCCGACAGCAGCCAGAATACAGCGGTGACCTTGGTCTCCTTCCAGCCCTTGAGCTCAAAATGATGATGCAGCGGCGACATTAAAAACAGCCGCTTGCCCTTGGTCAGCTTGAAATACAGCACCTGCAACACTACCGACAGCGCCTCGACGATAAACACGACGCCGAAACCGATGATGATGATCTCCAGACCGGCGGCCGCCGCCAGGGCGGCGATCGCGCCGCCGATAGCCAGCGAGCCGGTATCGCCCATGAACACGCGCGCCGGATGGCTGTTATAGTAGAGGAAGCCAAGCATCGCGCCGGCCATGGCCAAGGCGATCAGCGGCAGGTCGGCATATACGGAGCTGAAGGCAGCCGCGCCGACGCCGATTACGGCGACGCCGATGAAAACGATGAAGGAAACGCCCGCCGCCAGCCCGTCCAGGCCGTCGGTCAGATTTACGGCATTGATAAAATAAACGAGGAACAGCGCCATCAGCGGATAATAGCACCAGCCGAGGTCGAGCAAGGGCAGCTGCGGGCCGAAGTATAGCACGGTGCCGCGACCCAGCAGCCGCTCGCTCATCAGCAGCACGATGGCGATGGCCGCGAATTGCGCGGCGAACTTCTGCTTGACGGTAAGGCCAAGATTGCGATGCAGCGCTACCTTGAACATATCGTCCGCGCCGCCGATGATGGCAAAAGCCAAAAAGCCGAACAGCCAGATCCAAAACAGACTGCTGCCGGAGCAAAACACGGCCGCCGTCAAAAACGCCGCCAGGATGAAGAATACGCCGCCCATGGTCGGCGTGCCGGCCTTGGCAAAATGCTTCTGCGGCCCCTCGGCGCGTATGGTCTGGCCGACCTTGAGCCGGATCAGCAGCGGCAATATCAGTTTTCCGCCGAGCAGCGTCAATACCGCAGCGGCAATGAATATCAGAAAATACAGCATAGCGTCCTCGTCAGGTTTATTTTGCGCGCAAACGCAGCTGCTCACGCGCCTGCTCGCGATCGTCGAAATGGAAGCTCTCGCCCTTGATCAGCTGATAATCCTCATGCCCCTTGCCGGCGATCACTACCATATCGCCCGGCTCCGCCATATTGATCGCCAACCCAATGGCGCGGGCGCGGTTTTCTTCCACCAGATAATTATTGCACACTTGCTTGATGCCCGACTCCACCATGTCGATGATCGCGCGCGGCTCCTCGAAGCGCGGATTATCGGAGGTGACGATAGCGATATCGCTGAGCCGGCCGGCGATGCGTCCCATGATCGGGCGTTTGCCGTTATCGCGATTGCCGCCGCAGCCGAACACGGTGATCAGCCGGCGCGGCTTGAGCTCGCGCGCTGCCGACAGCAGGTTCTCCAGCCCGTCCGGCGTATGCGCATAATCGACGACGACGAAAAAATCCTGCCCCTCGTCCACCAGCTCAAAACGACCCGCCACCTGCGGCGCATTTGCCATCGCCGCCCTGATATCGTCGATAGCCATGCCCTCGGCCAAGGCCACCGCGATCGCCGCCATGCTGTTGTAGACGTTGAATTTGCCGATCAGCGGGATCTTGAAATCATAGACCTGTCCCTCATAGCTCAGCTCAAACTCCATGCCCGACGACGAAGCCGAATAATGGAGCAGACGCAGCGTCGAGCCTTCCTGCGCGCCATACGTCCAAAGCGGCGCGGCGCAAACCTCGGCAAAATCGGCAGCCGATGCGTCGTCGACGTTGATGACGCCGTAGCGGGCTTGTCCGCAGGCGGCGTCCAGCATCGCAAACAGCCTGGTCTTGCTGCGCCGGTACTCGGCGATAGTGCCGTGATAGTCAAGATGATCCTGCGTCAGATTGGTGAATACCGCGCCGGAAAAATCACAGGCCGATACCCTCCCCTGCGCCAGCGCATGCGACGATACCTCCATCACCAGATACCGGCAGCCCTCGTCGCGCATCAGCGCGAACAGTCCGTACAGCTCCAATGATTCGGGCGTGGTATGCGTGGCCGGCAGCAGCTTGTCGCCGGCCTTATTGTTGATGGTGCCGATCAGGCCGGTCTTATGCCCGCGCGCTTCAAACAGCCATTTGATCAGATGCGTGGTCGTGGTCTTGCCATTGGTGCCGGTAACGCCGATCAGCCGCGCCTGACGGTCGGGATAGCCGTAGAAGGCGGCGGCTATGGCGGCCAGCGCATGACGGCTGTCGCCGACGATCAACAACGCCGCCTGCGAGGGCATGCCGGCGATCTCGCGCTCGGCCACGATCACGCGCGCGCCGGCAGCCAAGGCCTGCGGGATGAAGTCATGTCCGTCGGCCTGCGCGCCGGGGATGGCGACAAAGACGAAGCCGTCTGCGACCTTGCGCGAATCATAAGCGATACCGCTGACCGTCATATCAGGCGGCGCGCCGCGTCTGACGACGATATCCGCGCCCAAAGCCTGCAATAAATCGGCGAATAGCATATTCAGCCCTCCTGTCTTTATTACATTATAATCATTTTCCGCGATCTTTCAAGTTTATTCCCGCCTTTACTCGCCGTCCGTTACGCCGCCGTCATTTTCCGCGTCCGGTACAGCCGGCTCGCTGAACACCACGGTCACGGAGCTGCCGCTTGTTACCGTCGTTCCCGGTTGCGGCGATTGGCTGACCGCCACGCCGCTGCCCTCGGCGATCAGCTTGACGCCCAGGGCCGACAGCGTAGACGCCGCTTCGGCGATGCGCATACCGCGCAGATCAGGCACGGTGACCAGGCTGCCCGCCGGTACGCTGATATCGGCGGTGTCGACGGCGACCGTCGTGCCGCTTAGCACGCTGGTACCGGCCACCGGCGTTTGATCCTCGACGATCACGCCGTTGCCGCGTATGCTCGGATTCAAGCCCGATTCGCGCAGGATGATCGACGCCGTATCTATATCGAGATTGATCACATCGGGTACGGTAACGTATTCCAGCGGCTCGGTAACCGTATCGCTGCTATCGACGCTGGGCGTGATGCCAAAGTAACGCAGCGTATCCGTCATCACCGCCTTGAATATCGGCGCGGCCACCTGCGAACCGTAAAACACGCCGCTCGGTTCATCGACCACCACCAGACATACCAGTTCCGGATCTTCCGCCGGTACCATGCCGATGAATGAGGCCACGTATTTGCCCGCCACATAGCCGCCGTCACCCGCTTTTTGCGCAGTGCCGGTCTTGCCGGCGATGCTGTAACCCTCGATGGCGGCGTTAGCGCCGGAGCCATCGCTGACCACGGCCGTCAACAGCCGCCTCAGCTGCTGCGCCGTCTCGGCGGAGATAACGCGGCGCACGACCTCGGGACTGCTCTGATATATGACCTTGCTGCCGTCGCGCACTTCGGACACTAACTGAGGGCGCAGCAGCACGCCGTCATTGGCCACGGCGCTGGCCGCGGTGATCATTTGCATCGGCGTGACCGCGATGCCCTGCCCAATGGCGATGGTCGCGATCTCGACGGCGTTGACGTTCTCCTCGGCCTGCAATATGCCTTCGGCCTCGCCGGGCAGATCGACGCCGGTCTGCGCGCCATAGCCAAAAGCCTGTATGTACTTATAAAATAGCCCGTCGGCTTTATTCTCGATACTGTGGCCGATGCTGACAAAGGCCGGATTGCAGGAATTCTTGATCGCCTCCGCCAAGCTCTGACTGCCATGCGGCACCGAAGCCCAGCAATGTATCGTCGAGCCTGATACCGTCACATAGCCGGGATCATAGAAAGTATCGGCTTCGCTGACCACGCCCTCCTCCAAAGCGGTGGCGGCGGTGATGATCTTGAAGGTGGAGCCGGGCTCATAGGAATCATTGATCAGGAAATTACGCCGCTCGGCGGAAGTATAATCCTGATAATTATTCGGGTCAAAGCCGGAGGAACAGGCCAGCGCCACGATCTCGCCGGTATCGGGGCGCATGATGATGATACCGGCCTGCTTGGGCGGCGTGTCCGACTCCATGAGATTGCTCAGCTCTCGCTCGCAGAAATACTGCACGTTCTCGTCGATGGTGATATATACGTCATAGCCGTCGGTAGGCGCGATATACTCGTACTCGGCCTGCGGTATCGGATTGCCGTTAGCGTCATACTCGCTGACGATGCGTCCGCTCTCGCCGGCCAGCCAATCCTCCAGCGTCAGCTCCAGACCCTCCAGGCCCTGATTGTCGATACCGGCGCAGCCCAGCACAAAAGAGGCCAGCGTGCCGCGCGGATAATAACGCTGCGTCTCGCCGACTATATAGATGCCCGGCAGCTCGGCGGCTCTGATCTCCTCCGCCAGCTCAAAATCGACCTTGCGCTCCACCCAGGCAAAGGATGAATTGCCGGTGATGCTGTCATAAATATCCGCATAATCGCAGTCAAGCTTTTCCGCCAAAAATTCGGCAGTGATCTCAGCTTGCCCGGAAGCGATGACCTCGGGCGGCGCGGCGGAAATAGAATCGGCGGTGATGGATATCGCCAGCTTATTTCCGTTCGCGTCATAGATGGTGCCGCGCGCGGCGGCTACCGGCAGATCCCGGGTCCTCAGCTCCTCGGCCTTTTGCTGCAGCTCGCTGCCTTGGATGAACTGTATATAGAATAGTTTTCCCACGACCACCGCAAACGCCAGCAAGACAATGATCAGCACTATCGCCATTTTTTGTCTTGATACGATACGGCCTCCTGACATATGCTTAGCTCCTTATTATCGGCTCAGGCGCTATTGGTTTTCCGCGGCTGAGGCTGTTCCGTTAAAGTAATTGCCGATCAATGCGCTCAGCGATTGCCAGAAGGGATCGTCATTGACGGCCTGCTGCGACGGCTCCGCCGCCGCTACCGTGATCCCGCTGCGGCCCTGAGCTATCATCAGGCTGCTGAACTCATTGAGATAATAAACGTCGTTGCCGTCCGGATAGACCATGCCCAGCTCGGCGATCGCGTATTCCTCGATGCGCTCCAGCGAGGCCAGATTGCCGATCTCCAGATCGACGCGCGCCGCCGCGGTCTCGGTATCGAGTATTTGCTGCTTCAGCGAGGATACTTCCAGCCCGGCGACGCCGATCTGCGCCTCGAAGAAGGTGTACATGAATGCGCAGATGAATACCGACAGCACCGCCATGACGATGATCAACCGGTCCTTGCGTATTTCCCGCGTGCGCGTTTTTTCCTTGCGCCCGCTGACCGCCTCGCTGCGGCGGCGTTCATAGGAATGCGCCTGACGATATGTATATGCGGCTTCACTCATTGCTATGCTCGCACCTCCCCCGGTATAACTGACCGGCTCCTGCATACTTCCTACAACTTGCGCGCCGCGCGCAGTCTGGCGCTGCGGGCACGCGGGTTTATGTCTATTTCCTGCTGCGTCGCCATGACCGGCGCTTTATTCAGCAGCTTCAGTTCGGCATGATGCCCGCATACGCATGCCGGCAGCTGCGGCGGACAAATACAATCGCTGGCATGATAGCGGAAACTGTTCTTGACGATGCGATCCTCTAATGAATGAAAAGAGATCACTACCAGCACGCCCCCGGGCTTCAGCAAGCTCACCGCCGCGTCTATGCCCTGTTTAAGCTGCTCCAACTCGCCGTTGACAGCAATACGCAAAGCCTGAAAGCTGCGCTTGGCCGGGTGCTGACCGGCTTCCCGCGCACCCTTGGGTATGGCCTTTTTTATCAGCTCCGTCAGCTCGCCGGTAGTCTCGATGCGTTTTTGCGCACGCGCCTCGACGATAAATCCGGCGATGCGCTTAGCCCATTTCTCCTCGCCGTAAGCAAAAAGTATTTGCGTCAGCTGCCGCTCGTCCGCGTCGTTTACAATGTCGGCGGCGCTGATTTGCTCGCCGCGATCCATACGCATATCCAACGGCGCATCCGCCATATAGGAAAAACCGCGCTCGGCTTGATCCAGCTGATAAGAGGAAACGCCGATATCGAGCAGTATGCCGTCCGCCGCCGTGACGCCCCGCGCCGCGGCCAGCTCGACCATCTCGGCATAGCGGCCATGCACGGCGCAAAAGCTGTCGCCATAGGTTTGCAGGCGCTCGGCGGCCGCCGCTAAAGCCTGCCGGTCGCGGTCGACGCCCAGCAGCCGGCCTTGCTCGCCGATACGCTGTAATATCAGCTCGGCATGACCGCCGCCGCCTAAGGTGCCGTCGATATACGTACCGCCTGCGACCGGCGACAGATATTTTAAGACTTCATCGGCAAGCACCGGAATATGCCTGAACTCGCCGCTCATTATAGCAGTATATCGGCGAATTCCGCCGCTAACTCCTGATCGCTGCCGTCATCGTCGCTGATATAATCATGCCAGATATCTTTATCCCAGATCTCCAGCCTATTGGTCGCGCCGATGGTGACGATATCCTTTTGCAGCTTGGCGTATTCGCGCAAGGCCGGCGGCAGCACCACGCGGTATTGCGCGTCCAATTCGGCTTCGAAGGCGCTGGAGGTGAGGCGGCGGCTGAAAGCGCGCTTGCCCGGATCCGCCTTGGAGGTAGCGGCCAGCTTCTCCACCACCTGCTGCCAAACGGCCAGCGGATAGATGGCCAGGCAGCAATCGACGCCCCGCGCGATCACAAATCTCGCGCCGAGGTCGTTCCTGAATTTGGCGGGCACTATATAGCGGCCTTTGCCGTCGATCGTTTGTGCGACTTCGCCGATCAACATTGCTCTATTTGCCTCCACTTAACTCCACTTTGCTCCTTATGGCCTCATTATACATGAACGTCCGGCTGTTGTAAAGCATTTTTTGAAATTTATTCCAACAAAAACCCACTTAAAAAGCCATATCACTATATATAGTGTTATGGCTTGCGTACATATCCATATGTGGCAATTAGAGAAAAATACTATTTATTGTGTAACTTGATGCAGATACAGATCGCGGCGGCTAACAACGCTCCCCGGATCAGCCATTGACCGAAGCTGGCCGCGGAGAGGACGAGCACGCCGCTGGTGATCAGCGTCACC
Organism: Bacillota bacterium; assembly: GCA_030527285.1. Classification (GTDB taxonomy): domain Bacteria; phylum Bacillota; class Dehalobacteriia; order UBA4068; family UBA4068; genus JAUNBC01. The sequence continues at coordinate 4,365 of JAUNBC010000001.1, read as the reverse complement.
GCCACGCCGGCTATGACCGCGCCTGATATTATCACTGCCGCCGACGGCCAGAAGCGCAGTCCGAGCAGCGTCGCCACGATACTGCCGGTCCACACGCCGGTGCCCGGCAGCGGTACCGCCACCAGCAGCAGCAGGCCGAGCATACCGTAGCGGCGCACCTTCTCCCCCTTGCGGCGATTGTACTCGCCGAAGCGCGCCAGCGGCTTTCGCAGCAGCGATATACCGCTGAGCCGCCGGTACACCCATGCCCAGAAGGCCAGCAGCAGCGGCACGGGTACGGCGTTGCCCACCGTCGCCCAGACAAAGCTGCGCCATAGCTCCAGCCCCCAAGCCACGCCCAACGGCAGCGCGGCGCGCAGTTCGGTCACCGGCAGCATCGATAAAAAGAAGACGCGCCATTCGACGGGCATATCGGCAAATAGAGCGAGCGTTTGTTCCATCGCGCTTCTCCGCTTATTTTTTCTGTCCGGCTAATTGCTGTGCGGCCAACGCCAATACCTGCGCCGCCGCCGGCAAAGCGCACTCCTCGATATCGAAAGAATGATGATGCCACGGCTCGCGGCATTTATCCGAGCCGGTGCCGATAAAGACGAAGGCCGCCGGCACTTGCTGGCCGTAGACGGCGAAATCCTCTCCGGCGGTCAGCGGCCGCGGATGATCGTTGAGCATCGTACCGCTGACCTGTTGCACCACCTGATCCAGCAGCAGCGTCAGCTGGTGATCGTTGATCACCGGCGGGTAGCCGTATATCATCTTGAACTCATAGGTCGCGCCCCATGAATGGGTAATATCGCGGATGCTCTCCTCCATATAGGCGACGATCTGATCGCGCAGCGCCAGATCAAAGCAGCGCAGCGTGCCGGTCATATCAACACGATCCGGTATAATATTATGCGCGCTGCCGCCATGTATGCTGCCCACGGTCAAAACCACCGGCTCCAACGGATCAACACGGCGGCTGCGAATGCTTTGCAGCGCCTCGATGATCTGCGCGGCAATGGCGATCACGTCCACCGTCTGATGCGGCATCGCGCCATGTCCGCCATGACCGATCAGCGTCAGCTCAAAATTATCGCTCGCCGCCATCATCGCGCCGTCATTGACGGCAAAGGTGCCGGCGGGGAAAAGATTGGTGACATGGCCGGCAAAAATGCCGTCCACCTGCGGCTGCTGCAAGACCCCGGCGGCGATCATCGCCCGCGCGCCGCCCGGCTTCTGTTCCTCATGCGGCTGGAAGATGAATTTGACGCTGCCCGGCGGCGGCTGGGCGGCCAGCATTTTGGCCGCGCCGAGCACGATCGCGCAATGCGCGTCATGCCCGCAGGCGTGCATCGCGCCCGCTGCCTGCGATTTGTAGCGGCGGCGGCTGATTTCGGTGATCGGCAGCGCGTCCATATCGGCGCGCAGGGCGGCGCATTTGTAAGCGTCGTCGCCGCGCAGCAGCCCGACCACGCCGTAGCCGCCCACGCCCTCTGTGACCTCAAGGCCGAATTCGCGCAGCAAGCCGGCTATATAGACGGCGGTGTCGTGCTCCTCGCCGGAGATCTCCGGGTGCATATGGATATGTCTGCGCCATTCGGTAATGACGTCCTTGGCGATACGCATAAACTCGCCTCCTCGTTAATAAATGACACGGAACGCGCGCGCCCCGTGTCATATGTATGCTGATATTACGCAGTTTGCGCGCCGCTGTTATTCCGTGGCTTCATCCGTATTTTCCGTTGCTGCCTCGTCCGTCCCCTCGGCAGCCTCGTCAGCAGAAGCGTCCGTATCGCTATCCTGACCGAGCATCGCATAGAATTCGTCCATGCCCTGAATGTACTCGATCTGCGCGTCAACGGCAGCTACCTTGCTCTCATCGGCGGAGACCCGACCGCGCAGCACCGTCAAATATGCTACCGCCGCATCTAAACCGTTGACCGAATACAGATAATTGGCGTATTTAATGTTGGTGTCCAGATCATCGGGCGCTAAATCCGTAGCCTGGATATACAGCTGCTCGGCAGCCGCCGCGTCGCCGGAATAAAAGACCGCTTCCGCCTGCCCGGCGATCAGCTGCGCCTTGCCCAGGTCGTTGAGCGTATCCGGCGCCAGCTCCAGCGCCTGCTGATAATAATCGGCGGCCGTGGACGCTTCCACCTGCGCCTGTACGCTGTATGACGCGGCAGCTTCGGCGTTGCTGCTGTTCTCGCTGGCAGCGGTGTAATTGAGGCTGTACATAGTCATATGCAAGGAGGCCAAGGTCGTAGCCGTGCTGTAATCCATTTCCTCGCCGGCGTCAGCCTTGATCTCGTCTATGTATTGCTCATAGGCGGCGATCCTCTCCACGGTGGTCATATCCTCTACCGATTCGCCGCCGCTGTAATCATTGGAGCCCCAGACAGCGAAGGAGCCAACCAAACCGATCATCAGCAAGATGATGACCCCGATCAAGAGCTTTCTGTGTTTCCGCGTCGATTTGCGGATTTTCTGCATGAACACTATATTTTCCTCCTAAAATCAACTTGGTCGCTGGGTCTATCGCCCACGATTTAATCATCATAACACATTCTTTTAGTTCTGGCAATCCTTACATACGCCGTAACATTCCAAACGATGCGTTTTGACCGTACCCGGCGCGGCGCGCAGTATCCTTTGGTCGATTAGCTGGCTGCCCTCGGGGAAATCGAGCACTCGCCCACATTTCTCGCATACGAAGTGATAATGCGGCTCGGCATTGGCGTCGTAGCGGCATTGCTCTTTGCCGTAATTGAGCGCCAGGATGCGCCCATCATCCAGCAGCACCTGCAAATTGCGGTACACGGTGCCCAAAGATATATCCGGCAGCTGTTTACGCGCCTCATTATACAGCCAATCGGCGGTAGGATGCGACTTGGTGGAAGCCAATATCTCGTAGATCAGTTTCTTTTGCTTAGTCATGCGCACCTGTTTCTTTTGTTCCATACTCAACCTCGCTAATTAAGGGATCTGTCGCCATAGTCGATGACGTCTTCCATACCGCCCCACAGCTCGATCTTATCGCCGAACACCCGCTCCACGTCGTCGATCAGACGCGAAAACCGCCCCTCGGCAAACAGATAATCGCTGATCAGCGGGTCGGCGGACATCGCGGCGAACAGCATCTCAAAATCATCGCATTCGTCCATGATATCCTCGCCCAGCATCGCAGCCAGACGCAGGCTCATCTGCCGCTGACGCAGCTCGGCCAGAGCCATCATATGCTGATCGTTATTCTCTAAACGCCGCTTGGCCTCGATATAGGCCATGTATTCAGGCGTTTTTATCAACAGCTCCGCCAACTGCTGCGCCTGCTTCTTGATGATACGGCGATAATCCTCGTTATTAAATAATTCGCGATTTCTTTTGAACGTCATATTACTCCTCTAACTTTTCCGCACCGAAAAGCGAAAAACCGCATATAATACCTCAGATAAAAAAGGAGGGATCAATATGCAATATACGCTGCAAAGCGGTGACAGCCTATGGAAGATATCGCGCCGCTACGGTGTGACTCTGGAGCAGATGATCGCGGCCAATCCACAGCTCAGCGATATCAACAATATCAACGTCGGCACGGTGGTCAACGTGCCGATCAAGGAGCCGCAACCCCAACAGCGCCCGTCTTCGCCGCCGGACGCCGATCAGGTTTACGCTTCCTGCAGGCAGAATCCCTATACCCGTCCCTGCATTCATACCGCCAATGCCGGACAAACGCTGGAGGATATCAGCAGGATCTTCTATACGCCGCTATCCAAGCTGCTCTATTATAATCCCAGCTATGGCCGGCAAGAACCGCTGCAACAAGGTACGCGCATCATTATCCCCGCCGGAGCGGGACAGTATCCGGATATTATCGAGCGCCCGCGGTGATGCAAAAGGCGCTAAGAAAAACGAGCCTCGTGCAGGCTCGTTTTTATTGCCGTCACTGTTTGCTTATTGCTCCGCCATCTCGTTCAAAGCGGTCATCAGCGCGTCAACGTCGATGCCGTGCGCCGTCGCGCCCTGTTCGATATTCTCAAAATGCGCCGCTGCGCAGCCCAAGCAGCCCATACCGTGCTCCATCAGTATTTGCGCAGCCTCCGGATATTGCTGAACCACGTCAACAATACCCATAGTTCTCTCGATCTTAGCCATACTTTTCCCTCCGCTCTATTTCAGTTATTGTAAATCATTATTAGCATATCCTAAAACAGTATATCATAATCAGCAAAAAAGGCAAGAAAAAAATAAGCGCCCCCGGGCAGGCGGCGCAACTTAGGGAGGCGGCGGTTTTCCGCAACTAAATCAAAAAGCCCTGTGCAAACAGGGCTTTTTCTTATGCGGAAAACTACGCAGTATTTCTGCGGCGAGAAATTTCGGCGCAGG
>JAUNBC010000009.1 GCA_030527285.1 Bacillota bacterium | reverse complement strand
CTAAGCCTTATAGGCTTAGTGCAAACCACCCCTTTCAGGGGTGGTTTGTGATTATCTGCCTCTATGCTTTCATCGCGGCGTTGATACGCTCCCTCATCCTCCGCTCGCCGATAATAGCGATGATCTCATACAGATCGGGCGAATTGAGGCGGCCGGTCAGGGCAATGCGTATCACATTGCTGACGTCAACGATACTGCCGCGGTATTTGCCGGGATTATGCAAATGCTCTTTGGGCTTTAAGGCGAAATTGTAGCGCTCGGCGACGGCGCGGATCTTGCCAAACCATTGCGCCTGTTCGTCGGCGGCGTCATAGCCGTCCAGATACGCCTGTAAGATCTGCTGCCGCAGCTCGCCGGTGATGGCGGGCGGGTAATCATCCTCGCGGCGGAAGGTCTCGTCATAGTAGAAGGAAAGGAAGCCCGCCGCCTGCCGCCAGCTGCGTATATCCTTGCGCGGGCGGTCGCCGTGCTTGCCCACGCCGACGATGCGCTCGCCATAGGCGCGATCGCGCTTGAGCAGCGCCGCAAACGGCGCGTCATAAAGCTCGCACCAGGCGAGCAGCTGATCGTAGACATGCGCCGCCGGCATCGCGGCGATGACGTTCTGCGCTATATCGTTGAGCTTATCCAGATCGAAGAGCGCGCCGGAATTGCTCATTTTGTCCGTGGTAAAGGGAAATTCACGGCAGTCGAGCTGCGGATTATCGCGCCGCCACTCCTCATAGTTGGAATTGAGCACGGTCAGCAGGTATTCCCATACCGCCGCCGGCGCGTAGCCCTCGGCCTGATAGAACTCCAGCGCCAGCTCGGGGTCCTTGCGCTTGGACAGCTTGCGCCGCGTTTCGCCGTCGATCTTCTCCAGCACCGCCGTATGGCAATACAGCGGCCGCGGCCAGCCCAGCGTATCAAACAGCTCGATATGCATCGGCAGCGTGGACAGCCATTCCTCGCCGCGCACCACATGCGTGGTGCGCATGAAATGATCGTCCACCACATGGGCAAAGTGATAGGTCGGCAGGCCGTCGGATTTGAGCAGCACAAAGTCCTGATAATTCTCCTGCATCGTCAGCTCGCCGCGAATAGCGTCCAGCACCCTGATATCATGCTCGCCGTCGCCCATCGAGCGAAAGCGCAGCACATACGCCTGACCTGCCTGCAAACGCCGCTCTATCTCCTCGAGGCTGAAATCGCGCGCCGGCGCGTACTTGCCATATACGCCGAAATTCTCCTTGCGCGCAGCCTGCGCCTCGCGCATCGCCGCCAGCTCGTCCTCGGTGGCGAAGCAGGGGTAGGCGCGCCCGCGCAGCACCAGCTGCCGCGCTACCGCATGATAGACGGCGCGGCGGCGGCTCTGACGGTAGGGCCCGTAGGCTCCCCTCTCCCCGTCCAGGGTCGCGCCCTCGTCGAAACCTATATCAAAGAACGCCATGGCGCGTATCACCGCCTCCACCGCGCCGGCGACCTCGCGCTTTTGGTCGGTATCCTCGATGCGCAGCATCAGCACGCCGCCGCTTTGATGCGCCAGCCGCTCGCCGATCAGCGCGTTATAGAGATTGCCCAGATGCACGAAGCCGGTGGGAGAAGGGCCGATACGCGTGACGCACGCCTCATCAGGCAAAGCGCGCGGCGGGTAAAAACGCTCATAATGATCTATATCCTCGATAATCTCGGGGAATAACAGCTCGGCTAATCTGATCTGATCCATAGCTTTCCTATTCTTGGCGGCCGCTATTGAGCACCGCGTCCTCGGCTAATTTCTTGCGGTATTTCTTGATCTGGCCGCCGTATTGATTGCCGGGATTATTCTTGAGATTGAGCAGCGGCGCGCAATAATTGAGCAGCGCATGATACATCGGCTCCAGCAGATCGGGAGCGACCTCGTAAAAGGCGATGCGCAGATGCTCGTACATCCAGGCGCTGAGCTTGCGCTCATCCTCGATGATCAGCCGGTAATTGTTGAAGCGGTCATCATCCGAATCGACTCCCGGTATGGCGGTAAGCTCCAGAGAAGTTGCCAAAAGCGCCGCCAAAGAGCGCCGCACCGTAGAGATCGCCGTATCATCGGCGAAATGCCGCACGGAATCGCGGCCGGCATGACCGACATAGATGATCCTCGCATCATCAGAACCCCAGACGCTGCCCGGCAGCTCCGTACCGGCATAGCCCAGAACATACACGCCCCGTGCCGTATCAAATTTAGCCAGCTCTTGCTCGCTGACGGCGGCCAGCTGCGCCAATAATTCCTCCGCAGCGGCCTTTTGCACATCCCAGGTGATCGTTTCCTCGCTTGATCTCAAGGTTGACCAACTCCTTTGCTTATATTATATAGCCAGCGGCAATGCCTGCCGCAACAGTACAGGTTTAGGCGTAGGCCTCGGGCTTGAGCACGCCGACGTAGGGCAGATGACGATAATGGCCGGCAAAATCCAGACCGTAGCCGACGACGAATTCGTCAGGTATCTCAAAGCCGCGATAGCGCACCGGTATTTCCGTCAGCCGGCGCGACGGTTTATCGAGCAGCGTGCAGATATGCAGCGAGCGCGGCTTGCGCGCTTCCAGCAGCTCGGTCAGGCATTTGAGCGTCAGTCCGGTGTCGATGATATCCTCGACCACCAGCACGTGCTTATCGGTGATCGCGTCGTTGATATCCTTGAGTATGCGTACCGAGCCGGAGGTGCGCGTGCCATGCGCATAGCTGCTCATGGCCATGAAATCTATGGTCACCGGCAGGTCGATAACACGGATCAGATCGGCCATAAACGGCACCGAGCCGCGCAAGATGCCGATCATCACCAGCTCGTCGCAATCGGCGTCCTGATAATCGGCGGTGATCTGCCGCCCCAGCTCCTGCACCCGTCGTTGCAGCGTCTGCTGATCAAACAGCACCTTGCCCATAATATCATCCACATGCTTTTGCCAAGGATTCAAGCCGGACACCCCCCTGTTTATTTATTCTTGGCAAAACAAAAAATCCCTGCCTTAATATCATAAGCGCCGGCCAAAACGCATAAATAAAAAACATGCGCAAACCCCTGATCCATATCCTGATAGCCATGCCCTTGCTGGCCGTGGCCGCCGCCGTATGCGCGCTGGCTTATACCCCCGCGCCGCAAGCCGCCGATATTGCGAACGCGCTGACCGCCGCCCATTCCGCCGCCGCCCTGCGCTATACGCTGCATATCGAGCTGCAGCAGCCCACGGGCTCTGTCGTGCTGTTTGACGTCAGCGGCGAACAAGCCGGCGAGGCGCGGCATATCAGCGGCAACGCCGCCGGCAGCGAGCTGGATATGTACTGGATCGAGGGGCAGCTGTATCAGCGCGACTTCATCTCCGGCGACTGGGTATGCAGCGCCATGGAGGAGGATAAGGCGATCGAGCTATACCACGAGCTGTCGCCGCAGGGCTTGCTGCCCGAGCTGGCGCCCGCCGCATTCAGCTATGACGGCGTGCAGCAATTAGACGGACGCAAGCTGCGCCGCGTCAGCTATTCGGCGCCGGCGGCGGGTTGGCTGGGCGGCTTTTTCGGCGAGGCCGATTATACGCTGTATCTGGAACGCCGCGCGGGCGAGCTGCGCCGCGTCGATATCAGCGCCGCCTTGAACGAGGACGACCGCTATACGATCACGGTGCAGCTGAACCTCGATATCAGCGGCGACGCGGCGCGCATCACGCCGCCGCTACCATATATAGTAGGCGAATAGAGGAAATATCCCGATATATGTCGAATAATTGTTGAATGATTAACGTTATATTCGATTGTAAAGGGAGTGATACTATCACCGCCATCAATAAAACGCATCGGCGCCGGCTGTTGGCCGTCATGGCTGTCATAGCCGCGCTGCTGCTGCTGGGCAGCCCGATAGCGCGCGCCGAGACCGTGGCTACGGTCAGCGGCTCGGTGGTCAATGTCCGCTCCGCGCCCTCCACCTCCGCCGCCATACTCGCCGAGGCGCTGCGCAATGAGACCTACTATGTGACCGATGAGCAAAACGGCTGGTATCGCATCCGCATCGGCAATCATAGCGAGGCCTGGATATCCGGCGACTACGTGAGTATCGCCAATTCCGCTACGCTGCCCGGGCGCGTGCGCCCGCAGGTAAGCGTGCTGAACGTGCGCTCCGCGGCGCAGATCGCCGACGGCAACATCATCGGCACCGCCACCTCGGCTCAATACCTCGCCGTCAGCGGCGAAAGCGGCTACTGGTACCGGATCAGCTTCAACGGCGGCGAGGGCTACGTGGCTAAATGGCTGGTCGAGGCCGATTACAGCAGCAGCGCCGCCACCACGCCCGCCGATACAGCCGCGCCGGCGGAGAGCGGCGCTTATGCCGACGGCGTGGTCAATACCGAGGTGCTGAATCTGCGCGACGCTGCCAGCAGCGACAGCAGCAGCCAGATCATCGGCTCGCTGAAACGCGGGGACAAGCTCAAGATATTCCGCGTCAGCGGCGACTGGTATTATGTGATGACCGACTATGGCAGCTATGGCTGGGTTTATGCCAGCTTCATCGACTTCAGCGAGGCGCGCGTGGCCAGCGCCGCCATCGCCGCCGCCGCCCGTCCGGCCTTCAGCGGTTCCGCCGCCATGGGCGAGATCAGCGCCGCCTATCAAAGCACGGCCTATGGCTATCAGATCACCCTGAGCAGCAGCGATTATATCTGCTATACGCTGGACGAGGGCAGCCGCCGCCTGACCGTCAACACCGATATGCATATCAGCGGCGGCGAATTTACCGCCTATGGTATCAGCGCCGCCGTCTCCGGCAGTCTCGGCAATATCTACACGGTGAGCGGCGATACGCCGATCTATTACAGCGTCAAGGCGGCAGCCGACGGCCGCACGCTGACCATACAAGTCGGCACCAGCCCGCTGGTGGGGCGGATCATCTTCCTCGACCCCGGACATGCCTCCACCTCGGACGGCGCGCTTGATCCGGGCGCGATCGGCGCCAGCGGCCTGCTGGAAAAAGACGTCAACTATGATATTGCGCTGCGCGCCGCGGAATTGCTGCGGGCGCAGGGCGCGACAGTAGTGCTGAGCCGCGGCGTTACCACCGACCTGACCTTGGCCGAGATCGCCGCCGCCGCCAATATCTCCGGCGCGGAGGTATTCATCAGCATCCATTGCAACGCCGCCGATAACAGCGCCACCAACGGCAGCTCGACCTGGATCTATCCCACCGACTACGATACCGCCTCCAGCGAATACATGCTGCGCACGCTGCTGGCCACCCATATGCAAAACGCCATGCTCGCAGCCGGTGGCCTGAATAATTACGGCATTTTCCAGAACAGCTTTGCCGTATTGCGCCTCACCGATATGCCGGCGGCGCTGCTGGAGGTCGGCTTCATCTCCAATGCCGGCGACGAGGCCAAGCTGGCCACGGCCAGCTTCCGCGCCGCCATCGCCGAGGGCATAGTCAACGGCTTGCGCAACTACTTTCTGGAGGCCGGCCTGTAATGCCCGAACGCTTGTTGATCGCCACCACCAATCAGCATAAGCTCGAGGAGATCGCCGCCATACTCGCCGCCGCCGGCTGTACGCTGCCGCTGCTCGGCCTGTCTTCGCTGAGCGGCTATACGGAGCCGGCGGAGGACGGCGACAGCTTTGCCGCCAACGCCGAGATCAAGGCGGTCAGCGCCGCCAAGGCCGGCGGCTGTATCACGCTGGCTGATGACAGCGGCCTGTGCGTGGAGGCGCTGGGCGGCGCGCCCGGTCTGCTGTCCGCGCGCTATGCCGACGATCAGCAAACGCAGCATAATAACGCCGCCAACCGCCGCAAGCTGCTGCGCGAATTGGCCGGCCTGCCGCCCGAGCAGCGCCGCGCCGCCTTCGTCTGCGCCGTATGCGTCGCCGTACCGCAAGCTGACGCGCCGCCGCGGCTCTATCATCTGCAAGGACGCTGCGAGGGCGTGATCGGCGAGCGGGAGAAAGGCGAGCATGGCTTTGGCTACGATTCATTGTTCTATATGCCGCAATACGGCCGGACTATGGCCGAGCTACCGCCGCAAATAAAAAACAGCGTCAGCCATCGCGCCCGCGCCATCAGGCAGGCGGCGGTATTACTGGCGAAGCTGTAATAAGCGCAAGATAAAGCCCCATTCACAAATGGAATGGGGCTTTTTTATGCCGCTGATAATTGCGTATGCTGCGGGCGAATACTATTCCTCCGGCATACCCTGCTCATTCAAAGCGCTGTCGATCAGCTTGAGCATTTCCAAAGCGGAACGGAAGCGTTTGCTGACGTTTCTGTCGCTCCACACCAAGCTGCCTTGCCAAGTGGAATTCTGACGGCTATTGAGCTGAATGATAAACGTCGCCTTTTCTTTAGCCGCTGGCTTATTCGTCACACTATCCACCTCTTTCATTATTTTGACTACGCATCATAGCGATAGCGTTATTTGCCCTATATATGTCTATAATATCACAAATACGGTTACATATAGGGTTACTTTTTGGAAATACTGCACAAAACCACGGGTTTATCCATAGACCGGCAGCCCTTGGCTGTACGGCGGCGCATTCAAATTATAAATATTGCTGATCATATGTAACCTTCTGCCACTCTCGTTTGTACTATTAGTGAAAAGCTTTTCAATGGCAAAGGAGAATCCTATGAGGGAATTGGTTGAAGCGCTGATTGATAAGTATAAAAACAGCTTATTCACGATCGCATTCAATGTGTGTCAAAATGCGCAAGATGCAGAAGATGTTGTCCAGGATACTTTCATTCAGTACATAACTAAAGAAAAAGATTTTGAAAGCGAGGTACATATTCGTGCATGGCTGATCAGGGTGGCTATCAATAAAGCAAAAAACAAAAATAGTGTCTTTTTCCGGCGAAGTACGGTACCCTTGGGGGACTATATGGAAAGCTTGAGCTTTGAATCAGCCGAAGCGTCTGATTTGTTTGAAACCGTTATGAATCTGCCGGAAAAATATCGTGTGATTATTCATCTATTTTACTATGAGGATTACTCGGTGAAAGAAATATCAGATATTCTAAAGTTATCTGAAAGCTGTGTCAAGGTCAGACTATCACGAGGGCGAATGATGCTCAAAAACACATTACAGGAGGTATGGGAAGATGAATAATAAGGAAAAGTATAAGCAGGCGTTTTCTGCCATTCATATCTCCGACAATTTATCTTTGGAGGTAAATCAAATGACGAACGCAAGCAAAAAAATTAAACTTAACAAATTAGTAGCCGTTGTCGCTATCTGTGTATTGGTTATTGGTAGTGCAACTACGACATATGCCTTAGATGTTGGAGGGATTCAACGTACTATTCAACTTTGGCTTCACGGTGAGCAAACCGATGTGACCATTGAATTTGATGGCAGCGGGAATTACGAGATGGACTATGTTGATGGAGAAGGAAACACGCAACACCGAGGCGGAGGCGGCATAGCATATGATGCTTGGGGAAATGAGCGTCCGCTGACAGAGGAAGAACTGATGGAAGAAATGAACTCTCCCGAGGTTTATTATTCTGATGATGGTTCTGTGTGGGTTTACTGGTACGATCAAAAGATTGATATCACCGACAAGTTCGAAGATGGTCTTTGTTACATTAAGCTTGTACATGGTGATGAAACCTTGTATATGACAGCAAAGTATCAAGATGGTTGGTCTACCAGTTCCAACAGATTTGTGGAACCTTAACTCTGTCGAACTGATTGGTCTTGACAGACTGCTCAAATTCGAACATCGGCGGGTAGTTTTTCCTACCCGCCGATTTCTTTTTACAACTCCGTTTCCTGCGCCCGTCTTGGTTGCTGTTCCCGCTGCTCGCGCCGCAAATGGCGCTGTCGCCTGTGTCATTCGGGGCGTCCCCGTTCCTTTATGATACAGACCGTTGGGCCAATATTCAGGCGCACTTGTTTTTGCGCGGCAAAATAGCTATAATAGAATAATAGAGTTATTAAGACGCATCGGGCTCTATCCACCAATAAAGGAGTGATATGATGATAGATCTGAGCATCAATGAAGCCAATCTGGCTAAGACGGTGCAGCTGGCGCGCGAACGCAATATCATTATCCCCACGCTCAGGCAGATGGCGCATCCCGAGGAAGTGCCGGAGCCGATACGCGCTAGGCTGCGCGAGGTGGGGCTGTGGTGCGTCGATCCGCTCAATCTGTTCCGCATCACCTGGCATAATCAGCCGCGGGTCGAAGGCCCCGGCTTTGGCGCGGTCAATTATATCGAGCTGCCGCCGGCGCTGACCGGCGTACCGGCAAAGATCATCGCGCTGGCCGGCAAATGGTTCCCCACCGGCTGTCATAAAGTCGGCGCGTCCTTTGGCTGCCTGGCTCCGCGCATGGTCACCGGCCAGTTCGACCCCACCTTCCATAAGGCGGTATGGCCGTCCACCGGCAATTACTGCCGCGGCGGCGCCTATAACTCCAATCTGTTAGGCTGCCAGTCGATAGCCATTCTGCCCGAGGGCATGAGCCGCGAGCGCTTTGAGTGGCTGGAAACGGTGGCCGGCGAGATCATCGCCACGCCCGGCTGCGAGTCCAACGTCAAGGAGATATTTGACAAAGTATGGGAGCTCAAGGCCACCCGCGATAACGTGATGATCTTCAATCAATTCGAGGAGATGGGCAATCATCTGTGGCATTATGCCGTCACCGGCCCGGCGATCGAGGAAGCGGCGCGAGCGGCGGGCGGTAAATTTGCGGCGGCGGTATTCGCCTCCGGTTCCGCCGGTACGCTGGCGGCGGGCGATTATCTCAAGGAGGTATTCCCGCAATCCAAGCTGGCGGTGGGCGAGGCGCTGCAATGCCCGACGCTGCTGATGAACGGCTACGGCGACCATCGCATCGAGGGCATCGGCGATAAGCACGTGCCGTGGATACACAATGTCAAGAACACCGATATGGTGATCGCCATTGACGACGAGGACAGCCAGAGGCTGATCCGCCTGTTCAACGACAAGGCCGGTCATCGGTATCTGCGCGAGGAATTGGGCGTGGAGCAGCACGTGATCGACAAGCTGGAATGGATAGGCATTTCCGGCGTAGCGAATATTTTGTCGGCGATCAAGCTGGCCAAGTATTATGAGCTGGGCGCCAACGATATCGTCGCCACCGTGCTCACCGACAGCATGGAGATGTACGGCAGCCGTCTGGCCGAGCTGGAGCAGGCCGACGGCCCCTACACCGCCAGCGCCGCCGCCTTTGATTACGGCTGCCATATCGCCGGTCTGCGCACCGACAATATGCTCGAACTCAGCTATACCGAACGCCGCCGCGTGCATAATCTCAAATACTATACGTGGATCGAGCAGCAGGGGCGCGAATTAGACGAGCTGAACGCGCAATGGTACGATTACGACAATTACTGGGGCGGCATCCATGCGCAGGCAGCGGATATCGACCGGCTGATCGAGGAATTCAACCAACGCACCGGCCTGCTGCAGGCTCTATAAGCAAAGGAGCGTTCTATGTCCTATATCAATTGCGCCCGCTGCATCAGCTGTGGGCAGGAGATCGAAGCGCTGCCGCAGCTCACGCTGTGCCCGCATTGCGGCGGCCTGCTCGACGTCGTCTACGACTATCCGCGCATCTCGGCGCGCTTCAATCGCGGGGTGCTGGCCAACCGCGTCCGGCGGGATATGTGGCGCTATGCCGAGCTGCTGCCGGTGGAGCAAGCGCCTGCCGGCGGGCTGGCCGTCGGCGATACGCCGCTCTACGATATGCCGCGGCTGGCCGAGGAGATCGGTATCGCCAAGCTGTATATCAAGGACGAGGGGCTAAATCCCACCGCCAGCATGAAGGATCGCGCCTCGGCGATGGCCGTGGTCAAGGCGCTGGAGGGCGGCTATGACGTTATCGCCTGCTCCTCCACCGGCAACGCCGCGTCCTCGCTGGCCGGTAATGCCGCCGCCGCCGGACTGAAAACGTATATTTTCGTACCGGAGCGCGCGCCGCAGGGCAAGCTGACGCAGCTTTTGCTCTACGGAGCGCGGGTGTTTGCCGTGCGCGGCGATTACCAGCAGACCTTCCGCCTTTCCGCTGAGGCGATCGAGCAATACGGCTGGTATAACCGCAACGCCGCCATCAACCCCTATTTGCTGGAGGGCAAAAAAACGGTGGCGCTGGAGATCGCCGAGCAGCTGCAATGGCAGGTTCCCGATTACGTGGCGGTAGCGGTGGGCGACGGCTGCACCATCGCCGGCGTATATAAGGGCTTTGCCGATCTGCTGGCTGTCGGCATCATCGACCGCATACCGCGTCTGCTGGCGGTGCAGGCCGAGGGCTGCTGCCCGATCAATACCGCCTACCGCGAGCAGCGTCCGCTCGAAGCGCAGCCGGAAAACACGCTGGCCGACAGCATTGCCGTCGGCTGGCCGCGCAATCCCGACAAAGCGCTGGCGGCGATACGCGACAGCCGCGGCTTGACCATCGAGGTCAGCGACGAGCAGATCTTGGCGGCGATGCGGCTGCTGGGGCGCAGCTGCGGCATTTTCGGCGAGCCGGCCGGCGTGGCGGCTCTGGCCGGACTGGTCAAGGCGCGGCAGCAGCAGCTGATCCCCGCCGATGCTACGGTGGTGCATATCGTCACCGGCAATGGGCTAAAGGATATCGCCAACGGGATCAAGGCCGTGGGTCAGCCGCATTACGTAGAGCCGAAGCTGAAGGCAGTACAGGATATACTGGATAGTATTGACACTTAACGTCATTGACAAATACGGCAAGGCGAAGGAGAAACCATGTATGAGCTGCTGATCAAGAACGCCATCATCGCTGACGGCTATAACTGCGGCGTCGGCGATATCGCCGTCGAAGGCGGCGTGATCGCCGCGCGCGGCACCATCTCCGCCGAGGCGGCCAAGGTCATCGACGCATCGGGCAAATACCTGCTGCCGGGAGCGGTCGACGCGCATACGCATTTCGACCTGCAAGCAGGCGCTTTCCGCACGGCGGACGATTTTCGCAGCGGCACTCGCGCCGCTGTTTGCGGCGGCACCACCACCATCATCGACCACGTAGCCTTTGCCCCGCCCGGCACGCTGCCGCATCAGCAGATCAAGGCCTATCATCAGCTGGCCGACAACAACTGCTATTGCGACTACGCCTTCCACGGCCTGATACAGCAGGCGGACGAGCCGTCGCTGGCCGATATGGCGACGCTCAAGGAACGCGGCATACCCAGCATCAAGGTCTATATGACTTATGAGCATGCGCTGGACGACGCGGCGCTGCGCCGCGTGCTCAGGCAGGCAGCCGCGCTCGGTATGCTGACCGTGGTCCATGCCGAGGACGACGCGCAGCTGACGCGCCTGCGCGACAAATTCGCCGCCGAGGGCAAGACCGAACCGCGCTGGCATGCCGCCTCGCGTCCGGCGGAGGTCGAGGCTGACGCTATTCGCCGTCTGCTGACTATCGCCCGCGAATGCGGCGACGCGCCGCTGTATATCGCGCATCTATCGACCAAGGCCGGACTGGAGGCGATACGCGCCGCCCGCGCCGCCGGCCAGCGGCATATATACGTGGAAAGCTGCCCGCAATACCTGCTGTTCAGCGAGGATAAATACGCGGACGCCACAGAAGGGCTCAAATATCTGCTCACTCCGCCGCTGCGCCAATTAGCTGATAACGCCGCGCTGTGGCAGGCGCTGGCCGACGGCAGCATCGACGTTATCGCCACCGATCATTGCCCGTTCACGCTGGCGCAAAAGGCGGCAGGCGCGGCGGATTACCGCAACGCGCCCTGCGGCATCGGCGGCGTAGAGGAGCGGATGGCGCTGATGTTCAGCTACGGCGTAGCGGACGGTCTGATCGACGTCAATACGCTGGTCAACAGCTGCTGCCGCCGTCCGGCGCAGCTGTTCGGCCTCTACCCGCGCAAAGGCTCGCTGATGCTCGGCGCGGACGCGGATCTGCTGCTGATCAACCCCGCGATCAAGCAAACCGTGGATAGCAAAGCCTGCCACGGGAATAATGATTATAACGCTTATCAGGGCATGGCCTTGAAATGCGCGATCAACACCGTGATCAAGGGCGGCGTGATCGCCTATCGCGGCGGCGAATTCCGCCTGCGTGAATGCGGCGGCCATTATCTGCCGCGCTCGCTGTAAACAGCTAAAGGAGGATAAAATGTCCATACAAAGCATATTGCTGATGAAATACCCGACGCTGCTGCGCGATATCGAGTCCGGCGCGGCATGGAATATCGAATTCACCGACGGGCATAAAGAGATCTGGAGTCAGGGCGATTGCGGCCGCTATATGGCAGCCGGCGGCCCCGAATTCCGCGAATTCGACAATCAGGCGCAACTGCTGCAGGCTTTCCGCGAGCAATTCGTCAACATCGAGCGGCTCGTAGTTACTGATAAAAACCGCGAACTGCGCGTGCTCAGCGATATTCGCTAAAGACGCGCCTATCTGAATGAAGGAGGAATGACCATGCGCAACAAAACTCTGCTGGCGACGCTGATACTGGCATTATTGCTGGCATTATGCTGCGCCGCACCGGCCATAGCCGCCGAGACCCGCACCCAGCCGCTGGACCTGACCGGCGTCATACCCACCGAGGCGGTGCAGGAGATACAGGGCTGGAGCTGGAACGCCGTCACCCGCACCCTGACCCTGAACGGCGTTGATTTCGCTATCAGCAGCGGCGACTACGCGCTGCTCTTGCCCAGTATGTCGTGCAAGATCGTCGTCAACGGCGAGAACAACATCAGCCTCGATACCACAGCGGCGGGAGTCAGAGTGATACGGTCGCTAAACGGCAATATCGGCGTCAGCGGCTCCGGCACGCTCAATATCAACGGCTGCAATCATCGCGGTTCGATAGTCGCGATGGAGGCCGCGGGCGGCAGCATCGTGCAAAGCGCCGCTATCGTCAATATCGACGTCAGCTCCGACGGCTCCGGCGCGCATGGCCTGTGGGCTAAAAACAGCGTCAGCCTGACCGGCGGCGAAATGCATATCAAAGTTCAGGGCAACGGCTTTCAGAGCTTTGGCCTCTATTGCGACGGCGCTATCAGCAGCGCCGCCGCAAGCGCGCTCACGGTCGAGGCGATCAACAACGGCGCGGCGCAGGCCGTGGGCGTGATGGCGCGCGACGCTCTGATGCTGAACGGCCGGACGGCGGTCAAAGCGCAAGCCGCGCTCGATGACGCGACCGCGATCTTTTGCAGCAAGGATCTCACCGCCGCCGGCACAACGCTCAATGTCAGCGCCCAGGCCCAGGATAACGCCTACGGCATACGCTGTCTGGGCAATATCAGCTTTTCCCGCGTGACCCTCGCCGCCGCGGCTGACTCGCTGAACACACAGCCCGCCGACGAGCAAAGCGGCGATTATCTCAGCACGGGCGTTTATGCCGCCCGCAGGCTGCAATTGTCCGACGGGCTGGTCGAGGTCAACGCCGCCGCCAAGGCCGGTAAATGCTATGGCCTGACGGCCGCTTTGATCAGTATCGGCGATTGCCAGTCAACGGTCGAGGCCGCGGGCAGCGGCCCGTCCACGATCGGCGTTTACGCCGACGGACGCTATATCAGCGATATAGTCGAGGGCGGTATAGATATCAGCGGCGGCGAGCTGCTGGCCAGCGGCAGCGACGCGGCCATTGCCGCCTACGGCGTGATCAGCAGCGAGCTCAAGGCCGCCACAGGCGGCGACGTTTACACGCTGCCGGGCGGCTATGCCACCTATGCCGTCAATTACGGCGCGGCGGCGCTCAGCGGCGACGGCGTGACGGTCAGCGGCTCCGCCAGCGTAGCGCTGCTCTCGACGCTGCGCTTTACCGACGTGCTGAAAAATCACTGGGCTTACGACTATATCAGCGACATCGTGGACAAGGGCATCACCACCGGCACCACCGCCACCACCTTCTCGCCGGAGGACGGACTGACGCGCGCGCAATTCGTGGTCTTTCTCGGCCGCTATGCCGGTATCGACCCCGCCGCTTACCTCGACGCTACGCCCTTCCCCGACGACGAGACGCATACCGTGCAGCTATGGAGCAAGGGCTATATCAACTGGGCGGCGGCCGGCGGCGTGACAAACGGCGTATCCGCGACCAGCTTCGGCCCCGATCTGCCGCTGACGCATGAGCAGGTGGCGGCCATGGTCTATCGCTATGCGCAGAATAACGGCCTTTCTCTGACGCGGCCGGGACACAGTACGCTGGCCGTGATCACCGATTTCGCCGCAGTCTCCGAATGGGCGGCGGAGGCGGTGCCGCTGCTGGTAAATAACGGCTATATGCGGCTCGACAGCGACAGCCGCTTCGATCCGCAAGGCGTTTGCACGCGCGCGGAGATGGCGCAGCTATTATCGCTGCTGCCTTAACAGACTGTTGATAAACTGCGCGTTAGCCATACCCCACCCGGCAGTTGCTGCGCTTTGTGCCGTGCGGGGGCCCCTTGGCACGGCGTTGCACTCTGCGGCGTCTCCTCAGCGTATGTTTTAATACGCCTGCGTTCTCCGCCTTGAGCGCGCCTTGTCGCGCTTGTTTCTGAACGGTCTTGAAGGTGTGAAGCCGCGCCACATGAGCGACATACTCCAGATATAGCCCCGTCGGCCCCTGACCGGCGGGGTTTTGTTTGCGCGCAATATTAAACAGCAATTCACTATTGACAAAAGCCGCGCTTGTGATATACTATTAATTATCAATAGTGAACGGGTGTTTAATTATGCAGGTGCTCAAAGAACAGGTCAGGGAAGCCATATTAGCCGCCGCGCTGGAGCAATTCTCCGCCGGCGGTTACAAGCGCACCTCGATGCGCGCCATCGCCCGCGCCGCGCAAATCACGCCGGGCAATATCTACGCCTATTTCCCGAGCAAGGAGCTGCTGTTCCATACGCTGATCCAGCCGCTTAGCGACGAGGTGCGGCGCTTATGCGCGCTCGATTTCCCCTCCGGCGCGGCCGTCACCCTGGATAGCGCGATCAATGAAATGCTCGACGTATTCCTGCGCCATAGCGGCGAATTTCTGCTGCTGATCAATGACGATAGCAATCCCTACTCGATGCAGACGCGGCAGGAGCTATGCGCCGTGGTCAGCCAGCGCATCGCCGAGCATTTGCATACCGACGCGCCGTCAGCGCAGCATGACCCGCTGTTCGCCTATGCTCTGGCCGAGGCGATGCTGCAAGGGCTGCAAACTATCATCAAAGACAGCGGCGGCGATATACAGCGGCTGCACGGACTGGTGAGCGAATTTATGCGCCTGCTGTTCAGCGGCCTGCCGGTCTCCCCTCGAGGTACGGTATAGATGGAGCGCTTCTATCAGATGCTGCTCAAACGGCGCAAGCAGGTGATAGCCGGATTTGCGCTGGTGACGCTGGTCACGGCGCTGATGATACCCTTCGTCAGCATCAACTACGACCTGACCGCCTATTTGCCGCAGCAGACGCTGGGCAGCCGCTCGATCGCGATGCTGGAGCAGGAATTCGGCTATACCGGCAGCTCGCAGCTGATGGCCGAGCAGATCAGCGTGGCCGAAGCGATGCAGCTCAAGCAGCAGTTAGAGCAAATAGACGGCGTATCCTCGGTATTATGGCTGGACGACGTCTGCGATATCACCCAGCCCATACAGTATATAGATAAAAGCGTAAGCGAGCTATACTACGCCGACGGCTGCGCTCTATATACGCTCAACTTTGACGAGGACGACTATTCGCTGCGCACCGGCGCCGCGCTCAAAGAGGCGCGCGAGCTGGCCGCCGCCTATGACCCGGCGATCTTCGGCCCGGCGGAGCAAAGCCTGACCGTGCGCGGCGTGCTGGCGGACGAGATGATCAACATCATGCTGGTGATCGTGCCGATCTGCCTGCTGATACTGACGCTGATCTCCAGCTCCTGGGTCGAGCCGCTGCTGTATATATTAGTGATCGTCGCCGCCGTGATCATCAATATGGGTACGGGCGTTTTCTTTGGCCAGGTGTCTTTCATCACCTTTGCCATGACCGCCGCCATCCAGTTGGCGGTGTCGATAGACTATTCGCTGTTCCTCACGCATCGCTTTGAGGAGGAAAAGGCGCGCGGCCTGCCGCTGGATGAGGCGATCAACATCGCGGCGCGCAAATCCTGGCCGGCGGTGGCGGCCTCGGCGCTGACCACGGTGGCCGGCTTCTCGGCGATGGCGTTCATGGATTATACGATCGGCCGCGATATCGGTCTGGTGCTGGCGCGCGGCGTGGTATTCAGCTTTATCTCGGTGGTGCTGTTCCTGCCGCCGCTGATCAAAAGCTTGTACCCGCTGATCGAAAAAACGCGCCATCGCAGCTTTTTCGTTTTCCCGCAGTCCCTGGCGCGCCGCATCGTCCGCGGGCGTTATCTGTTCCTGCTGTTGGCGCTGGCGGCGATCATCCCCGCCTATTTCGGCCAGCTCAACACCGAATTCCTCTATGGCGACAGCTCCGGAGCCAGCAGCGACGGCGTCATCGCCGAGCAAAAGCAGCGTATCGAGGAGCGTTTCGGCGTATCCGCGCAATGCGTGCTGATGTTCCCAAGCGGCGATATCGCCGCCGAGCAGCAGCTGGCCGATACCTTGACCGCCAACCCCTATATCGACTCGGTGCAGGGGCTGGTAACGCTGGCCGATCCCTCGATACCGCGAGAATTCCTGCCCGCTTATTTGCTGGATAGTTTCCAGAGCGAACGCTACGGGCGCATGATCCTGAATATACTGACGGTGGATGAAAACCAGTATATGTATGATACGGTGGAGTATATCAAGGACAGCGCCGCCGCCTTTTACGGCGACGACTACTATCTGGCGGGCAACGCGGTGAGCATCAATGATATTCGTCTGTCGGTGAATGCCGATTATCGCACAGTCAGCTATTTCTCGATGCTGGCGGTGGCGCTGATCATCCTGCTGACCTTCCGCAGCCTGCTGATGCCGGTGCTGCTGGTGATGGTGATACAGGGCGCGGTATTCATCAATATGTGCATCCCCTACTATCTCGATCAGCCGCTGGTATTTATCGGCTATTTAGTGGTATCATCGCTGCAATTAGGCGCGACCATCGACTACGCGATACTGATGGCCAACCGCTATATGGAGCAGCGGCGCTCGCTGCCGCCGCTCGGCTCGGCGATCGCGGCGCTGCATCGCTCAGGGCTGTCGGTGCTGACCTCGGGGCTGATACTGGCCACGGCCGGTTTCTGCGAGTACCTGCTGTCGGAGCTGGAGGCGATACAGGATATCGGCCTGCTGATCGGCCGCGGCGCGCTGCTGTCGATGCTGCTGGTGCTGCTGGCGCTGCCGGCGGTGCTGATGATATTCGACCGGCCGCTGCGCCATACCACGTTCCGCGCCCGCTTTTATACACCCGCAAAACAGGAGGAAAGCCATGAATAAACGGCGCGCCAAGCCGCTATACATAATAATGATCGCCGCCCTGCTCGCGGCCGGCTTTACCCCGCCGGCCGCCGCCGAGGCTGCCGCCGCCTATGTCAAGGAGGAGATCATCTACGCCAACCTCGCCGCGGACGGCGCTGTGAACGACGTTTACGTTGTCAATATGTTCGATAGCGAACAAGCGCTGGATATCATCGACTACGGCGCTTATCACAGCGTGGTCAATCTCAGCGGCAGCGAGCCGCTGACGCTTACCGGCGATACGGTCAGCCTGCATAAGCCGGCGGGCAAACTCTATTATCAGGGCGATCTGGGCGCGGCGCAGCTGCCGTGGCTGATCGCCGTGCGCTATTATCTTGATGGACAGCCGATAGAGGCGGCGCAGTTAGGCGGGCAAAGCGGCCAGCTGACGATGCAGCTCGAGATCAAGCGCAATGCCGGCGTCAACGCGCTGTATTTTGATAACTACGCCTTGCAGATCAGCGGTACCTTTGACGGCGAAAAATGCGCCGGTATCACGGCCGAGGACGCGACCATCGCCGCTGCCGGCGCGGATAAAAGCGTATCCTTCATCGTGCTGGCCGGCGAGGAGACGACGCTCGAATGCAGCGCCACGGTCACAGACTTCGCCTTCAGCGGCTGGCAATTCGCCGGCATCTCGCTGGCCTTGAGCATCGACGACGTGGACAGCGGCGACTTCATGGACGATATACGCCGGCTGCAGGACGGCGTGATCGAGCTGGAGGCCACCATCTACTGCGAGAAAAAAAGATCGAGCTGCGCGACGGCGTGCTCGAGCTGCATGACGCGGTGAACGAGCTGGCGGACGGCATCGGTGAATTTGACGACGGCCTGCGCGAGATGGCTGAGGAAATGCCCGAGCTGAAAGACGGGACCAAGGAGCTGATCGAAGGCGGCAAGGAGCTGTTCGACGGGCTCAAGGAGTATTATGACGGCATAGACGAATTCGCCGACGGCCTGCTCGAATTATACCGCAGCAGCTCCTCGCTGCAAGACGCGCTCAGCGATAGCGCCGACGCCGCCACGCTGCGCGGCGCGGCGCAAAGCTTTGCCGGAGCCGCCGCCGCCGCGGCCGCCGCCGCGCAGCAGCTTGACGCGGCCGACGCAACCGCTGCCGCGGCCTGCTCCGATGCCGCCGCCGCCTACGGCGCGGCCGCAGCCGCCTATGACGGCGCCGACGAGTCTGCGGAATACGCGGCCATCACCGCCGCTCTTAACGAGGGCAACGCGCTGCTGCAAAGCTACGCCAGCGGCGCTTATGCCGCCGCCGTCGCTCCCGCCTACGCCTATGGGCAGGCAGCGCTCGGCTACACCAGCTCATGGCTGTTGACGCTGCAGCTGAACGGCGCGTCCGACGGACTCAGCCAATTCCGCGACGGCCTGGCCGCGCTGAAAAACGCCGCCTTTGAATTGCGCGACGGCGCATTGGAGATCAAGGACGGCGCATATGACTTCAGCGAGGGGCTCAACGAATACGGCGAGGGCATAGAGGAGCTGGCGGACGGCGTTTTAGAGGCGGCCGACGCTTCCAGCGAGCTGAATGAGAATATGCCCGAGCTGCGCGACGGCGTAGCCGAGCTGGCCGACGGTACGGCCGAGCTTTCCGATGGCACCGCCGAGCTGCGCGATGAGACAGGCGATATGGATGAGCAGATGGACGCGGAGATCGACAAGATGCTCGCCAAATACGGCGGCCGCGACTTTGAGCTCGTCTCCTTCACCTCGGCGAAAAATCCCCCGCCGCAAGCGGTACAATTCCTGCTGCAAACGGCGGCTATCGAGCAGCCGGAGGATGAAGTCGAGCCGCAGGTAGATGAAGAACCCACTACCTTCTGGCAGCGCGTACTAAAAGTCTGGCAGCAGATCGTCGCCACCGTCGGCGGCCTGTTCGGCAAAAAGATCTAATTCCTCGCATAAGAAAAAGCCCTGTGCAAACAGGGCATTTTCTTTGCCACAAATTTATTCTGCTATTGGTAATTCAAACCAAAAGACGCTCCCTTGATCGAGTTCGCTTTCCACGCCGTAGCGCGCGCCATACAGCTCCAGTATGCCCTTGACGATCGCCAGGCCCAGACCGGAGCCGCTATGATTGCGGCTCTGGCGGGACACGTCCTTGCGATAGCGCTCCCAGATATAGGGCAGCTGCTCCGGCTCGATGCCCACGCCGTGATCGATCACTTGCAGGCGCAGCCATTGCTGGTTGACGCTTTGCTCGACGCGTATCCGCTTATCGGCTCCGGCAAAAGTCACGGCATTATTCAGCAGATTACCGACCACGCGCAGCAATTGCGACTCATCGCCCTCGACGAATACCTGCTGCTGATAGACGAACTCGATATCATAGCCCTCGAAGCCGAGCATTTGCCGGTAATTGCCGACCAAACCCTCCACCGCCGCCGTGAAATTGAAGCGCTCCTGCTCTAACTCCTCGACGCCGGCATTGAGCTTGGACAGCGACAGCGTATCGGCGACCAGCGCCGTCAGACGATGGCTCTCGTCGATGATCACCTGCGCGTTCTCGGCATTGTTTTCGCCCGGCAGATCGCGCATCGCCTCGGCGTAACCGCCGATCATCGTCAGCGGCGTGCGCAGGTCATGGGTGATATTGGCGATCAGCTCCTTTTGCAGCTGATCGGTGCGCGACAGCTCATGCGCCGCATAATTGAGCGTATCCGCCAGCTCGGCGACCTCGCGATAACCGCGCCCATCGAAGCCGGCCTGATAATCGCCGGCAGCCAAAGCGGCGGCGGAGCTGTTGATACGGCTCAAAGGCTGCGCCAACCGCCGCGCCAGTACAAAGGATAATATCAGCGCCAACGCCAGCGCCAGCGCCGTGACGTACAGCAGCAGCGTGCGCAGCGTATCCTTGACCGATTGCAGCGGCGAGACTGTAGCGTTGAACAGCAGCAAATAATCGCCGCCTGCCGCGTCGCTGACCGCCACCGCGTAGATCATCGAATCAGCCAGACCGTTGAGCGGCGTGACCGGCTCGCCAAAGGAAGCCTGCACGCCGGCGTTTTGATGCGCGGCGGCAAATTGCGCGCGCGAAATGGTATCAAAATATGCGCCGCCGTTCGCCAGCGCCCGCTGATAGTAGTTGAGATATTCATTGGCGGTGAGATGATGGATCACGCAATCGCCCAGCACGTCAGCGTCATAGCGCTCGCTGACGCGCATGGCAAAGATGCTCACCGAGCTGATCTTGCCCACGGAAACGCAGATCTCGCGGAGAATAGCGATATCCTCGATATACGATTGCAGCTGCTCGGGCGGCAGGTCGATATTCTGCGCGATATCGGCGGCGGCGTCCTCGATCTGCTGTATCTTGATACGATGATAGAACTCATCCAGATAATAGCTCTGCACCACCCACAGCAGCGCCAGCAGCAGCAGCATGAAGCAGATAAAGGTGACCAGCAGCCGCGCGCGCAGCGATATCGGCCGCCGTCTGCTGCGTTCGCCGGTCTTGGGCGCAGCGCCCGCGGCGGAATGCTCATACTTCAAAGCGATAGCCCACCCCTCTGATGGTAACGATATAATCACGGTAGGGGCCGAGATTGAGCCGCAGCAGCTTGATATGCGTATCCAGCGTGCGGTCATCACCGTAAAAGTCATAGCCCCAAACCTTGTTCAGCAGCTGCTCGCGCGTCAAGGCCATACCTTTATTCTTCACCAGATAGACCAGGAGGTCATAGACCTTGGGCGACAGCTCCACGCGCTTGCCGTCCACATACACCAGATGCGCGCCGTAGTCGATAGTCAATCCGCCAAAGCTGTCGGCGGCGCTGTGCGGCGTTTCGGCGGCTTTGAGATGGCGGCTGATGATCACGTTGACGCGCATCATCAGCTCCTTGGGCGAGAAGGGCTTGACCACGTAATCGTCGATACCGATCTCAAAGCCGTGTATCTTATCATACTCCTCGCCGCGCGCGCTCAGCATCAGCACCGGCACGCTCTGATGCTTGAGTATTTCGCGGCAGGCGGAGAAGCCGTCTAATTCCGGCATCATGATATCCAGTATCACCAGATCGAAATGGCTGTTGCGGCATAATTCCACCGCCTCCATGCCGTCGGCGGCCTCGGTTACCTCATAGCCCTCGAATTCGCCGTATTTGCGGATCAGCGTACGGATCTTGGCCTCGTCATCGGCGATCAGTATGCGTTTGCCGGCGGAGGAATACTCTGTCGTCTCCATAATATCATCTCCATGCTTTTATCATTATTATTATAACACATTTATCTTATTTAGCATAGAACCTGCCCGGTGTTATCCAGACAGGTCCTATGCTAAATATATTAAGAAGGGGAGGTATTGTCGAAATTAGTAGGAGGTGAGCATCGTCTCTTCGGGTATGATACCGTACAGCGTGACCGGAATACTGATCTCCTGCCCGCCGCGGTCGACGAGCACCGTTATCTCCTCATCCACGCTATGCGAGCCGATGATCTCGATCACCGTTTCGGCGCTGTCGATCGGCGTATCGTCGATGGAGATGATACGGTCGCCGACCTGCAAACCGGCATATTCGGCATTGGAGCCGCTCTGTATCTCCAGAATATACACGCCGACTTCATCTACGCGGTAATAAAGAGCGGTGCGTTGATCCGAAATATTTATCAGCTGTACGCCCAGGGTGACGCGGGAGGTAACGTAGCCATAGGTGATCAGATCATCCACAATATCGGTGATGTCATTGATCGGGATAGCAAAACCCAGACCCTCGACGGAAAAACCGCTGCTCTTGGCCATCACCAAACCGATCAGCTCGCCCTGTGCGTTGAACAGGCCGCCGCCGGAATTGCCCTGATTGATCGCGGCGTCCGTTTGCAGCACCGAGTACTCTACGCCGTCGATCACCACCTGGCGTTCCAGGGCCGAAATATAACCTACGGTGACGCTGCCGCCCAGCTGCCCGAGCGGATTGCCGATAGCCACGGCGCGGTCGCCGACCTTCAGCGCGTCGGAATCGCCGAATACTACGGCGGTCAGGCCGGTGGCTTCGATCTTCAGTATCGCCACGTCGCTGGTCTCGTCGGCGGCCACCAGCTGCGCCTCATAGCTCTCGCCGTTACGCAGGCTGATGGTGATGGTGCTGGCGTCGGCGATCAGATGATTGCTGGTCAGCACATAGCCGTCCTCGCTGATGATGATGCCGGAGCCGGCGCCGGGAATGATCTGCTGTCCGAACCACAGGCTGTCGGAGACGACCTCGGTAACGATCTCGACCACCGCGTCGGCGGTCAGGTCGGTGATCTCGGAAACGGTCAAGCCCTGCTGCTCGCTGTAAGTGCCGCCGCTGGTCTGCACCGAGCGATAGATGACGGCGCTGCCGGACTCTTCCATCAGCCGCTGCATCTCCGCCTGCACGTCGTCATAGGCGTTGTCGGCGGCCAGCATACCGCCGCCGAAACCGACCGCCGCCGCGAGCAGCGCGCATAACAGCAACAGGCCAAATATGCCGCCGCCGGACAGGCGGTACTGCTTCTTGGGCTTGGGGCCCTGAACATAGGTGGGCTGAGCGGCGGGCGTATTGCTTGCGGCTTGCGGCTGCGCATCTGCTTGCGCGTTTTCGCTGAATGATGCGGCCGCTGGCGGCTGCGCGTCGTTCACAGTCTGCTCAATAGCGGAATTGTCAATGCCATAATCGTCAATGGGAGCGGACTCGGCGGCCGGCGCGGCGGCGGTCTCAGCACCCGCGGAGGCGGGCTGCTGTTCATTAGAAAAATCATTGTTGTTGGTTATGGATTTTTCCTCGTCCATATTCTTTATTCTCCTCGTTTGATCTGACAATGCCATCATAAAGGGTCTATGTGAATATTATTTGAACGCGGCTTGAAAAGCGCATGAATAAACGCTGATAAACAGCTATATTTACGCTGAATATAAATAAAAAAGGATGCTTGGCATCCTTTTTGGCGGGAGTGTGTGCGAATCGAACACACCTGAGACAGGATCGCTGCCTCACGCCGGATTTGAAGTCCGGGTCAGCCACCAGGCTAAATCCACCCCCATGAGCGCCGCCCGCATTGCAGACGGCGTATACGTTTATTCGCCGTATAACGGCGTTTTCCTGCTATTTCCCGCTGATGATGCGCTTGTCGCCGACGCGGCGGGTGATACCGGCAGCGTCAAAGTATTCGAGCAGCGGCAGCACGTATTTACGGCTGGAATCGAGAGCGTCGCGGAATTCGGCCAGCGTAAAGCTATCATCCTCGCGCGCGCGCAGCAGCTCCAGCGCCCGCTGCACCGCCGTGGCCGCAAAATACAGTTCGCCCGTTTTGACCAGCTGCTCCTGCTCCACCAGCCAGCCCAGCAGCTCGGATAATTGCTCCGCCGGCAAACGCAGCGCCGCCACCACTTCCGCCGTCTCCGGCGGGGCGAAGGGCGACTGCTGATAGGCGGCCAGCAGCTTATCCAGCAGCTGCCGCTGCGCCGCATCCGGCTGCGGGATGAAGTCCGCCGCCGCCGCCGTTTGTCCGTTGACGCGGATACAGCCGCGCTGCTGCCATAGCGCAAGCAGCGCGTTCAGCTGCTTGACCGACCAGCCGTCCAGGGCGCGGCTGCGCAATTCCGCCGTAGTAACGCCGCTGCGCAGCGGATATTTGCGATGATAATCAGCCAACAGCCTTTGCACCGCCGCCAGGCGCTGCTCCGCTTTCTCGGCGCTGAAATAATAGCTTACGCCGTCAACCTCCAGACTAAGCAGGCTGCCGTCCGCGCATAAGCCCGGCAACGCGCCGCTGATCTCCGCCAGCGGCAATTGCGCCTGCTCCGCTAAGGCCGCCGCATTAAGCGGCGCTTTTTGCCTGAGCGCCACCGCCAAGAGCTGCCCGCCGCGATCGGCGCCGGCCAGCGCCGCCAGCGTCTCCAGCTCGCCCTTATCGAAGCGGCGATGCTTGCGCGGATTGGCGTCGATCACGGTAGCGCCGCCGATGGTCAGCATCGGCGAATAGGAGCGCAGCACCAGCCGGTCGCCGCGCAGCGGCGGCAGCGGGGCTTCGAGCTCCAGCTGGGCGAAGCAGCTTTCTCCGCCCGCCAATTCCTCGCGATCCAGCAAATTGACGCGCGCCAATGCCTCGGCAGTACCATGATGCACGCGGAGTCGCGCCCGCTGCTGCAGCGGCTTGCCCTCCGCCAGCAGCCGCAGCGCTACGTCCAGACGGTAGCTTTCCTTGAGCAGGCCGGGCGCGGCCAGCCAGCCGCCGCGCGGCGCAAGCTCGGCCTCGGTGCCGCTGAGATTGACCGCCGTCCGCTGTCCGGCATAAGCCTGCCCGACCTTATCCCCATGCACCTGCAAGCCGCGCACGCGCGCTTCCGCGCCGCTCGGCCATAGCTGCACGCGCTCGCCGTCCGTGATCACGCCGGTCCACAGCGTGCCGGTGATCACCGTGCCAAAGCCGGACTTGGTGAACACGCGGTCGATGGGCAAGCGAAAATGGCCGCTGGCCGGTTTTTGCTCGACCTGCGCCGCTAACTGCTGTAATATTTGCCGCAATTCCTCTATGCCCTGCCCGCTGATCGAGGATACGGCAATGATCGGCGCGTCCTTGAGCGAGGTGGCAGCGATCAATTCCGCCGCCTGCTCGCGCACCATATCCAGCCATTCCCCGTCCACTAAATCGGACTTGGTGATCACCACCACGCCGCGGCTGACGTCGAGCAGATGCAATATATGCAAATGCTCGCGCGTTTGCGGCATCACGCCCTCATCGGCGGCGATCACCAGCATCACCATATCAATGCCGGCCACTCCGGCCAGCATATTCTTGACAAAGCGCTCATGCCCCGGCACGTCGATCAGCCCCAGACGCTGGCCGTCGGGCAAGATCAGCGGCACAAAGCCGGGTACGATGGTCATGCCCCGCTTCTTCTCCTCGGGCAAGCGGTCGGTATTGATACCGGTCAGTCGGGCTACCAGCTCCGTCTTGCCGTGATCGACATGTCCGGCGGTGCCGACGATGATATGACTGTCAGCGCCCATCCTCATCCTCCCCGAAGATTTGCAGCAACAGCTCCGCCGTCAGCCGGATATCCTCGTCGCTCATCGTGCGCGGGTCAAAGATCAGCCAGCCGTCATGGATATACGGCAATACCGCCACGCTGCCGCTGCGCAAGCGCGCCGCCAGCTCCATCAGCCGTAACCGCTTGGGACGCAGCGCCAGCAGCCGCGTCGGCAGCTCCACCGTCGGCAGCGAGCCGCCGCCTACCTCGGATACGCCGTCGCGCAGCTGCCATTCGCAGTAACGCTCGGCCTGCGCGTCCGCCAGCAGCGCCGCCAACCGCTCGGCGCGGGGCGCGATCTGTGCGCGGCCTTCGCCGATCATCCGCAGCACCGGTATATCGCGCGCCTCGTCGCCGCGCTCATAGATGGCCAGCGTCGCCTGCAAAGCCGCCAGCGTGAATTTGTCGATGCGCAAGGCGCGGGTCAGCGGGTTCTTCTTCAAGCGCGCGATATATTCCGCCCGCCCGAGAATGATACCGGCCTGCGGCCCGCCGAACAGCTTGTCGCCGGAGCAGGTGACGATATCCACTCCGGCCTTGAGCAGCGTTTGCAGCAGCGGCTCCTCGCCGACGCCGCGCCCCGCTAAATCATAGAGGCAGCCGGAGCCGAGATCGTCCGCCACCGGCAGATGATACTCGCGGCCCAGCCGCACCAGCTCGGCCGGCGTGACCTCGGCGGTGAAGCCCTGGACGCGGAAATTGCTGGTATGCACTAACAGCAGCAGCCCGGTCTCGGCGGTGATCGCCGCCTGATAATCGCGGATATAGGTCTTGTTGGTGGTGCCGACCTCGACCAGACGCGCGCCGCTTTTGGCCATCACGTCGGGAATACGGAAGGAGCCGCCGATCTCCACCAGCTGTCCGCGTGAAACTATCGCCTCGCGGCCGCGCGCTAATTCGTCGAGCACCAGCAGCACCGCCGCCGCGTTGTTGTTGACCACCAGCGCGTCCTCCGCGCCGCTTAAGGAGCATAAGGCGCGCGTCACATGATCGTAACGGCTGGAGCGCTGCCCGCTCGCCATATCTATCTCTAAATTGCAGTAGCCGCCGGCAATATCCCCGATCGCCTGCGCCGCCTCCGCCGCCAGGGGCGCGCGGCCGAGATTGGTATGCAGCACCACGCCGGTGGCATTGATCACGCGGCGCATCGCCGGCAGCAGGGCGCGCCGGTAAGCGGCCACGGTATCGGCCAGCACGAGCGCGAATAGCTCGTCCGGCGGCTGTTCGCCGCCCAGCAGGCGCTGCCGCCAGCTACCGACGGCGGCGCGCGCCGCCTCCGCCAGCAGCTTGCGGCTAAGCTCCGCCCCAAGCGCGGCGTTGTCATTCTCGATGGCGGATATGATACTGTCCACCTTGGGCAGCCGGCTGAGATCCATATGATTACCTCCAAACTTCT
Source organism: Bacillota bacterium (assembly GCA_030527285.1). Lineage (GTDB taxonomy): Bacteria > Bacillota > Dehalobacteriia > UBA4068 > UBA4068 > JAUNBC01. The sequence goes on along the minus strand of JAUNBC010000009.1, from coordinate 37,097 downwards.
CGCATACGCTGCTTTTCTTATTTCATTATATAACAAAGCCCATACCATGTGCAATAAAAAAGGAAAGCCCAAGTATGTTTGGGCTTTCCCGGTATCAGGCGGTAATGATAGCTTATTTGGCAGCGTCCTCGGGCTTGGCGGTACCGCGCAGATAAGCGAACCAATAGAACATACCGACGAGCAGCGAGCCGCCGATGATGTTGCCGATGGTGACGGGCAGCAGATTGTTGAGGAAGAAGCTGCCCCAGGTCAAAACGTCCAGGTTGACGCCGGCTTCAACGGCGGCGGCGGCATATGTAGGATTGGCGGCGGCGACGAGGCCGGCGGGAATATAGTACATATTAGCTACGCTATGCTCGAAGCCGGACAAAACGAACAGCATGATCGGCATGAACAGGCCAACGATCTTGCCAACGACGGTCTTGGCGCAGAAGCTGATCCAAACCGCGATGCAGACGAGGAAGTTACAACCAATGCCGAGGCAGGTGGCAGCTAAAAAGCTATAGCTGACCTTGGTTGCCGCGACCTTGATGGTGGTGACGGCCAATGCGCCGCCGAATAAGTTCCATTGCGTACCAAAGCAAGCGATGCCAACAACGATCATTGAACCGATGAAGTTGCCGATGTAGACCCACAACCAGTTATTGAGCATACCGCCAACGGTGATCTCTTTTTGCGCCAGCGGGATGACCAACAAGGTATTACCGGTGAACAGCTCGGAACCGGCGACCAGCACCATAGCCAGACCGCAGGGGAAGACCAAGGCCCCGATCAGCTTGGAAGCGGAGGCGGAAGCGATGGTGCAGCTGGCGGTATTGGCGCCGACAGCCGCGCAGGCGATAAACATACCGGCTAAAATGCTCAAGACGAGCATTTTGGAAACGGGCAGGGCTACCTTGCCCTTGCCGACGCCGACATAATTAGCGGCAACTTCTTTGGGTGAATTCATGGTAAAACGCTCCTTAAATATAATTGCGAAGCAAAGCCGCGTGGCGCTACGCCGGCGGCGCGGCGGCGTTGACCGGCAGCTCGATTATCTGCTGGGCGTAACGCTCCGCCAAAGCCCGCTCATGCGTGATCAGCAATATCAGCTGCCGCGCGCGCTTTGCCGTCAACACCTGCATCACTCGCGCCGCCAAGTCCGCGTCTAAGCCATTGGTCGGCTCATCCAAAAACAACGGGTCGCCGTCATAAGCCAAAGCCCGGGCGATCGCCACACGCCGCCGCATACCGCCGGAAAGCTCGGCCGGAAGCTTATCCGCCGCCGCATCCAGCTCCACCAGCGCCAGCGCCGCCCGCGCCCGCGCCGTATCGCCTTCCCGCACCAAAGCGACATTATCCACCGCGCTCAGCCAAGGCAGCAGGCGATCCTCCTGAAACACCACGGCCGGACGGAAGCCGTTCAAACCGCTGATCGTGCCATGATCCGGCTTTTGCAATCCCAGCAGGCAACGAAACAAGCTGGTCTTACCACAGCCGGAGGGTCCGAACAGGCATACCACGCCGCGCTCGGGCAGGGTCAGGGAAAGCTGCTTCAACACCGGCTGGCCGTTAAAGCTAAGCGACAGGTTTTCGACCACGATACTCATACGCGCCCCCTTTGCAACAGCCGCTTGAGCAGCGCTTCCAGCAATAACGACAGGGCGATCACCGCTATCGTCCAGACAAAAGTATCAGCCGGCTCCAAAGCGACCTTGGCGTTTTGCATCTCGCTGCCCATCGCCAGACGCGGCGCGGCGATCACCTCGGCGGTGATCCCCGATTTCCAAGCCAGCCCCAAAGCGGTGGTCGCGGCGGCCAGCAAATAAGGCTTCACCGACGGCCAGTAGATCTGCCGCCACACCGTCAGCCGCCGCACATGGAATATCCGCGCCATCTCCAGCAGCTCCGGCGCGGTATTCTCGATACCGCTCACGGTATTGGCCCAGATCAGCGGCAGCACCATCAGCGAGGAAATAAACAGCGGCAGCTGCGCGGAATCGAGCCAAACCAAGGCGAGAATGATAAAGGAGACCACCGGCGCGGCGCGCACCGTCTTGATCGCCGGCGTAAGCAGCAAAGCGGCCGGCCGGCATTGGGTGACCAGCACCGCCAGCGCTATCCCGCTCAGGCTGCCCAGCGCAAACCCGGCCAGAATGCGCAGCAGGGAGGCGGCGGTGCTGAGCCAAAAATGCGCGGAACACAGCAATACCAGCGCGCGCTCCGCCACGACGCGCGGTCGGGGCAGCACATATTGCTTATCCACCAGATAAGCCAACAACGCCCAAAGCGCCAGCCAAAAAATCAGTACGGCCAGCGTTTGGGCGCATTTTTTCATCACAGAGGGCTTGTTGTTCAAATCCATCCTTGCTCCTCGGCGGCAGGCGGAAGGCTTTTCCTCCCGCTGCGCCGGTCGCCTTCCCGCCGCTTATTCCTGCGCCGGCTGATAATAGAAATCCGCGGCAGGCAAAGCGCCGCCGATCGCGCTGGGGTCGGCGTCCAGCAGCACCTGATAATAATCGCGCATAGCCGGTTCCATCTCCGCGCCGCTGAGATAGGTCAGAGCGCAGTTGGGGATCGCCTGCTCGGCCAGCGACGCGCTGGGGATGATCTCCAAAGCGGCGCATAATTCCGCTGTTTCCGCTATATTATTCTGCGCATACTCGATGGATACCTGCAAATCCGTCAAAAAGGCCTGCACGGAAACGGGGTTAGCCTCCAGATAGGCGCGACGCACCGCCACGCAGCTCATGGTCAGCTGACCGCCGGCGGCGTTTTGCCATTCCTGATTCAGATCGAGCGCGATGCGCAGATCCGGATTTTTGCTCATAGCCACGGTGACATTAGGCTCCGGCAGCATCCCCAAAACCACTTCGCCCTCGGCCATCAGCGCCGCTAACTCACTATGCTCGCTTTTATATACGATCTCCACATCCTCGCCCGGATACAGTCCGGCGGCACGCAGCAAATACTCCAATATATACTGGGGATTGGCTCCCTGCCCGGTGGCGTAAACAGTTTGTCCGCGCAGATCCTCGATGCTGTCAACGCTGTCGCCGTTTTCCAGCAAATAGAGGCTGCCGTAAGTAGTGATCGCCAGCATCACGATCTGCCCTTCGGTTTTATGATAAAGCTTGGCCGCTAAATTGGAGGGCATAGCCGCGATATCGGCCTCGCCGGAGGTCAAGGCCGCCACTACCTCATCGGGGCTGCCGACCACGCGCAAGGAATAAGCGCCGTCAGCCGCCATCTTCGCCATCCCCACGCCGGTCGGACCCTTCAGGGCAAGCACATTAGGCGCGACCTCGCTTTCCGGGATCGCCGGCTCTTGCGCCGGCTCCGCGGCTTCGCTTTCCTCCGCCGGTTCCGCCGTGGACGGGCTCTGACAAGCGCCCAACGCCAGCAGCGCGACTGCCAATAGCAACACTACCCATAGTTTCTGCTTCTGTATCTGTTTCATTTTCCGCTTCCTTTCTTTTGTTGGCGCATCGGGCTCGATACGCCTGACCGTTGATGGTGTTTGCTCGCCGCTCCGAAAACACTACCTGTATATTATGTTCCGCGGCAAACCTATTATAATACTATCGAGAACATTTATCAATAGCCCGCGATATTTTTCACCCAAAAGCTCAAAGGCTCCTTGCGGAGCCTTTGAGCGTTTTGTTTTTGCTTGGCCGGAAATTAAGCTATTTCTTGAGCACAAAATGCTCGTCGGTCAGGCAGTTATTGGTGCCGCGCGGCACATAGTGGGTATGCAGATACTCATGCGAAGCATGACCGCAGGGTTCGCCCCATTCCTTGTAGAACTCGAGCAGATAGGGGTTCTGATGCGATTTACGCAGCTCTTTGCCCTCGTCCTCGGCATAAAGCGCCTTCATCCGCAGCTTGCGCGTTTCCGCAACATCAGCGGTACGCGGCTGGCCGCCGCCGGTGATGCAGCCGCCCGGGCAGCCCATCACTTCGACGAAATGATAGGGCGAGGTGCCGGCCTTGATCTGATCCATGATCTTGCGCGCTCCAGCCAAACCGCTGGTAACGGCGATCTTGACCTCCAGACCCTCCGCCGCCTGCCATTCCGGCAACACATTCTCCAGCTTGATCGTTGCTTCCATGATCTGCTCCAGACCGGCGATCGGCGGAACATGAAGATCCGGCCAAGGCAGCTCGCGACCGGTGATGATCTCATAGACGGTACGCAGCGCCGCTTCCATCACGCCGCCGGTGAGGCCGAAAATATCAGCCGCGCCGGTGGAGAAGCCCAGCGGATCATCGAATTGCTCTTCCGGCAAGGCCATGAAGTTGAGGCCGGCCGATTTGATCATATCGCCTAATTCGCGTACGGTCAACACCGCGTCTACATTGGGCACGCCGTCATTGACCATTTCCGGACGGGCGATTTCGGTCTTCTTGGCGGTGCAGGGCATTATCGAGACCACATAAATATCCTTGGGGTCGCGGTTGATCTTCTTGGCATAATAGGATTTGAGCACCGCGCCGAACATCATATGCGGCGATTTGCAGGAGGAAAGATGGTCGAGCTCGGTCGGGTAATGGTTCTCAATGTACTTGATCCAGCCCGGAGAGCAGGAAGTCATCATCGGCAGCACTGCCTGTTGGCCGGTAAGCACAGCTTTGACACGGCCCAGGAACTCGGTGCCTTCTTCCATGATCGTCAAATCGGCAGCCCAGTTGGTATCGAATACATTGTCGAAGCCCATCCGGCGCAGCGCCGCGACCAAACGACCGGTTTGGCTGGTGCCGGCAGGGATACCGAAGCACTCGGCAATGCCGACGCGCACCGCCGGAGCCGGCTGTACGATCACATATTTGCCGGGGTCGTTGATCGCATCCCAGACCCGTTCCTTATGGCTGGTCTCCTGAATCGCGCCCACCGGGCAGACCACGGAGCACTGACCGCAGAAAGCGCAGTCCGTATCGCCCAGCGGCAGCTCAAAGGCGGGGCCGATCACGGTCTTAAAGCCGCGGTTGGTGGAGCCGATCGCCGACACCTCCTGCACGCGGTCGCAGATCGAAACGCAACGGCGGCAGAGGATGCATTTGCTGGGGTCGCGGGTCAGAGATTCGCAGGCGTCGATCGGCGAAAGGTTCTTCTCGCCGTCGAAGCGGTTTTCATCCACTCCCAGCTCACGGCCAAGGTCTTGCAGCTCGCAGCTGCCGGAACGGTCGCAGGCCAGGCAGTCCTGGTTATGATCGGAGATCAGCAGCTGATAGAGCAATTTGCGCGCGTCACGCACCCGCTTGGAGTTGGTGTGGATCTTCATCCCTTCGCTCGCTTCCACCATGCAGGAGGCCTGAAGGGTTTTGGCTCCTTCCACCTCGACCACGCAGATGCGGCAAGCGCCAAACTGATGTATCTTGTCAAGATAGCAAAGCTTGGGGATATGGATGCCGTTGTATTCGGCGGCCTTGAGGATGGTGCTGCCTTTAGGCGCCTGACATTCCTTGCCGTTAATGGTAATATTGATCATTGTCATCTATCCTACCTCCTATCACAGCGCAGGCAGCGCATGGATTCAGCGATAGCGTTCAGCTTATGCATACCGAGGTTGCATTCGCTGAAGCTTTCCTTGGCCTTTTCCGCCGGCAGATGCGTTTTCGGGAAGCGCATATGCTCGACGATATCGCCTTCTTCATGGTAATCGGTGATCTCGACCTCGGCGCCCTTATACAGCACGCCCTCACCGCCCAGATACTTGTCGATGCTGGCGGCAGCCAGCTTAGCGTCATGGATAGCGTGGACAACGTCTTCCGGACCGCGGTAAGCGTCGCCGCCGGTGAAAATGCCGTCCGCGCTGGTCGCCATGGTGTCGGCATTGGCAACGATGCTCTGCCATTTGCTGACCTCGACGCCCGAATCGGCAACAAAGCCGGTATCCGGCGCCTGAGACACGGCCGGTATGGCAATATCGAATTCCTCGACGTATTCGCTGCCCTCGATCGGCCTGGCCTTACGGCGGCCGGAGCTGTCGAATTCATGCAGCGCCTGCTTGGCGATCTCGATCGCCTTGAGCTTGCCGCCCTCGCCGATAAATCTCACCGGGTTGATCAGCGTCTCGATCTTCACGCCCTCGGCCAATGCGTCCTCGATCTCCTCCTCCGCGGCCGGCATGGCGCCGAAATCGCGGCGGTAGATGATCTTGACTTCCTTGGCTCCCAGCCGCAGCGAGGTGCGCGCCGAGTCGATAGCGGTATTACCGCCGCCGATCACCGCCACCTTCTTGCCGGTGAAGTCCAGATCGCCGACCAGAGCATTGCGCTTGAGGAAGTCCAGACCATGATATACGCCTTCCAGATCCTCGCCCTCGATGCGCAGCTTGCTCGCCGTCTGCGCGCCCACGCCGATGAAGATGGCATCATACTGCTCACGCAGCTGGGCAAAGCTGATATCGCGGCCGACCTTGGTATTGAGATGGATCTTGACGCCGGCGCGCTCGATGATCGAGATCTCATGCGCGACGATCTTCTTCGGCAGGCGGTATTCGGGGATGCCGTACAACAGCACGCCGCCCGCCACCTTCTCGGCTTCGAAAGCGTCGACCTCATAGCCCAGTCGAGCCAGATAATAACCGCAGGTCAAACCGGCGGGGCCGGCGCCGATGATCGCGACCTTCTTATCCTTCTTGCCCAGCGGCAGCAGCTCGTCATCATGCGGATAGCCCTGCGCGTAGGCCTGATCGGTGACAAAACGCTTGAGCTCGCAAATAGCCAGCGCCTCGTCCACCGTGGCGCGGCGGCAGCGGTTCTCGCACGGATGCGTGCAGATACGGCCGCAGATGCCGGAGAAGGGGTTGTCGCGCATCATCACGCGATAAGCGTCGATGAAGTTATTGGTAGCGATAAGGCTCATATAACCGGGGATGCGGATACCGGCCGGACAGGTGTTCTCGCAAGGGCTGGAATACAGATCCGAGCAAACGCCGGCGCGGCAGTATTTCTTGTTGATATGCTCCTCATACTCATCGCGGAAATAGCGGATGGTGGAGAGGATGGGGTTGGGAGCCGTCTGACCCAGGCCGCACATGGCGCTGTCCTTGACGACGGTACCGATCTCCAATAAGAGGTCGATATCGCCGGGCTCGCCGTGACCCTGAGTGATGCGCTCCAATATCTCTAACATTCTCTTGGTACCGATACGGCAGGCCGTACATTTACCGCAGCTCTCGTCCTGAATGAAGTCCATGAAGAAACGCGCGGTATCGACCATGCAGGTATCTTCGTTCATCGCGATCAGACCGCCGGAGCCCATCATCGCGCCCAGGGCGAGCAATGCGTCGTATTCCATCGGCACGTTGAGGTTATCCGCGGTGATACAACCGCCGGAGGGGCCGCCGACCTGCGCGCTCTTGAACTTCTTGCCGCCGATCAGACCGCCGCCGATATTGAAGATGATATGACCCATCGACGTACCGATAGGAACCTCGATGATGCCGGAATTGACGATATCGCCGGCCAGCGCGAATACCTTGGTGCCCTTGGCCTTCTCCGTACCGATCTTGGCGAACTCGGCTGCGCCGTTTAAGATGATAGCCGGCACATTGGCGAAGGTCTCGACGTTATTGATGATAGTCGGCTTGCCGAACAGGCCGCGCTGGAAGGGGAACGGCGGCTTTTGCCGCGGCTCGCCGCGCTGGCCTTCGATCGAAGCCATCAGAGAGGTTTCCTCGCCGCAGACGAAAGCGCCCGCGCCGATGCGGATCTCCAGATCGAACTCAAAGTCGCTGCCGAACAGCTTGCAGCCGAGCAGGCCGTACTTGCGCGCCTCGGCGATCGCGTCGCCCAAGCGGTCAACGGCGATCGGGTACTCGGCGCGGATATAGACGTAACCCTTGGTAGCGCCGATGGCGTAGCCGCCCAGCATCATGCCCTCGATCAGATTATGCGGGTCGCCCTCGATCACGGAACGATCCATGAACGCGCCGGGGTCGCCCTCGTCGGCGTTGCAGACGATGTATTTCTCTTGACCCGGCGCTTTGTAGCCGGCTTCCCATTTAACGCCGGTGGGGAAACCGCCGCCGCCACGGCCGCGCAGACCCGAGGCTTTCATCTCCTCGACCACCGCGCCGGCTTCCATGCCGGTGATCGCCTTGCAGGCGGCATAATAGCCGTCGTTGGCGATATAGCTGTCGATATTCGCATACTCGATCACGCCGCAGTTGCGCAGCGCGATACGCACCTGCTCCTTGAAGAAGGGGATATCGTCGATCTTGGGTATATGCTTACCCAGCGCGCTATCATAGAAGGTATGTTCTTCAAGCACCTTGTTCTCCTGCAAATGCGCGCGCAATACCTTGCGCACATTATCCGGATTCAGGTCGGTATAGAAGATGCGCTCCGGCAGTATCAATATCACCGGACCCACGGCGCAGGTGCCCATGCATCCGGTCTCAAACATCTTGACGCTGTCGCTCATGCCCATCTTGGCCAGCTCATCCGCCACCGCGTCGCGTACCGCGTAGCAATTGGAGCTGATGCAGCCCGCGCCCGCGCATACCAGCACTTGATGATGGTATTTAGCCATCTCGGCCTGATAGGTCTGCTTGACATGGTCAAGATCCTGGATAGAATTGATTTTTATCTCCATTATTCGGCCACCTCCTTATACTGCGCCAGCAATCCGTCCAGCTTGGCCGGCGACATCTGCTTAAACACATCGTCGTCGATCATCAGGGCGGGCGCCAGTCCGCAGGCGCCGATGCAGCGGGCGATCTCGAAGGTAAACAGCTTGTCTTCAGTCGTCCCTCCGACCTTCAGATGCAGTTTATCCTCCAACGCATCGACCAGCTTCTTCCCACCGCGCACATAGCAGGCGGTTCCCAGGCATACCCGCAACGTATGCTTTCCCCGCTCCGTGGTCGAGAAGAATGAATAAAAGCTCACTACTCCGTAAACCTCGCTCAACGGCAGTCCTAAACCGTCGGCGATAAACTGTTGCAGCTCCAGCGGTAAATAACCGTAGATCTGCTGAGCCGCGTGCAAGACCATGATCAGACAGCCTTCTTTGTCCTTGTAGGTCTCAATGACCTTGGCGATCTGCTCGTACTTGGCCTTGTCCTCTGCCGACTGCTCACAGCAGCAGCATTGTTCCTTGTTTTCGCTCATTATAAACCTCCTTATCCAGTTGTAGTACTATTGAAAAGCTACCGGCAGCGGCTTTGCGGAACCGCCGCCGACACTAAACACAACCGAACGGTTGACCGAAAGGCTGTTCGTAAACGGCGCAGTCTTATGGGCAGGGGTATGCGGCTTGCGTCTTATGGCTATTGGCGCAGCATTCAGAATATTGCAATAAGCGTACAAATTCAGCCCAAATTACCCAGTTTTCGGCTCCTATAATGTAGCACAAATATCGGCTTTTGTCAAAAAAAAATATTGGCTTTTCTTCTATAAATATACAAACAAAAAGGGCAGCTATAAGGCCGCCCTTTTTACCGATATATGATAGTTGTTCGCTAAGCATAGCCGCGCGCCCGAAAAACGCCGCCGGCGCGGTGACGGAAAGCGCCGCTTTACAGCACGCGCACCGTCCAGCCGAATTTATCCTCGGCGCGACCCCATTGGATGGCGGTCAGCGCGTCATAGATCTTTTGACTGAGCGGGCCGATGCCGCCGTCGCCGACCGTATAATCCGCGCCCATGATATTGAAATGGCCGATCGGCGAGATCACCGCCGCCGTACCTACGCCAAAGGCCTCCTCCAAGCCGCCGTCCTTGGCCGCTTGCAGCACTTCCTCCAGCGATATCTTGCGCTCCTCGACCGGATAATCCCAGGACTTGAGCAGCTTGATCACGCTGTCGCGGGTGATGCCGGGCAATATCGAGCCGGACAACTCGGGGGTAACGACCTTGCCGCGCAGCTTGAACATCACGTTCATCGTGCCGACCTCGTCGATATACTTATGCTCGGCGCCATCCAGCCACAATACCTGCGAATAGCCGAGCTGCTTGGCCTTATACTGCGCCGCCAGCGAAGCCGCGTAATTACCGCCGCATTTGATATAGCCGGTGCCGCCTTTGACCGCGCGCACGAATTCATCCTCGACAAAGATGCCGACCGGGTCCAAGCCCTCGGGATAATAGGCGCCGACCGGCGAGCAGATGACGATGAACTGAAAAGTCTTGGAACGCGACACGCCCAGATGCGGCTCGGTGGCGATGATGAAAGGACGGATATATAAGGACGTTTCCGGCTGGCGCGGTACCCATGCTTCATCAAGAGCGACTAATTGCTTGATACCGGCGATGAAGTCCTCTACCGGGAACTCGGGTATGCACAGGCGCGCGCCGGAGCTGTTGAGCCGGCGGGCATTGGCGTCGGGGCGGAACAGCAAAATGCGGCCGTCGGGCGCGGCATAAGCCTTCATGCCCTCGAATATCTCCACGCCGTAATGTAAAACGCAGGCCGCCGGGTCAAGGCTGAGCCCGACATAGGGCACGATGCGCCCGTCATGCCAGCCGCGGCCTTCCGTATAATCAACGATCAGCATATGGTCGGTAAAGATCGCGCCGAAGCCCAGCTTATCCCAATCAGGCTTGGCCTTGGGCGCTGTGGTCCTGCTTACCGAAAACTGCATAACAAACCCTCCTTATTGCGCAAAACCGCGTAGATAATGATACAAAAAGTATTTATAATTCTACCATAACCGCTGACGCGGTTATTGCTGGCCTTTCCCTGACGGGAAAGTCACAGCTATAAAATAGGCGCTCAGCCGCGAAATCAAAGATTTCGGGCTGTGCAGCTATTCTACCACATTTGCGCTGTAACGGCAATAGTTTTGCGAAAAAAGCCAAGCCGCGCCGGGCGGCTATAAGCTGAGCGCGGCGCTGTTATGATACAGGCAATAGCTGTACTCCAGGCCATTATGCTCGCGGCGCGGCGTTTGCAGCAACAGCCGCCAGCGCGCGTCGTCGTCCAGCGACGGTATATGCTTATCCGCGTCGAAAGCATGATAGAGACGCGTGATATAGGCGTATTGGCAATAGTCCATCAGCAGCCGGTACACGGCCGCCCCGCCGATGACGAAGATCTCCTGCCGCTCGGCGATCTCGCGCAGCAGCGCGCGCAGCTCCTCGAAGCTGTGCACGGTGACAGCGCCCTCCGCCGCAAACTCCGGCCGGTCGGAGAGCACGATGTTCAGCCGCTCAGGGAGCGGGCGCGCCTGCTCGGGCAGGCTGGCCCAGGTAACGTCGCCCATCACCACCGCGCCGCCGCCGGTGGTGTAGCGGAAAAAGCGCATATCCTCGGGGATGCGCGCCAATAATTGCCCGCCGCGCCCGATCGCCCAGTTATCATCTACCGATACGATAAAATTCATGATCGCTCCTTACGCTCATACTGCAACCGGTATTTTGCCTTCTAATTTATGATACCGGTAATCCTCAAGGTAAAAGCTGTCGACGTCTACCTCGTAAAAACCGCGCGGCTCGCCGTTACGCAGCAGGCGCGGCGCGGGCAGCGGCTGACGCTGCAGCAGCTGCTCGACTATCGGCACGTGGCGGTCGTAGATATGCGCGTCGGCTATCATATGCACCAGCTCGCCGGCCTGCATGCCCGCGTCGTCGGCGAACATTTGCAGCAGCAGCGCGTACTGCACGACGTTCCAGTTATTCGCCACCAGCATATCCTGCGAGCGCTGATTGAGCAGGCCGTTCAAGACATTGCCCGAGGCGTTGAGCGTGAAGCTGTACGCGCAGGGGTAAAGATGCATCTGCTTGAGGTCGCTGTGCACGAAAATATTGCTGACCATGCGCCGCGAGGCCGGATTATGGCGCAGATTATAGCGCAGCATATCCACCTGGTCGAAGCGGCCCTCCGGATAATCGTATTTAACGCCCAGCTGATAGCCATAGGCTTTGCCGATGGAACCGCTCTCATCCGCCCAGGCGTCCCAGATATGGCTGTTCAGGTCATGGACGTTATTAGACTTCTTCTGCCAGATCCACAGTATCTCGTCAAAAGCGGCGCGAAAATTGGTGCGCCGCAGCGTAAGTATCGGAAACTCGGCGGTCAGATCATAGCGGTTGACGATGGCAAAGCTCTTGACGCTATGCGCGGGACTGCCGTCGTCCCAGCGCGGGCGCACTTCGGCGTCGCTGTCCCAATAGCCGTGGTCGATGATCTGCCGGCAATTTTCGATAAAAAGCTGATCCGCGTAGGCCATACTTCCTCCTTATCCGCTACACGATGCGGCGCGGGCGCAGACCCAGCCGGTCGCAGCTGCAATTCAGATATTGCACGCCGCGCAGCTCGCCCTCAAAGGCCGGCGCGCGGTCGCCATGCACATGTCCGTATAAGCAATAGCGCACGCCGTATTGCTCGATGATCGCGGCGATCTGCTCGAAAACGGCGTCCTTATCCAGCGGCGGATAATGCATCAGCAGCAGTATCGGCAGCTTTAGCGCCGCCGCCTCGTCCAGCGCCATGCGCAAACGCAGCAGCTCGCGGGCAAACACCTTGTCGTCGGCGGCGGGCTGATAATTGCCGTGCTGCGGCAGCAGCCAGCCGCGCACGCCGCATACCGCCCAGCCCTCCACCGCCACGGCGCTATGCTGCAAGGCGATGATGCTGGGGTCGAGCAGGGCGCGCAATTGCCTGAGCGAGCTCCACCAGTAGTCGTGATTGCCTTTGATCAGCACCTTGCGCCCGGGCAGCGCGGCGAGGAATTGCAGATCATAGCGCGCCTCAGACAGGGTCAGCGCCCATGACAGGTCGCCGGGCAGCAGCACCGTATCCTGCTCGCCCACCGTCTGCCGCCAGCCGTCGATCAGCCGCGGCAGGAAATCAGCCCAGCGCGCGCCGAAAACGTCCATCGGCTTGGCCAGCCGCATCCGCTCGGGATGCAGCAGATCGGGCGGCTCGGTAAGCGATAAATGCAGGTCGGAGATGGCGAAAATGCTCATGGCGTATAATTATCCTTCCGCCGGGCGATAATAGGGCATATGACTCTGGAACAAAAGGAGGATAAGATGGATCATTTCACCGCTTGGGATAAACTGATCTTGGCGCTGATCATCATCGGCGCGCTGAACTGGGGATTGATCGGCTTTTTCGGCTTTGATCTGGTTGCGGCCGTATTCGGCGGGCAGCTGTCGATGGCTTCACGCATCGTCTTTGCCATAGTAGGCCTGGCCGGTATTTGGGCGATCACCCTGCTGTTCCGCAATCGCACCACCACCGCATAAGGCGAAAGACCGGCTTGATATTTTAATTATACTATAACGACGGCGATCAAGGCAAATGCGCGGACAGCTTTTGTTCGCGCATTTGTGCGCCGCGCGCGCGGCGCGCGTAACATATACCCAGCTAACAGCATTAGAAAATAATGAAAATACTGCATTAGTCTGAAAACTCCGCCGATATGCTGTTTTGCTTGACTTTTCATATATATGATTGTAGTATATGCAGCGTTGGTAAAACACTAAACGGAGGTCATAATATCATGGAGAGCTTGGGCATACTGATCGGCATGGCTATCTGCGGCATAATCCTGTTCGTGCTTACCCGTCCGGCAAAGGCCCGTCATTAAATATCGCGGCTAAAAGCCGTATGCATGACCGTAGCGGCGGCAGGCTTCAGGCCTGCCGTCTTTTTTTTATCAGCTCCGACAGCTCCCACATATGCTCGGGTATGGCCAGCTTCTGCGGGCAATATTTGACGCATTCGCCGCATTCGATGCAGCGGTCGGGCGCATGGTCGGGTTTGAGCAGCCGCCAGTAATTGTTCAGCGCGTCGTCATGGCCGAACCGCCGGTATTCGTTGAGCGCCTCGATGGCGGCGGGAATGCCGATCTTCTTCGGGCAATCGTCAACGCAGTATTTGCAGCCGGTGCAGGGCACGATCGGGATGGCGCTGATGATCGCCATGATCTCGTCCACCGCCTGACGCTCGCGCGCGTCGAGCGGTATCAGCGGGCTGAAGGTAGCGATATTCTCCCGCATCTGCTCGATATTGCTGACCCCGGACAGCACCACCGCCACATTATCCAGCGAGGCTGCCCAGCGCAGCGCTAGGGCCGCGGGCGTAGCGTCGGTAGCCGCGCGCAGCGCCGCCGCCGCGGCAGCCGGCAGCTCGGCCAGCATACCGCCGCGCACCGGCTCCATCACTATCACCGGCAGGCCGGCGGCGACCGCCGCCTGATACTGGCCGCGCGCGTTCTGCTGTCCGTCCCAGTCATAGTAATTGAGCTGCAACTGCACAAATTCCCAGGCGAAATCCGCCAGCACGGTGGGCAGGTATTCCGCCGTATCATGGTAGGAGAAGCCGATATGCCGTACCTTGCCGCCGGCGCGCAGCTGCTGCAGAAAGTCGAGCACGCCTTTTTTCAACAGCGACGGCCAGCCCTGATGGTCTACGGAGTGGATGAGGAAGAAATCAAGGTAGTCGGTATGCAGGTATTCCAGCTCCTTATCCAGCAATTCCAGCATCTGCTGCGGTCCGGCGTCCTTGGCCAGCTTCCAGCCGGGCAGCTTGTCCGCCAGATAGAAGCTATGCCGCGGATAGCGTTCTACCAGCGTCTTGGCCAGCGTCTGCTCGCTGAGGCCGTTATAGTAGACATAGGCGGTATCATAATAGTTGACCCCCGCCGCCATCGCCGCGTCGATCATCTGCTGCGTCTGCTCAAGGTCGATATCCTCGCCGCGCATCGGCAGGCGCATCACGCCAAAGCCAAAGCGCGACAGCTGCTCCGGCAGGCGGCCGTTTTGTCTTTTGCTGATCATCTATGCTTACCTCCGCGAGCATGTGATTGCGAACAGGAATATATTCGCCAGAGCCGCGCGGTTTGCCTGCCGCGCCTGCCGCTCATTGCGCAAGCATTGCCTCGATCGTCGTCAAGGTGCAGCTGTTATAATATTTGAGCGCGATCTCGTCGGCGCTGAAACCGGCTGCCGCCATGCCGTCGGCTCCGTATTGGCACAGACCCACGCCATGCCCGTGGCCGACGCAGACAAAGACGATATCGCCGCCGAGTATCAGCCAGGCGAAGGCCGCCGAATTCAGACCCAAGGCGGCGCGCAGCTCCGTGCCGCGCCAGCTGCGTCCGCCCAGCGTCAGCTCAGCCACACGCCCGCCGGCGCTGTACGCGTCAACGCTCATCGTATACAGCTCCTCGCTGCGGCAATCCAGCAGTTCGGCCGCCTGCTCCAGCTCAAAGACCAGCGCCGAGGTATAACGCGGCGCATGCTCGCAATAGCCGCAAGCCGCCGCCTGCAGATAGGCGATATCGACGCTCCAGCAATCGCCGGCCGCTTCGGTCGAGCCGCCGCAAACCGCGCAATACGGCGTTTGCGCCACCTGCCCCTGATAGACGAGTATCTGTCCGGCGGAACGGCGCACCGCCGCCGCGATCTTCTGCCGGTAATCCTCATAATCCTCGCCCCATTTGGCGCGCTGCTGCGCCTCGTCGCAATAAGCCTGACAGCAGGCCGAATCGCAGCAGACCACGGCTTCGCCATGCTTGGCCGCGCCATAGGGCGGCGTATGCGCAACGATATAGCTGCGCGCGGCGATGGCCTGCGCTTGCAGGGCTTCGCGCTTGAAGGAGGCGGGCATTTCCGCCGCTACCACGCCGATCAGGAATTCCTCGATATCCAGCCGCAGCAGCTCGCCGTCTGCGCCGAGCACGGTGATCGGCAATTCCGGCGGCGGCGCGGGCGGGGGATTGAGACGCGGCTCGAATATCCATACCAGCAGCACGATCACCAGCATACCCAGCAGCAGTATCAGCTGCGAGCTATGGCCATGCAGCCAGCCATGCAGCCGCGGTCGAAAATTGCGCACTATGCCCTCCCCGCTTTCTCATGTATCGGCCGGATGAACGGCCGGCGTATGCCCCGCCAAACAGCGTCAACCGTTATTCCCTGCACATTGGGCTCGAACCAATGCGCCTGTTCTCATTTTATGAGCAGCCGGTATTTTAATGCCATCACGCCGCATATAATAATGAGAGAAATAAAGGATATTTATAGCGAAATGCAGAAGTATTTCCGGCGTTTTGGCCATTTTGGCGCAAACAGCGCGCTGTTGAAAGGGGTCTCTATTTGAAGAAAATCGTTGTCGAAGGCAGTCATCCGCTATATGGGCAGCTCCATGTCAGCGGTGCGAAAAACTCCGTACTGCCGCTGATCGCAGCTACGCTGCTGGCCGACGGCGTATCGACTATCGACGAGAGTCCCTGGCTGTCCGACGTCGATACGATGTGCCGCGTGCTCGATCATCTGGGCGCCAAGACCAATTATCAGAGCGCGCGCCTGTCCATTGACACGGCGACGCTGAATAATAATGACCCGCCCTCCGAGCTGGTGCGCAATATGCGCGCCTCGTTCCTGATCATGGGGCCGTTGCTGGCGCGCTTTGGCCGTATCCGTATCTCGCTTCCCGGCGGCTGCGCTATCGGCGCGCGTCCCATCGACCTGCATCTCAAGGGCTTTGAGGCGATGGGCGCGGATATCGTGCTCGATCAGGGATATATCGAAGCCAGCGCCAAGCGTCTGCACGGCGCGCAGATCTATCTCAACTTTCCCTCCGTGGGCGCTACCGAAAATCTGATCATGGCGGCCACGCTGGCCGACGGCCTGACCACCATACATAATGCCGCCCATGAGCCGGAGATCATCGACCTCTCCAATCTGCTGGGCGTGATGGGCGCGAATATCAAGGGCGCGGGCACCAATACCATCCGCATCGAGGGCGTAGGCGCGCTTGCTCCGGCCACGCATACCGTAATCCCCGACCGCATCGAGGCCGGCAGCTTTATGGTAATGGCGGCGGCCACCGGCGGCGAGCTGATCCTCAACAACGTCGTGCCCGAGCATCTGCGTTCGCTGACCGTCAAGCTGGCCGAGGCGGGAGCGCAGATCGAGCATAGCCTCGACGCGCTGCATATACTCGGCGGCGCGTCAGTATTGCCGGTGGATATCAAGACGCTGCCCTATCCCGGCTTCCCCACCGATATGCAGGCGCAGATGATGGCGCTGCTCACTAAAGCCAGCGGCAGCGGCACGGTCACGGAGACGGTATTCGAGAACCGCTTTATGCATGCCACCGAATTGCAGAAAATGGGCGCGGATATTCGCATCAACGGCAATACCGCGATCATCAACGGCGTGACGAAACTGCATCCGGCGCAGGTGGAGGCCACCGATCTGCGCGCCGGCGCGGCGATGATCATCGCCGCGATGATGGCCGAGGGCGTGACCGAGATCGGCAATATCCACCATATCGAGCGCGGCTATGAGGATATATGCGGTAAACTGCGCAGCGTGGGCGCGAAGATAGATATCATAGACGTATAACGCAATAAAAAAAGAGCCCATAGGCGGCGCGCCTTAGGGCTACGCCGTTTCTGCGTAGTTTTCCGCATAAGAAAAAGCCCTGTTTACACAGGGCTTTTTGATTTAGTTGCGGAAAACCGGCGCCTCCCTAAGTTGCCCCGCCCCGGCTCTTTTTTAATTGGAAGATTTTTCAATTATTGGGGTCGCGGCGGATAGCGGAGGTTTGTCTTTTAAGATACGCGACAACGCCATCGTCACCAGCACCGCGATGACGAAACGTACCGCGAGCAGCATCAGCCCCTGCCCGCCGATGGCGATGATCAGCGCATGATCCTCGAGCACCGAATGGCAGATGGCAAGGAATACGCAGGTCAGCACCATTTGTTTATGCGTCAGTATGCCCTGCTTGGCGAAGTCGATGATCAGGCCGCCGCCGTAGAAAAAGCCGAACACCAGCCCGGCGAACATCGGATAGGCCGCATCGGCGGGCAGGCCGATCAGACGCATCAGCGGCTCCAGCGGATGCGTGAGCTTTTCCAGCAGCTTGTACTGCTTGAGCAGCTCGATGCCGATCATCAGCGGGAAAATGATCGCGGCCAGCTTGAGCAGGAATTTCAGGCAGCCGAGGCCGGTATCCGTAAACCATAACGCCCAGTCCATATCCAGCCCCCTATACCGGCAGCAGCCAGTTCAGCGCCATACCCAATAGCAACGCCAAACCGATACGCAGCACGGTGATCATCACGATATTGACATTGGATTTGGCGCAGATCGCGCCCTCGAGGAACAGCGAATGAGCGACCAGCGTGATCGCCGACAAAATAGTGATCTGCCGCACCGTCATCTCTATCGCCGCCAAAGCGCCGAGCAGCGAGTAAATATTGATCGCCGCGCCCAGCACCAGCGGCAGCGCCGCCTCGCCGGGCAGGCCGAGCAGACCCATCAGCGGCTCCAGCCAGCCGGCGAATACCGCCAGCCAGCCCAAGGCGTCGAGCAGGCGCGTGGCAAAATAGATGGGCACGACGATCTTCACCACCGTCCACATCGTCTGCCAACCGCTTTTACCGCCGTTTCTGAGCGCCGAGCTAAAGCTGTTCATCACACAAAACCTCGGTCTATGTATTTTACCGCCTAATTTTACAGCATCGGCCTGATTTCGTCAATAGACCGGACGGCGTATGCCGGCAGCCTGCGGCAAAGCTGGCCGCCTGATCGCAGATCGCTTCGCCGCGGCAAAAAAGAGAGAGCCTATCGGCTCTCTCTTTTTTACTGATGTAACGCGGCTTAACTGAGCTTATTTAGCCAGCTCGGTTTGCAGCAGCTCAACGAGGTCGGTGCCGACTTGCTCGCCGATGGACGCATAAACGCCTTCAGCCATAGCCAAAACTTCGTCGATGAAGCTGGCCTCGAATTCGATGACTTCCATGCCGCCGTCAACGAGGATCTGCAGGTTCTCATCATTGATGGTCACCAGCTGAGCTTCGATCTCAGCGGCGGCTTCGTCGATGGCTTGCTGCAGGGCTTCCTGATAAGCGGGATCCAGCGAATCAAACAGCGCGGAGGAGATCAGGAACTGATTGCAGTAAAGGATATGGTGGGTGAGGATCAGGTAATCCTGAACTTCCTGCAAATTGTTGCCGGCGCAGGTATCGGTAGCATTCTCCTGAGCTTCGATCAGACCCTGCTGCAGGGACATATAAACTTCTGACCAGGGCAGCGGAGTGGGCTGGGCGCCCATCGCCTGCCAGAACGCCATATGATTGGCATTCTCCATGGTACGGATCATCAGGCCATTGAAGTCGTCGATAGAATGGATGGCCCTGTTGGAGGTCGTTTCACGGAAGGTAGCGGCTTGCAGATAATGCAGGCAGTACATGCCCTGAGCGCCATAAGCTTCGTTGATAGCGTCGGTGAAAGCGCTCTTGTTCAGCGCCTGGTCGATGGTGGCGGCGTCATACTTGGCGAATACCATCGGCAGGTCGAAGATCGCGACTTCGGGAACGAAGTTTACGGTCTGCGCGGTCTGGCAGATGACGAAATCAATATCGCCGGCCAGCATCTGACCCTGCAATTCCTGGTCATTGCCGAGAACGCTGTTCGGATAATACTCGACGGTCAGCTGATCGCCGGTGATCGCGGCGACCTTTTCGGCCACCAATTCGCCGAACAACTGAGCGGCAGCGCCGACAGAGGCGTTATCCGCGCCCTTGAGCACGACCGGATCAAGAGCGGCATAGGGATTATCATCAGCAACGGGTTCTTCTCCAGCAACGGGTTCTTCCTCGGCGGGAGCGGCGCAGGCGACAAAAGCAAAGACCATCGCCAGAGCCAGTAAAACCAATAACAGTTTTTTCATTTCGTTTCCTCCTCTTTTCTTAATTCTCTTGTTCTATTACTCGCTTGCTCGCCGGTTTACAGGAAAGCAAGACTGAGCCACGGTATATAGGTGATGCCGACCAGCGCCACGCCAAAGGCCAAAATGAAGGGTATGGCCTTGCGCGCCACGGTCATTGGCTGGAGATTGGACAGCGTGCCAGCAACGAACAGGTCGAGGCCGAACGGCGGGGTCGCCAGGCCGATAGACAGGCAGCAGACCATGATCACGCCGAAATGCACCGGATCCACGCCCAGAGCCATGACCGCCGGCAGCAGTATCGGCGCAAGGATGATGATCGCCGGGCCGGTATCCATGACCATACCCAGCAGAAGGAACAGTATCACCACGCCGGCCAGCACCGCTGCGGAGCTGGTGAAATTATTGACGACGAAGTTCTCTATCAGTACCGGCGCACGAGCCAGAGCCAGTACGCGGCCAAAGGCGATAGCAAAAGCGATGACGAAGATCAGCGGCGCATAGGTCTTGACCGCGGTCTTGAGGAAAGGCAGCACGTCATGCACGGTGATCGACTTGTAGACGAACATCGAGATGATCAGCGAATAGAACACCGATACGCAGGCCGCCTCGGTAGGCGTGAAGTAGCCGGTATAGATGCCGCCCAAAACGATCAGCGGCGACAGCAGCGCCCAGAAGCTATCGAGGAACAGCCTGCCCAGGCCCTTGCCGCGCAGCTCGCGCATCTTGGCGCGGATGCATTCCTTATCCTCGCCATGCTTGCGGCTGTAATACACGGCATAGGCCATCAGGCATATGCCGATGAAGATGCCGGGCAGGATGCCGCCCAGGAACAGCGCGCCAGTCGATATGCCGGTAGCCAGCGAATACAGCACAAACGGTATCGAGGGCGGGATGATCACGCCCAAGCCGCCCGCGGTAGCGATCATGCCGGCGGCGAAGGTCTTGTCATAGCCCAGATCGACGAGAAAAGGAATGGCCATCGCGCCGACGGCTGCGGTGGTGGCGGGGCCGGAGCCGGAGATCGCGCCATAGAACAGGCAGGTGATGATCACCGCGCAGGGCAGGCCGCCGGGCAGATTGCCGACGAAATAGGCAAAGACGTTGAACAGCCGGCGCGAGATACCGCCCTCGGCCATGATGATGCCGGCCAGAATGAACAGCGGCACCGCCAAGATCGGCGTAGTATCGGAGCCGGAAAAAGCGTTAGCGATGATCTGATTGATCGAGGAGCCGGCTCCGCCCAAAACCAGCGGCGTGACCGCGCCCAGCACCATGCTCATGCTGATCGGGATAGCCAGAACCAGGGCGATGGCGAATACGACAAATATCCACAATGCCATTAGGCTTCACCCCCTTGCAGCGTATCGAGGACGGCATTGTCCTCGCCCAGCACTACGGCCGCTTCTTCCTTGGCTTCCTTGAGCACGGCTTCGAGCGTAGTCTCGGCCTTGTCGTTGAAATGCCGGACGCCATAGACGATCACCTGTATCATGCGTATCACCGCCAGCCCGAAGCCGGCGATGGTCGCGCAATACATCAGCCACATCGGTATCTGCATGGCCGGGGAGATCTGCTCCACGCCCTTGAGAAACAGCGTGTATTCGATGGCGTGCAGGAAAAAGATCACAAACAACACCAGCATCACTACGTCGGTGAATAGCTTCACGGCATTATGCAGCTTATGCGGCAGTAAATCCATCACCACGTTGACGCGCAGCATATTGCCTTTCTTGATCGTGTAGCCCAAAGAGAGGAATACCGACCAAATGTAGCAATAGCGACAGAACTCCTCCGCCCAAATGAGATTGTCGACGGGCAGCTTACGCAAAATGATCTGCGCCATCATTACGAAGCAAATAGTCACTAAGAGGATAACCAGGAGCGTTTCTTCAAGGTGATCGTCTATCCATTTTATGACTTTCATGACCCTCCTCCTTCTTCTTTTATATTATCGCGAGTTTAACGCCGCGAAAACAGCGCTATTTGCCCGCGAGTATATCCATCAATTCATCGCGCATCACCTGCACCGGAGCCTCCGCCCCGCTCCAGATCTCTATTTGCGCTGCTCCTTGATACAGGGACATGCCGAGGCCGTTCATCGTCTGGCAGCCGGCTTCCCTGGCCTGCTTGAGGAACAGCGTCTCGCTGGGATTGTAGGTAGCGTCGAAGCAGATCTGCCCGGGACGCAGTATCTCCTTGGGCAGCGGCGTTTTGTCGGCGCTGCTGTGCATACCGAGGCCGGTATTGTTCATCACCATATCGGCGAGCGCGGCCTTTTGATAGGCGGCCGTCTTATCGGCAAAATCAACGTACTCCGCCACCGGCGCGAAATTGTTGTTGATATCGTCAACCAAGGCCCGCGCCGCCTCGGGGTTCGCGTCCATGATATAGATATGCCTAGCTCCGTGATAAGCGAGCACGCTGCATACGGCGCGCCCCGCGCCGCCCGCGCCGGCGCAGAAGAAGCTGCTTTGCTCGACTTTTAGCTCGGTCTCCTCCTGCATGGACCTGAGGAAGCCGACGCCGTCGGTATTATAGCCGATCAACCGCCCGTCCTTGATCAGCACGGTATTGCTGGCGCCCATCTTGGCGCACAGCGGGTCCAGCTCGTCAAGGTATTGCAGCACCGCCACCTTATTCGGCTTGGTCACGGCAAAGCCGGCAAAATTCATATTGCGGATGCCGTTGATCACATCGGGCAAATGCTCGTTTTCCACCTCGACATAGAAATAGAGCATATTCAGACCCGCCGCCCGATAAGCGGCGTTTTGCATACGCGCGGCAAAGCTCTGACCCAGCGGCTTGCCCAGTAATGCGATCATCTTGGTATTGATATCTACCTGCATGGTTTTTGCTCCTTTGCAATATACTTGAAACAATATATATTCTACAACTCGACGCGGCGACCCTCTTCCGCCGACACATAGGCGGCGTGCAAGACCTGCGTCACCTGATAGGCCAGCTCGAAGCCGCTGGTCGGCTCGCGGTCATAGGCGATAGTCTCGACAAAGTCCTGCATCTCCCCCACATAGCCGCGAATGATCTCGTCATTGACAAAGGCCTTGTTCCAGCCCAGCTTGGCCGGCAGCATCTCCGCGATATACACGTCGTCGAGATCGCGCTGGTCGAGGAAATAAGTATTGAGTATATCGGTAGGGGTGATATTGCAGATCAGCGCCGCGTCGTTGCAATAGACCTCGATGTAATTCTTAGTGCCGCCCAGCACCGTGTCGGTAGCCATGGTCACGGACTTGGTGCCGTCGGAAAAGGTGACGGTGCAGACGCCGAAGTCCTCGACGTCCTCGGGACGCGCCGCGATATGGCGGTGCTCGTCTTCGTTCAAGCAGGCCGTGGCCACGCCAATGTCGGCGACCACGCTCCTGATCGTGATGCGCTCGCCGCGCGCCGCCGCCTCCTGCTGCTTCAGCCACAGCATGCCGCCCAGCGGATGGCAGCCGGTGCGCGACAGCGTACCGCCGCCGCTGCAATTCCATTTGCCCGCCACCGGCGAGCTGGAGCCCTTGAGGCTCTCCTCGCCCTTGAGGAACAGGATCTTGCTTTTTTTGGCGCGCACGATCTCCGCCGCCTTTTGCACCGGGGTGGCATAGACAAAGTTCTCGGCAAAGAGGAACTTCTTACCGCTGCTTGCTATCACCTGCCGCAGATCGTCCAATTCGGCCATCACCTGCTTATACATCAGCGATTTGGGCGTAGCGCCGACGTTCTGCTCGCCCGGAGCGCCGAAATAACCGGTCAGCGGCTTCTCGCAGATCACATGCTTGCCGGCCTGCAAAGCCTTTTTCACCATCGAGATATGTAAAAAAGGCGGGGTGACGATATCAATAACGTCGATATCCGCATCGGCCAGCAGCTCGTCGAATTCGCTGCAGGCGTATTCATAGCCGTAAGCGTCGCGCACCGCCTCGGCCTTGGCCGCGTCGATATCGCAGACGCCCTTTAAGCGCACCGTGACGCCGCTGACCTTGGCATAGCCGTTGCCGTGCAGATACGCGGCATAGCCGCCGCCCACCGTGCCGACAGTCACTACCTGAGGTTCAGTATACATATCACTACCTCCTTAAAGACGGTTAGCCGTCAGTCGATATTATGCGCGGCGAAATAGGCCTTGGCGCTGCGCAGGCATTCGGCGGCATGGCCGGCTGCGCCGCGCGCGCTCATCTCGGCGGAATTGGGCAGCTCGATGGAGACGTCGTTGGCCGGCATCGCCTTGAGCATGCCGGCTATATCCACGCCGCCCGCGCCGATATACAGCCGCCCCTCGCGCGCCACGCCGATCATCGACGGGTCGTCGAGCGCCGGTATCGGGCCGGGGCCGTCGCAGAGATGGATGAAGCCGAACAGCTCGCGCGGGACGGCGGCCAGCTCGGCGGCGGTGACGCGGGAGCGATGCGCATGCAGCGTATCGACCATCAGCCGCGCATTGGGGCGCGCCACGGTATGCAGCACATCCAGCGCCTCGCGCACGTCGGTAACGCCGGCGAAGGTGACGAACTCGAGATTGACAGTCATATCATACTCGGCCGCCATATCGCAGATACGGCCAAACTGCTCGTAGATATACGGCTTATCCTTGCACCAGATGCTGGACAGGACGTTCCTCGCGCCCAGCTCCGCGCCCTTTTCAAAGGCCGGCTTGTATTCCTCGATATGCAGATCGCCGCGCACCCGCGCCAGCTCGATATCATTGAGCCCCAGGCCGTACTCCCTGAGCGCGGCCTTGGTCGCATTGAACAGCGCCGCGTCCTTTTCCATGATGAACAACGGCTCATTGGGCAAATGCATGGGAATGGTGCGCAGGCTGACCATGTCGTAGCCGGCCTCGGCGGCAATGCGGATATGCTCGACCACGCCGGTGCCGGGAATAGTTAAATAAGCGAGAGAGAACTTTCTGCTCATAATGTCCTCCAATAAGTGTGGTTAGAAGTATCGCGCCGTTTATCGTCGTGCGAGGTTATCCGAAAACTCGCACATCTATCAGCGCGGCGAGAAACAAGCGAGACAAGGCGCGGATTTCAGACAGCAAGGAGCATACTAAAACGTATGTGACGACGCTGGCTGAAAGCCGTAACGTCGTATCGCGCCGTTTATCGTCGTGCTGAAGCTATGCCTTATGCGAGCCGCTATGAGACGGCGGATAAAAGTTGCCGTCGGCGTCGCGTCTGACCTTGCCCTCCGCAACATTGGGCTTGGGCGTATAGATGTCGTTGATATTCCAGCAGCCGGGCGTAGGCACGGCGATATTCTCCATCGGCACGTCCAGCACATACGGGCAGTTGGCGGCGATGGCCTCGCGCAGCGCCGGCGCAAACTCGGCGGCGGAAGTGATGCGCTTGCCGCGCACGCCGTAGCCCTTGGCCACCTCGGCCCAGTTCGGCGAATAAGCCTGCCCGTCGGGCGTGGTGAATACCGTGCCGAAGCGCGTTGCGTAATTGGCGTATTCCAGGCCGGCGATGGTACCGAAAGCGGAATTGTTCATCACCACCCAGATCACCGGGATATTCTGCTCCACCGCTGTGGCCAGCGCGCTGGGATTATTGCCGAAGCCGCCGTCGCCGACCAAGGTCAGCACTACCTTGTCGGGCGCGGCCAGCTTGCCGCCGAGCAGCGCGAAAGCGCCGAAGCCCATGGTCGCCAGACCGGAGCTGTGATGGATAGTGCCGGGGATGGTGACGTCGAATTGCTGCGCCACGCCGTTCTTGTTCCAGCCGACGTCGGTGAAAATGATCGCGTCCTCGGGGATGATCTCCTTGACGTCCTTGAGTATGCGCTGCGGAGTCATCGGGAAGCGGTCGTCATTAGCGATATCGACATTAGCGGCCTTGAAGGCGGCCTTGTTCTCGGCGATCAAGCGGCGCAGCTGCGGGCGGTCTATGCCCTGCGGGCAGATGGACTTGACCTCGGCCAATATCTGCCGCAGCGCTTCTTTGATATCGGCGACGGCGCCGATCTCCACCGGATAATTACGGCCGATCTCCATGGGGTCGATATCTATTTGCAGGAACTTGGTCTTTTCCATATCAAAGGTCACGCCCGGATACCAGCTGGAGCTGTCCGCCTCGGCAAAGCGCGTACCCAGGCCCAGTATCACGTCGGCATTGACGGTGAGCTGATGCGTGAATTGCAGCCCCCAGAAGCCGGTCTGTCCGGCCATCAGCGGATGCGTGTCGGAGAGGCAGCCCTGCCCCATCAGCGTGCGCGATACCGGTATATCGAGAAAATCGACCAGCTCCGCCAGCTCGGCGCTGGCCTCGGCCAGCAATACGCCGCCGCCGGCATGGATCAGCGGACGCTCGGCCTCGACCAGACGGCGCGCGATCTCACGCGCGGCGCGCGGCGCCAAAGCCGGCCGTATCGTCTCATCACTATCCATATAGGTGCGGGCGAACAGGTCGTCGTCGATCTCACGCGAGAACATATCCATCGGCACGTCGATCAGCACCGGCCCCGGGCGGCCGCTCTCGGCCAGACGGAAGGCTTTGTCGAGTATGGCCGGCAGCGCCTCGGGATCGTCGATGCGCCAGGCGCGCTTGACCACCGGACGCAGCAGCTCATACTGCGAAGCGTCGGCATGCATATTGACCTCCTGATGCGGATGGCGGCCAAAGTAATAGCTGGGCACGTCGCCGGCGATCACCACCAGCGGTATCGAGTCGAAGGCGGCGTTGGCCACGCCGGTCACGACATTGGTGATACCGGGGCCGAGATGACAGATCACAACGCCGGCCTTTTTCGTCAGACGGGCATAGCCGTCGGCGGCGGTGGTGGCGATCTGCTCATGGCGGAAGGAGATATATTTGATCTTCTCGCTGCGCGACAGCGCGTCGAGCAGGCCGATCAGCGTATGGCCGCATAAGCCGAAAATATACTCCACGCCGCGCCGCTCCAAATAATCCACTACCTGCTCGGAAACAAGTTTTTTCATTGGCTGGCTCCTTTCGCTGTTATCGGTATTGCTTATTCATCCATAGCCGGGTCATAGAAATCGCCGAACAATTCCTCGGGCGAAGGCATATCCGCCGGTATGGGACGCGAAACCCAGGTATAATTCATGTAATGCTTGAGCCAGATATTCTCGGAGACGATATTGCCGCCCCAAGTGCCGCAAGACATCGACGAGGTCGGCGGCATACCGTTGGTCGCGGCGCCGGCATTGGCTTTGGACTGCGGCTGACGCACCATGATCCGCGACACCGGCGCGGCCAAGCCGAGGCGGTGTATATGCTCGTCGTCAAAGGAATAGATACCGACGGAATGACCCTTGCCGCCTACTTCATAGATGGCGCGCATCGCGTCGAGCGCGTTTTCAAACTCGCCCTCGTATTTATGCACCGCCAATAAGGTGGTGAGCTTCTCCGAGCAGAACAGATGCTGATAATCGCTGCCATAGCCGTCGCCCAGGACGAAGATGAATTTGCGGTCGGCGGGGATCTCAAAGCCGCAACGACGCGCCAGCTCCTGCGGCGCGATGGCTACGGTGTCGGATTTGCGGTGACATTCTTCATCCCACATGCCGCGGCGCAGCATCTCTTTTTCCTCGCCCTTGGCAAAATAGCCGCCCTCGACCTGGAGCTGCTCGAGCACCGCGTCATAAATGCTCTCATGGACGACGATATTGCCGTCGGCGGAGCAGCCGGAGCCATAATCGGAGGTCTTGGAAAGCATGGTATTATGGCAGGCCTCGACCACGTCGGCCGTTTCGTCAAAGATCATCGTCGCGTTGCCCGCGCCGGAGCCATAGGCCGGCTTGCCGGAGCTGTAGGCGGCCTTGACCATCGGCTTGCCGCCGGTGGCGATAGTCAGATCGGCTTCCGCCATCAGCGCCTCGGTCATCGGTATCGAGGGCAGGGTGATGCATTGCAGTATATCCGCCGGCGCGCCCTCGGCCGCCAAAGCGCGGCGCATGATCTCCACGCTTTCGAAGGTAGTCTTCTTGGAGCGGGGATGCGGCGAAAAGATCACCGCGTCGCGCGCTTTGATCGCGTATACCGCCTGTCCGCCGGGGGTGAGATCGGGATTGGTGGTGGGCACCAGCGAGGCGATCACGCCGACCGGCTTGGCATATTTGACGATGCCCTTCTCCGGTATTTCCTCAACGATGCCGACGCTGGGATGACGCAGCGCCTCGCGCAGTATCAGACGGATCTTATTGCGTTTATTCAGCCGCGATACCGGGTCGCCGAGGCCGCTTTCCTCAATACCCATGGCAACCAGTCGCTCAAAGGTCTTTTTATTGGAGATCGCCCAGCACACCGCCTGACAGAGACGGTCGATACGCGCCTGGTCGTATGTTTCGAGCACCTTCTGCGCGGCGCGCGCCTTTTCAAACAGCTGTTGCAGCTCCTGCACCTGTTCGGCAGTCATTTCCTTAGCCATAAAGATTACCAGCCTTTCATAAAATTTATATCAGTATAGCTGAGACCTATTTGGAGCCGGACATTTTAGCGGTGGCCAGATCGGCCAGCTCGCTATTCTTGCCCGCCTTGAGCAGCGAGCTGGACAGCGGATGCCCTACCTCGTCCTGCAAGCGCCGCGCCATCGCGATGACCTTATCCAGATCGACGCCGGTGTCGACGCCCATCAGCTCGCACATATGCAGCACGTCCTCGCTGGCGATATTGCCGTCCGCGCCGGGGGCGAAGGGGCAGCCGCCCATGCCGCCGATGCTGGCGTCGAAGCGGTCCGCGCCGGCCTGCATGGCGGCGAACACATTGGCCAGACCCATGCCGCGCGTATTATGAAAATGCAGGTTCCACATCACCTGCGGGAAGGTATCCTTCATCTCGCTGACCAGCCGGTATACCAACAGCGGGTCGCCCATACCGGTGGTGTCGGACAAGGACAGCTCTGTCACGCCGATGCGCAGATACTGGCGCACGATGGCCTTGAGCGTCTCGGCGGACACCGCGCCCTCGAAGGGGCAGCCAAAGGCCGTGGATATAGCGCCGGACAGCGTGATCCGCTGCGCGGCGGCAAAGGCCGCCATCTCCTCGAAGCCGGCGAATATCTCCTCATGCGTAGTATTGGCGTTGGCGCGCTGATGCGAGAGGCTGGCCGATACGGTCAGCTTGGCTTTAGTGACGCCGCAGGCGGCGGCGCGCTGTAAGCCCTTGAAATTGAGCACCAAAGCGCGGTATTCCACGCCCTCGCGCCGGACGGCGTTGGCAAACAGCAAGTCGGTATCGGCGACTTGCGGCACGGCGCGGGGATTGACGAAAGAGCCGACCTCGATCAGCTTGACGCCGGCGTCCTGTATATCCTCCAGCAGCTGCCGCTTGAACCCGGTAGCCAATACCTTCGGCTCGTTTTGCAGACCGTCGCGCAGCACGACCTCGCATAAGGTGATCTGTTGCGGTAGATTCATACGCCAACCCTCCACGCTATATTTTGTTATATTATCTCTTCACCTTATCACCACGGCGATAAGGTGCTATTATCATAATTACATTATGAGTCAAGGGCAGGGTAAAAGTCCAATACATTTATTATATCGTTTCCATAGCAAATTTCTATGATAGATATTGTCTATATAAACGATATAAAATCTATATACGGCGTTTAAGAAACGCCCTATAACTGGCGTCATGTGACAAACTGCCTAAACTGTGCTATAATGCTTTTATATAATATTTTTATATCGAAGTATTCGCCGATAAATAGAATCATTATATGATACTGCGCACGGAGGTGTAACCATGACCCTGCAACAGCTCAAATATTTTACCGTCATGGCGGAGGTATTGCATTATACCCGCGCCGCCAATCAGCTATTCATTTCCCAGCCCAGCCTCAGCTATGCGATAGCCGAGCTGGAAAAGGAATTGGGCGTGCCGCTGTTCGAGCGTCATGGCAAACAAACGCGGCTCACCCCCTATGGCGAGGCCTTTTTGCCGCATATCAAGACCGCCCTGCAAGAGATCGAGAAAGGGCAGAACAAGCTGTTCAATATGCTCGACCCGGCGCTGGGCAAGGTCAATCTCGGTTATATTTACAGCGTCGGCTTCAGCTTTATCCCCACGATACTGGAGGAATTCTTTCTCGACACCGATAATTCCAGCATCACCTTCAGCTTTTTTCAAGGCATGAATGATATGCTGATCGAAAAGCTGCTGGATAACAGTCTCGACCTGGTTTTTGCCGTCGATCCGCAGCATGACAATATCGAGGCCGTGCCGATCTTCGAGCAGGAGCTGTTCGTGATCGTGCCGCATAATCATCGCTTCGCCGATGCGCAGGAGGTAACTCTGGAGCAGATCAAAGACGAGCCGCTGATCGCCATCAACCGGCACAGCAGTATGCGCTCGCATATGGACAGCATCTTCGCCGAGATCAACGTCAAGCCTAACATCGCCTTTGAGGTGGCGGAATGCAACGCCATGGCCGCCTTCGTCAGCTCGAATATGGGTATCGCGATCACGCCGCTTATCCCCTCGCTGGACAGCTACAAGGTCAAGGTACTGAAGGTCAGGGATAATTCCCTGCGCCGGCAGATCAGCCTGCTATGGCCGAAGGGGCACTATCTGCCGCCCTCGGCGCTGCGCTTCCGCGAATTCGTGCTTAACGGCGCCCGCTGAAACGGCGCAAAAAAACTGCCATCCCCTTGCCGGTCTGGATAGGCGGAACGGTCGGGGAATGGCGCGTTGTTCTTTATGGGCAAATCCGGTATGATCTTTACGCCGCAAGCGGCAAACGTGCATTTATAAAAATTGCGAGAGCCTTTCTCTTATAGCGCGAATCTGCTTCCATCGCCGCGCGCGCCGTATTGATAGCCGGCTTCTTTGAGCATCCGGCGGCAATCAGCGATATCCATACCTCTGTTTTTGAGCGTGTCGGCAACAGTATCTCTGGGGTTTACGCCGGTCTCTGCCGTTATGAGATTGGCTCCGGACATATAGCCTTGCAGGCTTGGCTCATGAATACCGATCCAGGGCAGCTTTTTCATGCCCGCCATGGCGAGGACAACGGCGGCGGTATATTTAGAAAGAGTATAATTTGAAACTTCAGGCGTGCTTGCAAACGGCGTCCCCGGTACGGAAATGCGCTTCATCGCCCCATATTGAATCGTCTCCATCTCTATGCTGAAGAATATATGCTCCGCCATTTCTTCAGGCGTGTGTTCAATGCCAATGGGTTCAAGCGCGTCAAGAATATCCAAGCCCGCCTTCTTTGCGTTTATCATCGTCTGCTGGCGCTGTTCGGAGGAAAACCGGGTATCCCTGCCCTCGCCCAAACGCCAGCAGTGGTATACGCCGTTTAGCCCCGCCGCCTTGATTTCCAAGAATGCCTCGTATGAGGTATCCCCTATATTTGTGTAGAGATTGGCGGAGCCGGTCTTATTCCGCCTGACCACCTGCACCATTTGCAGATATTCCTCAAGGTCATAATCCGCCATCGACATAAGCCACAGGCCAAACAGCTCATCAGAGCCGGTAAAAGCCTTGGTAGCGGAGGCGATAGCGGCGTCGTCCATTTTTATTTCAGGCATCTGCGTGTAGTTTTCGGCGAAGGAACAAAAGCTGCAATTACCTTTGCAGGGATAGCATTGCAGGCCGATCTGCGCAAATATGACCCCGGTATTATCTGTTCTTTCCCGGACGATGGCTGAGGCCAGCCCTCTCATCACCGCCGCCTCTTTTGACGACTCATCAAGAGCAAGAAGCTGGATACATTCCTTTTTTGTAATGCTTTGACCGGCATAAGCCCGCTCGAATATTCTGATGATATCCTTGTTCATTTTGTAATTTCAACCTCCGATCAATAGTATTGGTCAACGGACTTTCCGCTTTGTTATCCTGCATTTAGAATAATATCATATCGACCCGCGCAGGGCAATATATTTCGTTCAGCGTTTATCGAACTGATTAGCTTTGACAGCTCCCGAATACGCACAACGGCGGGCAGTTTATTCTGCCCGCCGCTTCGCAGTTTACAGCTCCGTTTCCCGCGCCCGTTTTGCTTGCCGCTCCCGCCGTTCGCGCCGCAAGATAGAGTAAAGCCCCCTTGGGCGCTGCGCCTGGGGGGCTGATGGTATAATCAATGAGGAGCATGGAGAGTCAGGTTCGCCCGCTGCTGCCGCCGCATATCGACAAAATTGAGCACGATATCGGCGACGATCAGCAGCGCGCCGAAGGCGAAGCTGAGCCCGATATGCTCGTCGAGCAGGAAAAAGCCGAGTATCACCGCGAATACCGCCTGCAGCGGATAGAACAGCGAGCAGGTGCTGGCCGGCAGCAGCGACAGGCTCTTGGACCACAGCGTATGCGCCGCCGCCGTACCGAACAGGCCGAGATAGATCAGCAGCGCCCAGTTGAGCGGCGATATCTGTATGCCGCCGGCGCTGATGATGGTGATAGCCGCCGAGGGGATATGGAAGATCAGGCTGATCAGCATACCGTAGAGGGTAATGATCATCGCCCCGTATTTGGGCGTGAGCTTGCGCAGGAAGGTGGAGGCAAAGCTCCATGAAATGACGGAGGCGAGCACGAACAGGATGCCGACGGCCGCGCCGCGGCTGCCCGCGCCGGAGCTGACGATCAGCGCGCCGCCCAGCGCCAAGATTAGACAGAGCAGCTTGAGCCGCGTCATCTTCTCGCGCAGTATCAGCATCGCCACGATCGTGATCATTACCGGGTTGAGCGAATTGATCAGCGAGGCCATGGCCGCGCCGGACAGCTTGATACCGACGAAGTTGAGCAGCGGCGTGGCGTAATAGCCGAGAAAGCCGATGATGAACAGGTATTTAAGGTCGGCGCGGTCGATGGCGACGCGCAGATGCCTGCGCGAAATGAAACCCAGCATCAACACGGCAATGACCGGCCGGATGCAGGCGATAACGAATATCGGCACGCTATCCATCATCAATTTGCTCGCCACATAGACGCTGCCCCAAAGAAAAAAGGTCAGCAGCAGGCAAACATAGGCGAGATTAGTGTTGTTTTTCATCTGGCGACCAGCTTTTTACAGAATTTGCTTTTCAAAGCATAAATCATTTAGTAATATATACCTAAACGATAATAAAAGCAAGCGGCTATTACAAATTCGTCAGGAAAAAGAGGTGCAAACGATGATATTTTGGTTCTCTGGTACCGGAAATTCGCTGCACGCGGCCAATTTTATCGCTGCGCGCAACGGCGACCGTCTCAAATCGATAGCCGAGGCGGTACGCGAGCGGCGTTTTCAGTACAAGCTGGATGAGCAGGAAACGCTGGGGCTGGTAATGCCGGTGTATTTTTGGGGCATACCGCGCATCGCCGGGTATTTTCTCGAGCAGCTGCAAATCGAAAATCAGCCGCGCCCCTATACGTGGCTGGTGCTGACCTGCGGCGGCTCCGCCTGCAACGCGGCCTCGCTGGTGCGGCGGTATTTGCCGCTGGACTATTATCGGGAGCTGGTGATGCCCGATAACTATATCGTCATGTACGACGTACGCCATCCCGACGACAATAAGCAAAAACTGCTACAGGCCGATCAAAAGCTGACGGAGATCAGCCGCCTGATCCGCCACCGCTATATACCGGAGAAGGAGGAAACGCCCGGACCGCTGGCGCTGCTGCAAACGCGCCTGCTCTATCCCTTCTACGTCAGGGGCCGCAAGACCGATAAATTCGCCGCCGATGAAAAATGCGACGGCTGCGGCCTATGCGTCAAGGTCTGTCCGGTCAGCGCCATCGAGCTGCAGCAGCAGCGCCCGCGCTGGAAATCCGAGAGCTGCGAGCTATGTCTGGGCTGTATCAATCGCTGCCCCAAGCAGGCCATCCAATACGGCAAAGGCACGGCCAAGCGCGGCCGCTATCTGCATCCCGACTTTGCCCCGCCCACGCCGGCGGCAGCTCCGGCGCACAGCTCGCCGTTGCAGCAGCCCGCGCCCCGCGACGGCGAATGAAGCGCGCCGTCCCGCGCATACGCAGCAAAAAACCGTGAGCCATAGCTCACGGTTTTGCTTGTCCGCGATCAAGCTTGTCGGGAAAGTTCATTTCGCCGACGTACACGCGCTGGAATTCCGGCAGCTCCGCCAGCTCCACATGCGCGATCTCCGGCAGGCGGCGGTAAATGCGCTCGCGCTCCGCCGCCGACAGCAGCGCCATCGACGCGCCGACGCCGGCGGCGTTGCCCAGCGGCACGACCGCGCCTTTGGACAGCGGCGGCAGCAGGCCGATGCGCTGCGCGCTGGCAACGTCGATATAGCTGCCAAAAGCGCCGGCCAGCAGCAGGCTGTCGATATGCCGTATATCCATGCCCGCCTGATGCAGCAACAGCCGGATACCGGCGGCGATCGCGGCCTTGGCCAGCTGTATTTGACGGATATCCTTCTGGTCGAGCATCACCGGCCGCCCGCCTTCATCCCCGGCCAGTATGAACGCGTCTACGCCGTGATCGCGCAGCAAACGCCGCGCCAGGGACGGCGGCAGCGCGCCCGCCTTGTCCGCCGTCAGCAGCCGCCCCGAGGCGTCGATCACGCCCGCCTCCAGCAAAGCCGCCGCCGCGTCGATCAGGCCGGAGCCGCAAATGCCGCGCGGCGGCGCGCCGCCGATGACGGCGATATGCAGCTCGCCCTGTTCGTCGATGCTCGCCTTCTCGATAGCGCCGGCGGCGGCGCGCATACCGTGATAGATGCACGCGCCCTCAAAGGCCGGACCGGCGGCGGTGGAACAGGCCCAGACGCGGCCGTTAGCGTTGAGGATGATCTCGCCGTTGGTACCGAGATCGAGCAGCAGATGCACCCCCGACATATCCAGCAGCCGCGAGGCGAGGATGCCGCCGGTCAGATCGGAGCCGACGTGGCCGGCAATATTCGGCAGCAGATGCACCCGCCCGCCGGCGGCGATCTGCAAGCCGCTATCGGCGGCGCTCATTTCGACCGCGCCGCTGAACAACGGCGCAAACGGTATGCGCGCCAACGTCGACGGCGACAGGCCGAGGAATAAATGGCTCATCGTGGTATTGCCGACCACGGTAGCCCGTGTGAGCAGCTCCCGGCTCAGATGCTGGCGCGCGCACAGCTCGGCGCTCATCTCATTCAGACAGTCGATGATCGCCTGATGCAGTAGGCGCAGATTATCGGGCTGCCGCTCGCTGAAATTAATGCGCGTTATCACGTCCGCGCCATAGGCGGCCTGCGGATTGGTGCGCGCCTCGCTACCGAGCAGAGCCGCCTCGCGCAGATCCCAAAGCAGCGCCGCCACCGTGGTAGTGCCGATATCAAAGGCCAGCCCGTATTGCTGTTCGCCGCTCGATTCAGCCTGAAAATCAGCCGGTAAAGGCAAAAGCCGCGTCTTGCGCTCATCGGCGGCGGCAGCTACGGGCAGGCTGACGCACAGGTCATCCGTGACGCTGAGCCGGCAGGCCAGCCGCCAGCCCGCGGCCAGCTCTTCGGCGCTGAGTATGGCCAACTCCTCCGGCTGCGGCGGCGCTGCCCGCCCGGATATGACGCGGACGCGGCAGCTGCCGCAGCTGCCCGCGCCGCCGCAATCGGCGGCTATGCCCAGCCCGGCCTGACGCAGCGCCGGCAAAAGCAGGCTTTCGGGCGCGGCCTCAATAGATGCTCCGTTCGGTAACACGGTTATGCGCATGATCGCAAACGACCTCCGTTATGCTCCGCCTTGCTGCTCGCCGCCTTGGATAGCGGCTATCAGTTGCTAATTATACAAATATGCCGCTAACTCCTGCCCGTTTAACGCTGATAGTATTCCTGCGCGTCGTAATATTTTTTTCATCCAGAGAATAATTTATTTTTTCTCTCTTGTCAGCCTGCCGTATGTCTGCTAAAATGATCATGCAGGCGGCTACCGGCCGGCGGATAAGCATACCGCGCCGGTCTTTGGCAACAAGGCCGCGGCAATAATGATATGGAGCCGCAAATGCATAAAAGCTTAGAGCCTTACCTGAAGCTGCTGGAGTTCTGGAGCATGACGGTGGATAAAAACACCGAGCTGGTGCTTCATGATATGAGCGGCAAAAAGCCGAGCATCGTCTTTATCCACAACCGCCATGTCAGCGGCCGCGATATAGACGCGCCCTTATCCGCATTCGCCCAACAGATGCTGGGCGATAAAAGCGACACGCTGATCAGACCCAATTATGCCACTATCGCCGCCGATGGCCGCACGCTGCGTACTTGCAGCTATTTCATCCGCGACGATGACAATACGCTGCTGGGCATGATCTGCGTCAACGCCGATATTTCCGCCTACGCGGAAATGGCCGAGCGTATGCGCGAGTTAGCGGCGCTCGACGCGCCGCCCGCCGCCGGCGCCGGCGAGGACAGCAGCGTCTTTTTGACCTCCGCCGCTGCCGTGATACAAAACAACATCCGCGAAATATTGACCTCAATGGACGCCAAAGTGCCGCTCAACCGCCTGACCGCGCAGGAAAAGCAGCAGCTGATCGCCAAGCTGCATCAAAACGGCGTTTTCAATCTCAAGGGCTCGGTGGCGCGGGTCGCGGAAGCGATGGGCGTATCCGAGCCGACCATATACCGCTATTTGCCCAAATAATCGCTATAGCGCCGCAAAAACGCGGAGCCAGGTAGCTATCAATAAGGTATTTTATTATCGCGCCGTTACATGAGCGCCCTGAACAAGGAGACGGAAATGGGCTATCCGTTGCCCCGCGAAGCTTCCATTATCTTATAAACGCAATTTTACGGCCTGCTACGCGGGCCGTAAAATTTTTTTTGCCGGGCATGCAATAAAATAAGCCGCCGCTGCGTTATACAGACGTAAAACAAAACACAAATCAAAAAACGGAGGATATAACCATGAGTAACTCGCATCCCTTCACCAGCAAGCCCATCGGCAGATCGCTGCTCTTTGCGCTGCTTGCGCTGCTGATATTCTTCAGCTCGGTGGCCTATCTGCTGCTCACCCCCTGCAACGTGATCTCGCTGGACATCAACCCCAGCATCGAGCTGGAAACCAACCGCATCGACCGCGTGGTCAGCATCAACGCTCTCAATGCCGACGGCGAAGAGCTGCTGGCCGGCTATACGCCCCGCGACCGCGATCTGGACGAAGTGATCGAAGATCTGGTCGACCGGATGATCTTCAAGGGCTATATCGCCCCCGGGCTGCAAAACGATATTCTGATCACCGTTCGCGATACCAACAGCTCCGAACATGTACTGGATAAGGTCAATACCTCGATCGCCGACTATGTGGAACAGCGTCAGATGCAGGTACAGCTGTATGCGCAGCAATTCACCGGCAATGATAAGCTTCAGGAATTAGCGGCTGGCTATCA
The DNA here is from genome assembly GCA_030527285.1 of Bacillota bacterium. Taxonomy (GTDB): domain Bacteria; phylum Bacillota; class Dehalobacteriia; order UBA4068; family UBA4068; genus JAUNBC01. Next base: position 217 of record JAUNBC010000009.1, on the reverse strand, counting down.
GGTATCCGCCGGTAAAATGGAGCTGATACGCCGCCTGTTGAACGGCGACCCCACCCTCAGCATTGACGAATTGACCACGATGCGCATCTCCGATATAATCGCCTATGCTACCGCCAATAATATACCGCTGCCGGTGCTCGACGATATGCTCGACGATCTGGACGATATTTACGGCGACGACCGCTTTGACGATATCTTCGACGACGATATGCTTGAC
>JAUNBC010000008.1:16421-66388 GCA_030527285.1 Bacillota bacterium | reverse complement strand
TTAGTCTTTTTGCTTTTCTATCTTTAATATTTATCTATTAGCTTTTCTCCCGCTTAGAACAGCACCCTCAATGCACCGCTCATGCGGTTTCCAAAGGCAGCGCGCCGCTGACGAATTGTTCCACGTGAAACAATCCGACACATCGAGGACAGGCGAGGATATATGGACGAATTGTGCGAGATCATTGAGCGCGGCCTGACGGCGGCAGGCGTGGCGTATGACGCGACCCTGCCGCAAGCCTGCGCCGCGCATTGGCGGCTGCTGACGGCGGCCAACGCCCGCTTCAATCTCACCGCCATCACCAGCGCGGCGGAGGCGGCGCGCAAGCATTATTTAGACGTGCTGCTGACCGCGCCGCTGTTCGCGCGGCTGGCTGACGCTTACGGCGGCGCCGCCGCCGATATCGGCTCGGGCGGCGGCTTTCCCGCGCTGCCGTTGGCTATCGCCTGCCCGCGCCTGGAGTGGACGCTGCTGGAGGCCGCGCAAAAAAAGACCGCTTTTCTCAATGAGGCGGCCGCGGCGCTGGGGCTGTCAAACGTCCGCGCCGTCGCCCTGCGCGCCGAGGATGCGGGACGGGGCGAGCTGCGCGGCGGCTTCGATATCGTCACCGCGCGCGCGGTCGCGCCGCTGTCCGTGCTCAGCGAATACGCGCTGCCGCTGCTGCGCGCAGGCGGCGTTTTCGCCGCCTTCAAGGGCGCGAACGCGGCGGCGGAATTGGCGGCGGCGCAGAGGGCGCTGGCCGTGCTCGGCGGCACATATGCGGGGCAGGAGGATTATACGCTGCCGGACGGCGAGCAGCGCGCCGTGCTGCTGATAGTCAAAACCGCAGCTACGCCTGATAAGTACCCGCGCCGAGCCGGTATGCCGGCTAAAAAACCGCTGTAAATAAAAGGAATATGCTGTCGTTATGGGGAATAGATTAAACTCGCCGGCGGAGTTTGCGCGCAGGATTATCCGAAACTCGCACGTTCAGCGCGCCGATATATCTGGCTTTTGCCTTCGGTAAAATCACAGGTATGCAGGCGCGAAACTCGCACGTTCAGCGCGTTCAGAAACAAGTCAGACAAGGCGCGCTCAAGCCGGCGTTTGCCAAGCGTATTTAAACATACGCTGAGGAGACGGCGCAGAGCGTAACGCCGTATGGCGTAGTTTATGGACGTGCCGCATAGACATAAGACTAAAGGGGTAACTCATGGGTAAAATCATCGCCATCGTCAATCAAAAAGGCGGCGTAGCCAAGACCACGACCACGATCAATTTAGCGGCGGCGCTGGCCGCGCGGGGCAAGAAAATGCTGATCATCGACCTCGACCCGCAGGGCAACGCCAGCTCCGGCCTGGGCCTGGATCGCCGCAGCATCGAGCATTGCGTCTATGACGTGCTGATCAACGGCGCGCCCGCCGAGGCGGTCATACTGCCCACCGCCTATGAGCGGCTGGATATACTGCCCGCCACCATACAATTAGCCGGAGCGGAGGTGGAGCTGGTTTCGGCGATCTCGCGCGAGAATAAGCTGCGCCGCGCGCTGCGCCTGATCAAAAAGGTCTATGATTTTATCCTCATCGACTGTCCGCCCAGCCTGGGGCTGCTGACGATCAACGCCCTGTCCGCCGCCGACAGCGTGCTGGTGCCGCTGCAATGCGAGTATTACGCGCTGGAGGGGCTGGGGCAGCTATTGTCCACCTATGGGCTGGTGGAGAACAATCTCAATCCCGGTCTGGCGATCGAGGGCGTGCTGCTGACCATGTATGACGGCCGCACCAATCTCTCGGCGCAGGTGGCCGAGGAGGCGCGGCAGTATTTCGGCGACAAGGTGTATAAGACGATCATCTCGCGCTCGGTGCGCCTGTCGGAAGCGCCCAGCTTCGGTGTGCCGGGCATTTATTACGATAGCAAGTCGCGCGGAGCCGGCGAATATCTTAAGCTGGCCGAAGAATTTCTCGCTCAGCAATAACGGAGGTCATCATGGCAAATAAAAAACCCGCCTTGGGCAAGGGCCTGTCGGCGCTGATACCGGATAAGCCGGTATATGACGCGGCGCAGGAGAAGGAGCGCGTGCTGCAGGTGGCGGTAACGGCGCTGATCGCCAATCCGCAGCAGCCGCGGCAGTCGTTCGACGAGGATAAACTGCAAGAGCTGAAGGCTTCGATCATACAATACGGCGTGATGCAGCCGCTGATCGTCACCGAGGATGCGAGCGGCCAGGCCGAGTATATGATCGTCGCCGGAGAGCGGCGTTTCCGCGCGGCGCAGCTGGCGGGGCTGGAGAAAGTGCCCTGTATCGTGCGCGAGCTGGATCAAAAGCAGCTGGCCGAGCTGTCGCTGATCGAGAATATCCAGCGCGAGGATCTGCGTGATTTAGAGGAGGCGGAGGCGTATCAACAGCTGATCGCCGAGCACGGCTATACGCAGGAGGCGCTGGCCGAGCGGCTGGGCAAGAGCCGCCCGTATATCGCCAATACCTTGCGCCTGCTCAAGCTGCATCCGCAGGAGAAAAAGCTGCTGAACGACGGCGAGCTGAGCGCCGGTCATGCCCGCGCCCTGCTCAGCCTCGGCGACGAGAGCGCGCGCGGCAGGCTGCTGGCGGCGATAGTGCGCGAGCGGCTGTCGGTGCGGCAGAGCGAGGCGCTGGCCAAGCGTCTGGCGGAGGAGAAAGCCCCCGCGCCCGCGAAAAAGCCCAAGGCGGCGCAGGACGCGGTGCTGGCGGATATCGCCAAGCGCATCGGCAGCAAGCATGGCGTTAAGGCGGCGATCAACGGCGGCGCGGAACGCGGGCGGCTGTCGCTGGAGTATTATTCCGCCGGCGACCTGCAAAGGCTGATCGAGGCGCTGCTGCCGGATTATAAGTAATTTATGGCGTGTAGTTTATAGTATGTAGTATTTAAGAGCAACTGTTAGCGGTTGCTCTTATTTTTATGTTTTTTGCTTTATTTTTTATCTTTATTCTTAATTTTTAATTTTTATCATTTAGCTTTAATCCTTTATCTTTTGTCTTTATTCTTTTATCTTGATTATTTTTGTTTATCTTTATTCTATTATCTTTAATCTTTTGGTAGTCTTTTGGTTATTTAGTTTTAAGCTTTTTCCTCTCCCCAAGTTGCGCCGCCGTGAGCGGGAGTTTATGTCCATCTCTATGAACAATGCTCCCACCAAGACGGCCGGACGAGGGCGGCGTTTATCGGCGCGCCGTTGAAAAAGCGCGCATGGCGTTGAGGACGGCCAACAACGCCACTCCCACGTCGGCAAACACCGCCTGCCACATCGTCGCCATGCCGAACGCGCCCAGCGCCAGCATCAGCAGCTTTATCCCCAGCGCAAAGACGATATTCTGCCGCACGATGCGCATGGTGCGCCGCGCGACGCCTATCGCCTCCGGCAGCTTGGACGGCTGATCGGTCATGATCACGATATCCGCCGCCTCGATCGCCGCGTCCGCGCCCAGCTCGCCCATAGCCACGCCGATATCGGCGCGCGCCAGCACCGGCGCGTCGTTGACCCCGTCGCCGACGTAGATCAGCTGCCGTCCCGGCGGCGTCTCGGCCAGGCGCTGCTCCAGCAGCCGCAGCTTGTCGGCGGGCAGCAGCTCGCAGCAGGCCTCGTCTAGCCCCAGCTCCCGCGCTACCCGTTCGCCGGTGGCGCGGTTATCGCCGCTCAGCAGGCCGGTGTGGCGTATCCCCGCCGCCTTGAGCGCGGCGACGGCTGCCGCAGCCGTGGGCTTGAGCTGGTCGGCGAGCAGTATCTTGCCCAGGTACGCTCCGTCGGCGGCAATATGCACGACGCTGTCGCCGCGCTCGGCAGCTTCGTCCTGCGCCGTCTCGAGCAATGCCACCCCCGCGTCGGCCAGCAGCCGCAGATTGCCGGCGCAGAGCCTGCGTCCCGCGACGGTGACGCGCGTGCCCTGACCGGCGATCTCCTCGGCGGCTTCGATCAGCGTCTCGTCGATCGGCGCGTCATAGGCGCGGCAGATCGACTGCGACAGCGGATGATGCGAATGATGCTCGGCATAGGCGGCGGCTTGCAGCAGCTCGCCGGCGCTGACGCCCTGCGCCGGCAGCAGTTGGCGTACGGAGAAGCGCCCTTCGGTGAGCGTGCCGGTCTTATCGAAAAAGACGCTGACGGCGCGTGACAGGCCATGCAGATAATTGCCGCCCTTGATCAGTATGCCCTGCCTGGAGGCCGCGCCCAGTCCGGCGAAGAAGGTCAGCGGCACCGAGATCACCAGCGCGCAGGGGCAGGAGATGACGAGGAATACCAGCGCGCGGTACAGCCAGTCGGCGAATTGCGCGCCGGGCAGCAGCAGCGGCGGCAGCAGCGCCAGCGCCGCCGCCAGACCGACCATCGCTGGCGTGTAATAGCGGGCAAAGCGGGTGATGAATTGCTCGGGAGCGGCTTTGCTGGCGGCGGCATGCTCGGTCAGCTCGAGGATGCGCGCGGCTGTGGACTGGCCGTATTCCTTGCTCACCTGCGCCGTCAGCAGCCCGCTGAGATTGATGCAGCCGGAAAGCAGCGTATCGCCGGGCTTGACCTCGCGCGGCAGCGCCTCGCCGGTCAGCGCCGAGGTATCGAGCGCGGAATGCCCTTCGACGAGCACCGCGTCCAGCGGCACGCGCTCGCCGGGACGGATGACGATAGTTTCGCCGGCCGCCACCTCGGCGGCGGGAACCACGGAGAGCCGGCCGCCGCGCTGTACGGTGGCGCTGTCGGGGCGAATGTCCAGCAGCGCCGAGATCGAGCGCCGCGACCGCCCCAGCGCATAGTCCTGAAACAGCTCGCCGACCTGATAAAGCAGCATCACCGCCACCGCCTCGGGATATTCGCCGATCGCCGCCGCGCCCACCGTGGCGATGCTCATCAGCAGGTTTTCGTCAAAGGCGCGCCCTCGCAGCAGCCTGCCCAGCGCGCGCCATAATACGTCCGCGCCGCATAGCAGATACGCCGCGGCGAACAGCCCCAGCCTGAGCGGCGCCGGAGCGGCCCCCGCCAGCAGCGCCGCGCCCAGCAGCAGCGCGCTGATGATGATGCGCAGCAGCGTCGCGCGGTCAAGGCTGTTCGCGCCCGAGGCATGGGCGTGGCCATGCTGACACCCGCATCCGTGTTCGTAGTGATCGTGACAAGCGCCTTGCGTATGTTCGTTGCTCATATGTCCTCCTGCAGCTTTTGATGATGAACGTGGGTCAGCGCCATGGCGATTATTTCCTCCACGTGCTCGTCGTCCAGCGAGTAAAATACGAATTTACCGTCGCGGCGGAATTTGACCAGCTGCTGCCGCCGCAGCTCGCTCAGCTGATGCGATACCGCCGATTTGCTCATTTGCAGCAGCGCCGCCAGGTCGCAGACGCACAGCTCGCGCCCCTGCAACGCCGCTACCAGTTTGAGCCGCGTCATATCGCCGAGTAGACGGAACAGCGCCACCGTCCTCGCCAGCTCGCCCGCGTCGGGCATGGCGCGCCGCGCCTGCTCCACCTCCTGCTCATGAATGATCTCGCAATCGCATACCGCTATATTGTCCGTCATAGCCCGCCTCCCGCAGCCTCCGTATCCGCCTCCCGCGCCGACAGTTGAACGATTATTCAACCGTCATCCTGATTATAGTTGAATGACCGCTCAACTGTCAAGAGGAAAATGTAGATTTTCGCCTGCCAAGGGGATGGTGATCATAAACGCCGGCTTTAATATTATTCTCGCGCAATAATAAGCCTTGACAAAATACGCTCCGTGTATTATCCTTATGTCAGGATAGTTAGCTAATTATCGAACAAAGGAGTTTTTGCTGTGAAGCTGATCGCCACAGCGGACGCTGTCGGCCATGTGCTGTGCCATGATCTGACCCAGATCATCCGCGGCGAGACCAAGGACGCGCGTTTCCGCAAGGGGCACGTCGTATGCGCCGAGGATATTCCGGTGCTGCTGTCCATGGGTAAGGACAAGCTGTTCGTCTGGGAAAAGCAGGAGGGTATGCTGCATGAGGACGAGGCGGTGCAGCTGCTGTGGCAGCTGCTGGCCAACCGCCATATCCGCCCCTCCGCGGTCAAGGAAGGCAAGATCGACGCTTTTGCCGAGATCGACGGCCTGCTCAAGGTCGATTCCACGCGCCTGCGCGCGGTCAACGGCCTGGGCGAGATGATCATCGCCACCCGCCACGGCAATACGCCGGTCAAGGCCGGCGATAAGCTGGCCGGTACGCGCGTGATCCCGCTGGTGATCGCCGAGGCCAAGCTGCGCCGCGCTCAACAGGCGGCGGGTCCCGGGCCGCTGCTGGAGATCAAGCCGTATAAGATCAGGAGCTTTGCCCAGATCACCACCGGCAACGAGGTCTATCATCATCGGATCAAGGACGCCTTTTCGCCGGTGATCGTGGAAAAGCTCAAGGAATACAACGTGCCGATGAGCGCGCATATCGTGCTGGACGACGACGACGTGCGCATTACCAACGCTATCCGCGAGCTGGCGGCAGCCGGCGCGGAGCTGATCATCTGCACCGGCGGCATGAGCGTCGATCCCGACGACAAAACGCCGCTGGCGATCAAGAACAGCGGCGCGGATATCGTCAGCTACGGCGCGCCGGCTCTGCCCGGGGCGATGGCGCTGCTCGCCTATCTTGGCGATACGCCGGTGCTGGGTCTGCCCGGCTGCGTGATGTACGCCCGCCGCACTATCTTTGACGTGCTGCTGCCGCGCGTGCTGGCCGCCGATACGATCAGCCGCGACGAGCTGGCGGCGCTGGGCGAGGGCGGATTATGCTTGAATTGTACCGACTGCGTGTATCCGGCCTGCGGCTTTGGCAAATGATGTACAACAAAAAATCCGGCGAACGCCGAGTGGAGGTAGAATAATGTTGCTGAAAAAATCGTGGTTAATACTGATAACAATGCTGCTATTGGGTGCGATGCTGCTGATGGGCTGCGCCGCTCCCGCCGAGGAACCCGCTGCCGAGCCTGAGGCCGAGGAGCAGGCGGTCGAGGAGCATCAGCCGGCGACCATACTGATCGCCGCCGCCGCCTCGCTGGAGAACGCCTACGTCGAATCGCTGATCCCGATGTTTGAGCAGCAATACGACTGGATCACCGTAGAGGGTACCTATGACAGCTCCGGCAAGCTGCAAACGCAGATCGAGGAAGGCCTGGCGGCCGATATCTTCATGTCCGCCGCGCTCAAGCAGATGAACGCGCTGGTCGAGGGCGGCTTTGTCGAGCAGGCGGCGGTGATAGAGCTGCTGGAGAACAAGATAGTGCTGATTGAGCCGGCGGCTGCCCCCTCCGGCATCGATTCCTTCGAGCAGGCGGCCGACGCCGCGATCATCGCCATCGGCGACCCCGAATCCGTGCCCGCCGGTCAGTATGCCCAGGAGGCCTTCACCAGCCTTGGCATCTGGGAGCAGGTGCTGGCCAAAGCCAGTCTCGGCACCAATGTTACCGAGGTGCTGAACTGGGTGGCGGAGGGCTCGGCTGATATCGGCGTGGTCTATGCCACCGACGCCGCCTCCAATGACGGCGTGACCGTGATCGCCGAAGCGCCGGCAGGCGCGCTGGCCGCGCCGGTCATCTACCCGGTAGCGCTGCTGGCCGACGCCCCGCAGGCCGAGGCCGCGCAGCTGTTCATCGACTTCCTGCAAAGCGATGAGGCTGCCGCCGTGTTTACTGAATACGGATTTACCGTCAACTAAATCTTAGCTTATTGAACCTGATTTTATGGTATGACGCGGGCGGGGTATGTGCGCCCGCGTCATGCCGCGATATGGAGAACCGTCTATGTTCGACCCTTCACCGATACTGATCTCGATGAAGACGGCTTTTACCGCCATTTTCATCACCTTCTTTCTCGGCATCTTCTGCGCCCGCGCCGTGGAGGCGCTGCGCCGCCCGTGGCTGCAAATGCTGCTCGACGGCCTGCTGACGCTGCCGATGGTACTGCCGCCGACCGTGGCCGGCTTTTTTTTGCTGTATATCTTCGGCGTGCAGCGTCCCATCGGCGCGTTTTTGATCGACTTTTTCGCCTATCGCATCGCCTTCTCCTGGTCGGCGACGGTGCTGGCGGCGGTGGTGATCAGCTTCCCGCTGATGTACCGCTCGGCGCGCGCCGCTTTCGCGCAGGTGGACTCCGATCTGCTGCAGGCGGCGGCCACGCTCGGTATGCCGCGCCGCCGCATCTTCTGGCGCATCACCCTGCCGCTGTCGCTGCCCGGCGTGGCGGCGGGCGGCGTGCTGGCCTTTGCGCGCGGGCTGGGCGAGTTCGGCGCGACGGCGATGATCGCCGGCAATATCGCCGGCAAAACGCGCACCCTGCCGCTGGCCGTGTATTCGGAGGTGGCGGGCGGCGATATGGCGGGCGCATATCGCTACGTGGCGATATTAGTGGCGATCTGCCTGGTGGTGATCGTAGCGATGAATTATTTTACCAATAAAGAGCAAAAATACAAGGCGGGTATCGGCAGATGAATTTGAACGCAAGGATCAAAAAAGCGGTCAGGGGCTTCACGCTGGATATCGCCTTCTCCAACGTCCTGGCGGCGGAGCGCGGGCGGCTGGGCATACTCGGCGCTTCCGGCTGCGGCAAGTCGATGACGCTCAAGAGCCTGGCCGGTATCGTGCGCCCCGACAGCGGGCGCATCGAGTTGGACGGCGAGCTGCTCTATGACAGCGCCGCGCGCGTCGATATACCGCCGCAGCAGCGGCGCATCGGCTACCTGTTCCAGAATTACGCGCTGTTCCCGCATCTGACCGTCACCGACAATATCGCCTGCGGTCTGCGCCTCAGCCATGCCGAGGCCGCCGCCGACCGGCGCATCGCCGCTTTGATCGAGCAAATGCAGCTGCAAGGGCTGGAGCAGCATTATCCGCGGCAATTATCCGGCGGCCAGCAGCAGCGCGTGGCTTTGGCGCGCATCCTCGCCTATCAGCCGCGGCTGATCCTGCTCGACGAGCCGTTCTCCGCGCTCGACCAGTATCTCAAAGACCAGGTGCAGCAGCAATTGAGCGAGCTGTTGACCGGGCTGGACGATCAGCTGATCATGGTCAGTCATAACCGCGACGAGCTGTACCGCTTTTGCAGCCGCCTGCTGGTGATGGATAACGGGCGCATCATTGGCAGCGGCGCGACCAAGGAGCTGTTCGCCCAGCCGGGTAAAACGCAGATCGCCCGCCTTACCGGCTGCAAGAATATCTCCGCCGCCCGCCGCACGGGCAGCCACAGCGTCTATGCCGAGGATTGGGGCGTCACGCTGCGCAGCGAGCGCGAGGTCGGCGCGGATATAAGCGCCGTCGGCGTGCGCGCGCATGACTTTTACCCCGCCGCCAGCGACGCGGTCAACGCCTTTGCCGTCACGGTCGAGGGCGTCAGCGAAAGCCCGTTTGAGCAGAGCATGATCTGCCGCGCCGCCGGCAGCGAGCGTCTGTGGTGGCAGTACGCCAAGGATGGCGGCGCGAAGGGTATGCCGGAGTATTTAGCGGTGCATCCGGCGAAGGTATTGCTGCTGACGTAGAGCCCGCTTGCCTTTTTGCGTGAAATCGCCTATAATAAATAGACGCTAAGGCATTCCCTATAACTGTCAATGACATTGTCATCATGCGTTATCGGGCACAAGGGGCAGACGATGATCGACAAATTTCAGCGCTATATCGACTATATACGCATCTCCATCACCGACCGCTGCAATCTGCGCTGCCGCTATTGCATGCCCGAGCAGGGCTTACCCTCGATCAGCCATGACGAGGTGCTCAGCTATGAGGAGCTGCTGCGTTTGGCGCGCGTATTCGCCGCGCTCGGCGTCAGCAAGTACAAGATCACCGGCGGCGAACCGCTGGTGCGGCGCGGCTGCGCCGGTCTGGTGGCGCGGCTCAAGGAGCTGCCGGGCGTGGAGCAGGTGACGCTGACGACCAACGGCGTGCTGCTCGCCGAGCAGATCGCCGCCTTGGAGAAGGCCGGTCTGGACGCGGTCAATATCAGCCTCGATACGCTGAAGCCCGATAAATTCCGTTATATCAGCCGTCTCGGCGATCTCAGCCGCGTGCTGGCGGGGCTGGAGGCGGCGCTGGCCTCCGGCATACCGCGCGTCAAGACCAATACCGTGCCGCAGCGCGGCTTCAATGACGACGAGCTGATAGAGATCGCCCAATTAGCGCGCCATGACCCGCTGGCGGTGCGCTTTATCGAGGTGATGCCGATCGGCGAGGGCAGTCAGTATCAGCCCATAGATAATACCGAGGTACTGGCGCTGTTAGAGGCGCGCTTCGGCGCGTTTGAGCCGCTGGCCGCGCATATTTACGGCAACGGTCCGGCCAGGCATTATCAGCCGCCCGGCTTTGTCGGCAAGATCGGCCTGATCAGCGCCGTCAGCCACGCCTTTTGCAGCGAATGCAACCGTCTGCGCCTGACCGCCGACGGCAAGCTCAAGCTGTGCCTGTACTATAATGACGGCGTAGACCTGCGCGCCGCCCTGCGCGGCGGCAGCAGCGACCAGCAGCTGATGGAGCTGATCGCCGCCGCCGTGATGAATAAGCCCAAGCAGCACGATTTCGCCCGTCAACAGGACGCGGGCAATGCCGAAACAGGCTGTATGTCCGGATTCGGAGGTTAATATGAGCAAAAGCGCACCGCAAACAGGGGAAGTGCTGGCCGTCTGTCTGAGCGAGGCCAAGGGCACGCCCAAGCAGGACGTCGGGCAGGGAGAGCTGATCGCCGGTCACGGCTTGCAGGGCGACGCTCATGCCGGCGACTGGCACCGGCAGGTCAGCCTGCTCAGCTGGGATAAGATCGAGGAATTCCGCGCGCGCGGCGCGCAGGTGGCGGATGGCGCGTTCGGCGAGAACCTGATCGTCGCCGGTATCGACTTCAAGGCGCTGCCGCTCGGTACGCGGATGCGCGTCGGCGCGGCGGAGCTGGAGCTGACGCAGATCGGCAAGGAATGTCATCACGGCTGCGTCATCTTTCAGACGATGGGCGACTGCATCATGCCGCGCGAGGGCGTGTTTGCCCGCGTACTGCGCGGCGGAGCGGTCAAGGCCGGCGATATACTGCATATCGAGCGGGGAGGTGCGGCGCATGTATAAGGTGGCGATACTGACTATTTCCGATAAGGGCGCGGCCGGAGAGCGCGAGGATAAATCCGGGCCGGAGATCGCGCGTATCATCACCGAGCATGGCTGGCGGACGGCGCTGATGCGCGTCATCCCCGACGAGCGTGAGCAGATCGCCGCGGCGCTGGTCGAGATCTGCGACGGCGGCTTGGCCGAGCTGATACTGACCACCGGCGGCACCGGCTTTTCCCCGCGCGACGTTACCCCCGAGGCCACCTGCGACGCGGCCGAGCGCATGGCGCCCGGCATCGCCGAGGCGATGCGCGCCAATTCGCTGACTATCACCGACCGCGCCATGCTCTCGCGCGCCGTGGCGGCGATACGCGGCGGCACGCTGATCGTCAATCTGCCCGGCAGCCCCAAGGCGGTGCGTGAATCGCTGGGCTATATCATCGGCGCGCTCGATCATGGGTTGGATATATTGACCGGCGCGGACAGCGAATGCGCTGCTGCGCAGCCTTCCTGATCTTACCGACCGGCGATAGGCTTATTGTGTTAGCGGAAAAGCAATGCGGAATATAAACAAAACCCCTGTTATTACAGGGGTTTTGTTTTTTGCTGACCGCAGACCGCTGACTGCTGTTTTTAATTGCGGGTGATCAGGATGCTGTCCTGATCCAGCCACAGCAGATACGTCCCCGCCTGCGGCAGCGGAACGGCGCAGCTGAAATAGCCGCTGCTGCTGCGCTGCGGATAGATCACCTCGCGGCTGTCATAGGCGCTTTGATCGTTGCCGCGCAGATAATAGAGGATCAGCGGCGTGTCGCTATCCGCCACGTAGCCGCTTATCTGTATGCTGTCCGCGTCGCTGAAGCGTTCGCGCGCGCCTATTATCACCCCGCGCCCCACCGCTAACTCGGCCACAGCGTACACGTCGCCCAGCGTCGCGCTGCCGGCAGCCGTGCCCGCGCCGAGGCTCAGCCCGATATAGGCGCAATCGGCGGACAGCGCCAGCTCGGAGAAGCTCGGTTCGTCCAGCCACGCCGCTAATATGCGGTCGGCATAGGGGAGGCCGTAAGCCAGATATTCCTGCACCGAGCCGAGCTGCGCCGCGGCGGCGCGCGCCTTCAAGCCTCCGTGCGTCGGCGATACCGAGGAGAAAAAGCTATTGGCGGCCATATCCTGGCGATGCGCGGCCGCCAGCTCGTTTAGCTGCGTCAGCGCTTGCAGGTCGCTCAGCCCCGCCGCCTGCCGCCGTTGATTGAGCAGCTCCAGCAACTGCCGCTCCATCTGGCTGAAGTCGCTGCTTGCCGCCGTGTCCGATATAGTGATATCGACGATATAATTTACGCCGTCCCAGCTCACCTCGGCGCCCATATTTTCCATGATGAAGCGCAGCGGTATCAGCGTGCGGCTGTTGACGATGCGCGCCGGTACGTCGATGGGAACAAGCTGGCCGTTGACGTAGGTGTTGGCCGAGTCGATATACAGCAATATCGTATCGCCGCCGCGCTGCACCGTGACCATGCGCTGGGCGCTATCCCAGTCCACCGCAGCGCCCATGCTCTCGGAGACGGCGCGTACCGGCACCAGCGTGCGCCCGTTCTCGATGATCGGCGGCACGTCCATCGTCACCGGCGCGCCGTTGACGTTGACGCGCACCTCGGGATGCGCCTGCGCCGTCGGGGATATCCCCAGCGCCAGCGCCAGCAGCAGCATGCCGCCCAATAAACGCGATAATGACCTTTTCATCGCCCGTCCTCCCTGATCCGTCGCCTGACAATCTATCTTAATTCGCCGCCCGCCGCGCTATCACCTGCCAAAAATGCGCTTGACAGAAGGCGGGATATTGATTATAATATACGAACAGGAAGCCACAATTTCATATATTCCGAGTCTACTCCGCTACAGCTCAGGCCATGCGGAATGACCAATGGGTTCAGCCGGAAACAGCTGTGCCTCCCGTGTTTGGAAAGGAGCAATGATTAAGTCGATCAGCTGCTTTCATATACGGAAAGCGGCTTTTTTGCTTGTTCTTGCGGGGAATGTATGAATTGGAGGACGATCCTACCTTCTTGTTCTTATCATTCCCCCACAGGCGTCCGTTTTGGCAGAGACGGGCGCAAGCGAGACGGCGAGGGCGCCGGACTTCGCGACAAAAAGAGGCGGCTCCCCCCGCCTCTTTTTTGTATGTTCTATTCGCCCGCCTTGACCGCGCAAGGCGCGGATTTCAGCCAGCCCCAGGGGTCCCCACACGGCACAAAGCGCAGCGACTGCCGGGTGGGGTTTGGGCAAGGAGCATACTACGCAACGTATGTGACGACGCTGGCTGAAATCTGTAACGCCGTATCGCGAAGTTTATCGTCGCGCTGGCTTAGTCTAATTCAAATGCGCCGTGATAAAGCTGCGCATACTTGCCGCCGAGCGCCAGCAGCTCGTCATGGTCGCCGCGCTCGATTATCCGCCCGCCCTCCAGCACCAGTATCGCGTCGGCGTTCTGCACGGTGGAGAGGCGATGCGCGATCACAAACACCGTGCGCCCGCTCATCAGCGCGTCCATGCCCTGCTGCACGATGGCTTCGGTGCGCGTGTCGATGGAAGAGGTCGCCTCGTCCAGTATCAGCACCGGCGGGTCGGAGACGGCGGCGCGGGCGATCGACAGCAGCTGCCGCTGCCCCTGCGACAGCCCCGAGCCGTCGCCGCTGAGCAGCGTGTCGTAGCCCTGCGGCAGGCGGCTGATGAAGCTGTCGGCATTGGCGCGGCGCGCCGCCTCGATACATTCAGCGTCGCTGGCCTCCAGCCGCCCGTAGCGGATATTCTCCAGCACCGTGCCGGTGAACAGGTTGACCTCCTGCAAGACCATGCCCAGCGAGCGGCGCAGGTCGTCCTTTTTGATCTTGTTGATATTGATGCCGTCGTAGCGGATCTTGCCGTCGGCAATATCATAAAAGCGGTTGATCAGATTGGTGATCGTGGTCTTGCCCGCGCCGGTAGCGCCGATAAAGGCCAGCTTCTGTCCGGGCTTGGCAAAGAGGCTGACGTCGCGCAGCACCTGCTTTTCGCCGTCATAGCTGAAATCGACCTCATGGAAGCGCACGTCGCCCTTGAGCTCGGTATAGGTGACGCTGCCGTCGCTGTGCGGATGCTTCCACGCCCACATGCCGGTGCGCTGCGGCGCTTCCACCAGCTCGCCGCGCATATTGACGCGCGCGTTGACCAGCGTCACATAGCCGTCGTCCGCCTCCGGCTGTTCGTCCATCAGCTTAAAGATGCGCTCCGCTCCGGCCAGAGCCATGATCACCGAATTGACCTGCGCGGCGATCTGCCCGACCGGGCTGGTAAAGTTGCGCGTTAATTGCAGGAAGCCGGCAATGGTGCCGAGGCTGATCGGGCTGAGGCCGCTGACCGAGAGCAGGCCGCCGCCGATCGCCACCAGCGAATACAGCAGATAGCCGATATTGCCCATGATCGGCATGGTGATATTGGCCAGCCGGTTGGCGGCGGTGGCGTTGGCGCACAGCTCGTCGTTGACCGCGTCAAAGCCGTCCTTGGTCTGTTGCTCATGGCCGAATACCTGCACCACCTTCACGCCGTTGATCAGCTCCTCGATATAGCCGTTGGTCGCGCCCAGCGATTGCTGCTGCTGGATGAAGTATTTGCCGCTGGCGGCGGCGATGCGCCGCGTGATCGCGTACATCAGGCATACGCCGGCGATGATGATAATGGTCATCTCCCAGCTCAGGAACAGCATCGTCAAGAAGATCGCTGCCACCGTCACCACCATCGACAGCAGCTGCGGCAGGCTTTGCGCGATCATTTGCCGCAGCGTATCGGTATCATTGGTGTAGCGGCTCATCGTATCGCCGAAGCTATGCGTGTCGAAATAGCGTACCGGCAGCTTCTGCATACCGGCGAACATCTTATTGCGGATATCGCGCAGCACGCCTTGCGCTATCGTCACCATGGTGCGCGAATAAAAGAGCGTGGACAATACGCCGACGATATACACGCCGCCCATTATCAGCACCGCCTGGAGCAGCGGCATAAAATCAGGCGACTGCTGCCCGAGCAGCGGCACGATGAAATCATCGACCACCGTTTTGATGAACAGCGAACCCGCTACCCCGGCCAGCGAGGACACGAGTATGCAGAGGCCGACAAAGGCGAAGCGCAGCTTATAGCCGGTGAAGATATAACCGAGCAGGCGAGCGGCCGAGCGTTTGGATAAATGCAGGGTCTCGCGGTCGGGCAGCGGCACGCCGGCGCGTCCGGGGCCGCGGGCGTTGAAGTTGATCTGCCTATTCATGGGCGGCCTCCTTCTGCGTCTGCGAATAATAGATCTCGCGGTAAATGGCGTTAGCCGCCAATAGCTGCTGATGCGTGCCGATGCCGTTTATCGTCCCCTGATCCATGACGACGATCTTGTCCGCGTGCATCACCGAGGCCACGCGCTGGGCGATGATGATCTTGGTCGTCTCCGGCATGTACTCGGCCAGCGCATGGCGCAGCGCCGCGTCGGTGGCGGTATCGACGGCGGAGGTCGAATCGTCAAGTATCAGTATCCTGGGCTTTTTCAGCAGCGCCCGCGCGATACATAAGCGCTGCCGCTGCCCGCCCGAAACGTTGCTGCCGCCCTGCTCGATCAGCTGCTGATAGCCGTGCTCAAACTCGCTGATAAAGCCGTCGGCCTGCGCCAGACGGCAGGCCGCGCGCAGCTCCTCGTCCGTGGCGTGCTGATCGCCCCAGCGCAGATTATCCGCCACCGTACCGGCGAACAGCACGTTCTTTTGCAGCACCATGCCCACGGCCTGCCGCAGCGCCGCTAATTCATAATCGCGCACGTCCACGCCGCCGACCAGCACCCGCCCCACGGTCACGTCATAGAGCCGCGGTATCAGCTGTACCAGCGTCGTTTTCGAGGAGCCGGTGCCGCCGATGATACCCATCGTTTCGCCGGAGGCGATGGCGAGATCGACGCCGCTCAGGCACAGATTGCCCGCGTCTCCGGCATAGGAGAAGCCGGTATGCTCAAAGACGATGCTGCCGTCGGCTACCTCGCGCACCGCCGTACCGGCAGGCGGCTGCACGATATCCGGCTGCTCGCGCAGCACCTCGCAGATACGCTTGGCCGAGGCGCGGGAAATGGTGATCATCACGAACACCATCGACAGCATCATCAGATTCATCAGCACCTGCATCGTATAGGTGATCAGCGATACCAGCTCGCCGGTGGTCATCTCGCCGCCGACTATCATCTGGGCGGCGAACCACGAGATCAACAGCAGCGTCGCGTACAGGCAGAGCTGCATCAGCGGCGCATTGAAGGCTAACAGCCGCTCGGCGCGGGAGAAATCGCGGTAAATGCTCTCGGAGACGGCGGAGAATTTCTCCACCTCATGCTGCTCGCGGACAAAGGCTTTGACCACGCGGATGCCGCGCAGATTTTCGCGCACCACGTTGTTCAGCCGGTCATATGAGCGGAACACGCGCTCGAAGATCGGATGCGCGTTGCTCATGATCAGGAACAGCCCCAGCCCCAGCACCGGTATCACGCCGGCATAGATCATCGCCAGCCGCGAATTGATGGCAAAGGACATCGCCAGCGCAAAGCCGAGCATCAGCGGGCAGCGCACCGCCACGCGAATGATCATCATGAACGCGCCCTGGATATTGGTCACGTCGGTGGTCAGGCGCGTCACCAGCGAGGCGGTGGAGAACTTGTCGATATTGGCAAATGAGAAATCCTGCACCGCATAGAACAGCTTGCGCCGCAGATTGCGCGCATAACCGGCGGAGGCTACCGCCGCGTAATGGCCGGACAGCACGCCGAACAGCAGCGAGAACAGCGCCGCCACCACCAGCATCAGCCCGTAGCGCACGATCATCGGCAGCGAGCCGGCGTCGATGCCGCGGTCGATCAAATAGGCCATCAGCAGCGGGATGACGACCTCCAATATTACCTCAAGGCTGATGAACAGCGGCGAGAGGATGGCGGCTTTTTTGTATTCGCCCACCGCCGAGGCTAACAGTTTGATCATAGCTCCTCCTGCAGATTGGCGCGGATCTTGTCCATCACGCCAAAAAAGACCGCCAGCTCCGCCTCGCCGAGCCCGCGGCGTATCTGCTGCTCCAGCAGCATGATCTCGCTGCGTATCAGCTGCTGCTGCCGCAGACCCTTGGCGGTCAGGCGCAGGCATTTGAGCCGCGCGTCGCCGGGTACGCTCGCGCGTTCGATAAGGCCGTTTTTCTCCATCAGCGACAGCACGCCGCTGACCGTGGAGCGGCGAATGTCGAAGGCCTGCTCGATATCCTTCTGGCAGACCACGGTATAGCGCTGCTCGAACAGGTGATTGAGTATCAACCCCTGCGCGCCGCTGATCAGCTCGATGCCGCTGCGCGCTGCGCCGTCGTTCAAGCGGCGTTTGAGCAGCACAGAGACGCTTTTCAATTCGCGTCCGATAGACCTGTCTTCCATATTGTTCGCCCCCTAACTGTTCGGCAACTAACATTATAGCTGTCTCCGCGGCGGCTGTCAAGATGAAAGATGGCCGCAAGAGCTGACATCTGGCGGCTGGCCACCGCCCGCTGTTCTAAACCCGTTTTGCGATGGCGGCGATGGCGCGGGCGGTCTGCTCGATATCGCGTTCGCTGTTGAAGCAGCCGGGGGAGATGCGCAGCGTGCCTTCCTCCCATGTGCCGAGCGCCTTATGCACCAGCGGCGCGCAGTGATAGCCGGCGCGCACCGCGATATCATAGTCCGCGTCCAGCCAGTCCGCCGCCTGATTGGCGCAGATGCCGTCGATGGTCAGCGACAGCACCGGCATACGCGGGCGCGGCTCGGGCGGCAGCTGCAGACGCACGCGCGGGATATTGCCCAGCTTTTCCGCCAGCAGATCGGCGAGCCGCCGCGCCTGCGCGTACAGCTGTTCCACGCCGCGCTCGGCGACGAAGTCCAGCGCCGCGCCGAGCGCCGCTACCGCCGGCGTATTGAGGCTGCCGGCCTCCAGCCGTTGCGGCAGCTCCGCCGGCATCGCCCGCTGTTCGGAGAGCGTACCCGTGCCGCCATGCAGCAGCGGGCGCAGGTCAACGCCCAGCGACACGTACAGGCCGCCCAGTCCGGCGATACCGTACAGCGCCTTATGCGCGGGAAAGGCCAACAGCACCCTCCCGGGCAGGCGGTCGAGGCGGATATCGGCCAGCCCCGCCGTCTGCGCCGCGTCGATCAGCAGCGGCAGCCGCCGCTGCGCGGCCAGCTCGGCCAGCCGCTCTACCGGCTGTACCGCGCCGCACACATTAGAGGCATGCACGCAGGCCAGCAGGCCGGTGCGCGGGCTGATGCGCCGCGCAAATTCCTCTACCGGGACGTAGCCGTATCGATCCGCCGGCGCGCGCAGCAGCTTGATCATGCGGCTGTCGGCCAGCGCCGCCGCCGGCCGGTACACGGCGTTATGCTCGGCTCCGGAGATGATCAGCTCCTGCCCCGGCCGCATCAGGCCGTATATCGCCATATTCAGCGCCGCCGTGGCTCCGGAGGTAAAGACCATGCGGCGGCTGTCCGTGCCGCCGAAAAAGGCGGTCAGCCGCTCGCGCACCGTCTCTAACATCACCGCGGTCTCGCGGCTGAGCCGGTAATTGCCGCGCCCGGGATTAGCGCCGTAGCGGTCGAGCGCGGCGGTCAGCGCGGCGCTGAGCTGCGGCGGCTTGGGATGGCTGCCGGCGGCGTTGTCGAGATATATCATCGTATCGTCCTTTCTATATAATAGCGGGGGATTATCGCCGGTGTTTCCTGCTTCATTATATGCGCAAAGACATGCTTCGGTCCCCCGGCGCATAGATTATGCCGAGGTGATAGTATGCTGGTGAAAGACGCATATCTGCTTGACGCGGACGAGGTGCTGCGGCGGCTGGGCAGCGGCGAGGCCGGTCTGAGCGGGCGCGAGGCGGCGCTGCGGCGGCAATTGTACGGCGAGAACAAATTGCGCGAGGCCAAGCCTACGCCGCTGTACCGGCGCTGCGCTGCGCAATTGAACGACCCGATGGTGCTGATACTGCTGGCGGCGGCGGCTGTCTCGGCCTGGTTCGGCGAATGGGCGGATACGCTGATCATCGCCGTGGTGGTGCTGCTGAACGCCTGCCTCGGCCTGTATCAGGAGGGCAAAGCGGCGCGCGCGGCGGCGGCTTTGGCGCGCCTGTCCGCGCCCATGGCCACGCTGCGCCGCGCGGGCAAGACCGTGCGGCTTCCCGCGGCGGAGATCGTGCCCGGCGATATCGTGCTGCTGGAGGCCGGTGATATCGTGCCCGCCGATCTGCGCCTGCTCGACGCACAGCAGCTGCGCTGCGATGAGAGCAGCCTGACCGGCGAGAGCGCGCCGGTCGGCAAGGACGCGGCGGCGCTGGCGGCGGACGCGGAGCAGCCATTGGCGGCGCGCTGCAATATGGCCTATGCCGGCTCGCCGGTGCTATGCGGGCGCGGAACGGGCGTGGCGGCGGCCTGCGGCATGGACAGCGAACTGGGGCATATCGCAGCGCTGCTGGAGCAGGAGACGGCGCTGAAAACGCCGCTGCAAGGCAAGATGGCGGAATTATCGCGGCTGCTGTCGCTGGCGGTGGGCGCGATCTGCGCGCTGATCTTCGGCCTGCTGCTATGGCAGGGCGGCACGGACACGCCGCAGCAGCTATTGGATGCGCTGATGCTGGCGATATCGCTGGCGGTGGCGGCGATACCGGAGGGGCTGGTGGTGGTGGTGACGCTGCTGCTCAGTCTCGGCATGGCGGCGATGAGCCGCCGCCGCGCCATCGTGCGGCGGCTGATGGCGGTGGAGACGCTGGGCGCGGCCTCGGTGATCTGCAGCGATAAGACCGGCACGCTGACCGAGAACAAGATGCGCGTGGTCGCGCATAGCGGCGGCGCGGAGCTGGCGCTGGCGATGACGCTGTGCAATGACGCGCAGCTATCGGCCGGCGGCGACCCTACCGAGACGGCCTTGTTAGCCTGGGCGGCGGAGCAGGGCTGCGACGCGGCGCTAAGCCGCGCCGCCTATCCGCGCGCCGGCGAGCTGCCCTTCGACAGCGCGCGCAAGCTGATGTCCACCTTGCACCGCGCTGCGTCCGGCGGCGTACCGGCGTTACGGCAATATACGAAGGGAGCGCCCGAGCGCATACTGGAATTATCCACGCATTATCTGGACGATGACGGGCAAAGGCGGCCGCTTACCGCCGGACGGCGCGAGCAAGTGCGGCGGCAGCATGACGAGTGGGCGCGGCAGGCGCTTAGGCTGCTGGCGGCGGCCTATCGCGACGGCGAGCGGCTGGATGAGCGCGGGCTGACCTATATCGGCTGCGCCGGTATCATCGACCCGCCGCGCGCCGAGGCGGCGGCCGCGATAGCGGAGGCGAGGGCGGCGGGGCTGACGGCGGTGATGATATCGGGCGATAATCCGCTCACGGCGGCGGCGATAGCGGCGCAGGTAGGCATCGAGGCCGGCGAGGGGCAGGTGATGACCGGCGCGGAGCTGGCGCGGCTCGACGACCGGCAGCTGGCGCAGGCGGTCAAGCGCTGCCGCGTCTATGCGCGCGTGGCTCCCGACGACAAGCTGCGCATCGTCCGCGCCTGGCAGGCGGCGGGCGCGGTCACGGCGATGACCGGCGACGGGGTCAACGACGCGCCGGCCTTGCAGGCTGCCGATATCGGCGTGGGCATGGGGATCAGCGGCTCCGAGGTCTCCAAGCAGGTGGCGGACGTTATACTCGCCGACGATAATTTTGCCACCATCGTCGCGGCGGTGCGCGAGGGGCGGCGCATTTATGATAATATCCGCAAGGCGATCGGCTTTCTGCTATCGTCCAATTTGGCGGAGGTGCTGGCGATATTCGCCGCCACGATGCTCGGCATACGGCTGTTTCTGCCGGTGCATCTGCTGTGGATAAATCTGATCACCGATTGCTTTCCCGCCATCGCGCTGGGCATGGAGCCGCCGGAGCCGCAGACGATGCGGCGGCCGCCGCGCGCGGCGCGGCAGAGCATTTTTGCCGGCGGCATGGCTGCGGATATACTGTATCAGGGCGCGGCGGCGGCGGCGCTGACGCTGCTCGCCTATGGCGCGGGCGCGGCGCGGGGCGAGGCGGCGGCGATGAGCATGGCCTTCGTCACGCTGTCGGCGGCGGAGATATTCCATAGCTGGAATATGCGCAGCCGCGAGCGGTCGGTATTCGCGCTGGAGGCGGGCAATCCGTATCTGGCGGCGGCGATGCTCCTGGCGCTGGCGCTGAACATGGCGCTGCTGTATATCCCGCCGCTCGCCGCGCTGTTCAGGCTGGAGCCGCTGCCGCTGCCGTTGCTGCTGCTGTCCTTGCTGTTGGCTTTCGCCATGGTGCCGCTGGTGGAGTTGGTCAAACGCGGTAAAAGAGGGAAACAGGGCGCGGCATAGAATTTATCATATAAGGATAATAGCAGCGTGGTAACGCCGCCGCCGATAACCGCGTAAGGAGAGCATGAGCAACCGCTAATGATGAGCATGAACGATACCGATAACCGCGAATTGCATAGCAAATCGTCAGCGCCCGCCGCGCTCGCCGCGTCCGCCGCGGGCAAGATCGACTTTACCCCCTACCGGCTGTCGAATAATATGACGCTGCCCAATCTGCTGTCGCTGCTGCGTCTGGCGCTGATACCGCTGATGCTCTACTATGTGTTTCAGGAGCGTCCGCTGGCGGCGGCGCTGGTGGTGCTGGCCTCCGGCCTCACCGATATTCTTGACGGCTGGATAGCGCGCCATTTCAATCAGATCACGCCGCTGGGCAAAATGCTCGACCCGCTTGCCGATAAGCTGACGCAATTAGCCCTGGCCGTGGTATTGTGCCTGGCGCATCATATGCTGATACCGCTGGTGCTGATTTTGGCGGTCAAGGAATTGCTGATGCTGCTGATGGGGCTCAGGCTGCTGCGCGCCGGTAAGCAGCCCTTTTCCGCCTGCTGGTGGGGCAAGCTCGCTACTGCCGTTTTCTATGCCGGCATCATCGCCATTCTCTTGTTCAGCCGCCAGCTGCAGCCGCCGGGGGTGACGGCGATCTCCTTTATTATCAGCCTGCTGCTGATCTACTCGATGATACGCTATAAGAATTTATACGATCAAAAGCTCAACGCCGATGATTAGGCAGCGGGCGCGGACCTGCTTTTGACTTGAGCCGCCAGCTTTTGGGAAAAGCCCTACTTACGCAGGGCTTTTTGAATAAGTTGCGGAAAACCGACGCCTCCCTAAGTTGCCCGCCTGATGGGCGGCTTTGTTTACGTCGCTGCTATGGAGGAAATATGAGCGAATACCCGACCGGACGGATGAAGGCGAACCTCAGCGCCGACGGCGTGCTGTATTACAGCTTTCCCGCGCTCGACGCATACGCAGCCGCCGGGTTGCGTCACGGTTTCTCCACGCGGCTGGGCGGGGTCAGCGGCGGCGCGCGCGCCGCGCTCAATCTCGGCGTGAACAATGGCGACGATCAGCCGACGGTGCGCGAGAATTACCGCCGCTTCGGCGCGGCGCTGGGCGTGGATATGGACGGCAGCGTGCTGTCGCTGCAAACGCATGGCGCGGCCATTCGCCGCGTCACCGCCGCCGACCGCGGCAAGGGGCTGCTGCGCCCCCGCGATTATACCGCTATCGACGGCCTGATCACCGACGCTTTGCATACGCCGCTCGTCACGCATCACGCCGATTGCGCGCCGCTGTTCTTCTACGCCCCGCCGGCTGCGCGGCCGGCCGTGATCGCGGTAGCTCATGCCGGCTGGCGCGGTACCGTTGCCCGTATCGGCGCGGCGATGGTGCGCGAATTCGCGGCCTACGGCGTGCCGCCCGAGCAGATCGTCGCCGCTATCGGCCCCTCCGCCGGTCCCTGCTGCTATCAGGTGGGCCGGGAGGTGGCGGAGCAGTTTGCCGCCGTGCGCGACGAGGCGGGCGGCATGTGCGCCGCCGACGGTACGGGGCGCTTTTTGCTCGACTTGTGGCGCGCCAACCGGCAGATATTGCTCGAGGCCGGTCTGCTGGCCGAGCATATCATCATCGGCGGCCTGTGCACGATCTGTAATCCGCAGCTGTTCTATTCGCATCGTCTGCAAGGAGCCGAGCGCGGCAGCATGGCCGCCTGTATCTGTCTGGACGATAATCGAGCGCAAGGAGTGAGAGCATGAGCAATATCGACATACCGCAGGCGGTACAGTTGTTCAAAAACGATTTGTCGCTGGTGATCATCGACCAGACCCGCCTGCCGCAAAACCTGCAATATCTGCGTTTGACCCGCCTCGACGAGATGATAGAGGCCATCGCCAAGCTGCGTGTGCGCGGCGCGCCGGCTATCGGCATCGCCGCCGCCTATGGCCTGTACGTGCTGGCGGCGCGCGACGAGAACGAAAACCTGCTGCCGTCTTTGGCCTATGCCGCGTCAAGGCTGATCGAGGCGCGCCCCACGGCGGTCAATTTAGGCTGGGCGGTCAAGCGAATGATGGCGGTGGCGGCGGCACACGCGAGAACGGGCGAAAACACGCAGGGCTCGGCGCGTGCAGAAGGCCCGCCTGACTTTGGCGATGGCGCAGTTTACGTACGCGGCGGTCAACAGTCGCGCGAGCGGCTGCTGGCGGCGCTGCTGGCCGAGGCCGAGGCGATCGACAACGAGGATAAGCAGCTCTGTCAGGCGATCGGCGAGCATGGCCTGACCCTGCTCAAACCCGGCTGCGGCGTGCTCACTCATTGTAACGCCGGCGCTTTGGCCACCGGCGGTATCGGCACGGCCTTAGCGCCGCTGTATCTGGCCGCCGGGCGCGGCTGGCAGGTCAGGCTGTATTGCGACGAGACGCGGCCGCTGCTGCAGGGGGCGCGGCTCACGGCCTGGGAAATGCAGCGCGCCGGTATTGACACGACGCTGATCTGCGATAATATGGCGGCCTCGCTGATGGCCGCCGGACGCATCGACGTGGCGCTGGTCGGCTGCGACCGCGTCGCCAGAAACGGCGATATCGCCAACAAGATCGGTACGCTGCCGCTGGCTATCGCCGCGCATTATTATCAGGTGCCGGTTTATAGCTGCGTGCCGCTGTCCACGCTCGACGCGGATTGCGCCAGCGGCGCGGATATAGTCATCGAGCAGCGTGACGGCGGCGAGATCGGCGAATTGTGGTATGCCGAGCCGATGGCCGCGCCGCAATTATGCGGCTATAATCCGGCCTTCGACGTCGTGCCGGCCGAGCTGATCACCGGCTATGTGACGGAGCGGGGGATACTAAAGGCAGACGAGTTGATGGCGCCAGCACGACCATAAGCTTCGCGATACTGCGCCAAGCCCCACCCGGCAGTCGCTGCGCTTTGTGCCGTGCGGGGACCCCTTGGCTGCGTTGCGGCTTTCAGCCAGCGTCGTCACATACGTTTCGTAGTATGCTCCTCGCTGGCTGAAATCCGCGCCTTGTCTCGCTCGCTTCTGGCCGCGCTGGGGGAGTTGCGTGCTTTTCGACAACTCTGAACGCGCTGGGGGTGGTGCGTGTTTTCAGACGCTCTTGCGTTATAGATTTCGAGGTGATGCTATGAACCAACAGCTGATAGATGATATCATTGAGGCCGGACGGCGCTTGTACCTGCGCGGCATGGTCGCCGCCAATGACGGCAATATCTCGGCGCGCGACGGCGAGCAGGTGTATATCACGGCCTCGGGGCTGTCAAAGGGCTTTCTTAAGCCGGAGCAGATCATCGCCGTCGATCTTTGGGGGCGCGTTTTACAGGCGCAGCCGGGCTATGTGCCGTCGATCGAGACCGAACTGCATCTGGGGCTGTACCGCCGCCAGGCGCGGTTAGGCGCGCTGGTGCACGCCCATCCGCCCTATGCCACGGCCTTTGCCCTGAGCGGGCGCGACATCAACGCCGCCGAGCTGGTCGATCTTAAATTGCAGCTCGGCCAGGTGCCGACCGTGCCCTATGCGCCGCCCGGTACGCCCGAGCTGGCCGAATATACGGCGGCGCTGGAGGACGGCTGCCGCGCGGCGCTGCTGGCGCGGCATGGCGCTATCGCCCTGGGCGAGAGCGTGGAACAGGCGTTGTTCAGGATGGAGGCGCTGGAGCAGGCGGCCAAGATAATATATATCGTGGACGGATTGGCACGACGATAAACGGCGCCATACGCTGAACGCGCGGGGTTTCAGATAACCTGCCGCATGAGCGGCATTAAACAGCATAGAGGACGGTATGATGTTCAAGCGGAGATTGGCGGCGGCCATCGTTATCGGCTGGTATATGGCGGTCATATGTTTTTGGGCGTTTGGCCACACGGCAACGGTAGCGTTGGCGGGGCCGGCCGCGCCTGCGGAGCCTGCCGAATTCGCCGCCGATCTGCCGCAGCTGCATCAGCGGCAGCTATTGCTCGAGCAGGCCGCCCGTCAGGCCGCCGCCGATATGGCCGCGCGCGACGCTTATGCCGCCGCGCATCCGCCCGCGCCCTGTCTGGCGCTGACCTTTGACGACGGCCCCTCGGAGACGGTGACGCCGCTATTGCTCGATCTTTTGTATCAGCGCGGGGTCAAGGCGACCTTTTTCATGCTCGGCGTCAACGCCGCCGCCTATCCGGAGACGGTGATGCGCGCGGCGGCGGAAGGGCATCAGATATGCAGCCACGGCTGGGATCATCGCTATAAGTTCACGCGCATGGACGAGCGGCAGCTGAGCGAGGAGCTGCAGCGCACCGATCAGCAGATCCTCGCCGCCTGCGGCGTAACGCCGCTGTATGTGCGCCCGCCCTACGGCGCGATCAATGACGACGTCGCCGAGATGATCGGCCGCCCGGTGATGATGTGGAGCATCGACCCGCGCGATTGGCAGTACCGCGACGCTGACCGCGTGGCGCGGCATATCGTCGATCACGCCGCCGACGGCGCTATCGTCATCTGCCATGACCTGTACCCCAGCACCGCGCAGGGCGTGGCGCAGGCCGTGGATACCCTGCTGGAGCGCGGCTGGGAATTCGTCACGCTGGAGGAGCTGTATCATCGCCGCGGCTTGGAGCTGCGGGACGGGGTGATATATTACGGCAAGCAAGGTTCGCGGTAACTGCCGCCGGAGGCAAATTTTTGCAATCCACTACTATTTTCTGATAATTCGCTTGACTTGCTCCGCCGGTTTGCGTATAATGTAATTGTAGGAATTTGGCATCATGGGAGGAGCTATGCTGTTCGTCGTCGTTGCTGCGCCATTCGTACTGGCGATCATATTGGCGTTTTTTGGCAAGTATCTCGGAAACAAGATCGGCTGGTTCGCATTACCGATGCCGGTGTTGGTTTTCGGGTACTTTTTTACGCAGATCGCCAATGTGCGCGCCGGCTCGGGCCCCAGCTTCTTCTATCAATGGCTGCCTTCCTTTGGCATCAATCTTTCGTTCAGCGTCAACGGCCTCGGCCTGCTGTTCGCGCTGCTGATCTCCGGCGTGGGGATGATCGTCTTTTGGTATTCGATCGGCTATCTCTCGCATAAGGAGCGGCTGAATAATTTTTACTGTTTCATCCTCATCTTTATGGGCGCGATGATCGGCGTGGTCACCTCCGCCAATTTGATGATGATGTATCTGTTTTGGGAGCTGACCTCCTTCTCCAGCTTCCTGCTGATCGGCTTTTGGTATGAGCAGGAGCGGCCGCGCTACGGCGCGCAAAAGTCGCTGTTCATCACCGTGATCGGCGGCTTTGCCATGTTCGCCGCCTTTGTGCTGATGGGCAATATCGCGGGCAGCTTCGAGCTGCCGGCGGTGCTGGCCGCCGCTCCGGCGATCAAGGCCTCGCCGCTGTACGTATGGATAGTGCTGCTGATATTGCTCGGCGCGTTCACCAAGAGCGCGCAGATACCGTTCCATATCTGGCTGCCCGACGCTATGGAAGCGCCCACGCCCATTTCCTGCTACCTGCATAGCGCCACCATGGTCAAGGCCGGCATTTATCTGCTGGCGGTGATGACGCAAATATTAGGCGATACCGCGCTGTGGTTCGGCATCGTCTCCGGCGTGGGCATCGGCTCGCTGATCTGGGGCTCCTACCGCGCGATGAAGATGAACGATCTCAAGGCGATACTGGCTAATTCGACGATCAGCCAGCTCGGCCTGATCATCGCGCTGGTCGGCTACGGCTCGCAGGCGGCGTTTGCCGCGGCGCTGTTCCATCTGCTCAATCATTCCGCGTTCAAGGGCAGCCTGTTCCTCGTTACCGGCATGGTCGATCATGCCACCGGCACGCGCGATATCCGCCGTCTGTCCGGTCTGGCTAAGGTAATGCCGGTCACCGCCGTATTCGCAGCTATGGGCGCGGCGGCGATGGCAGGCCTGCCGCCGTTCAACGGCTTCCTTTCCAAGGAGATGTTCCTCGAAAGCTCGCTCGAGGTGGTCAACGGCAATCTCGCCTTCCTCGGCGGCGCGGCGTGGCTGTTCCCGGCCATCGCCGTCATCGGCTCGGTCTTCACCTTCGTCTACTGTTGCGTGATCCTGTTCCGCGTGTTCATCGTCGGCGACGTGCCGCATGACCTGCCGCATCATCCGCATGAGCCGGAGAAAATGATGCTCGTGCCCACCGGCATCCTCGTTTCGCTGACGCTGGTGATCGCCGTCTTCCCCAATTGGTTCGCCGAGAATTTGCTCGCTCCGGCCATCCTTGCGGTCAGCGGCGAGGCGGCGCATCTGCATATCGCCTTTTGGCATGGCTTCAACCTGCCGCTGATATGCACGCTGATCATTATCGGCGCGGGTACGCTGATCTATCTCAATTTCGACAAATGGAAGGCCGCGATCAGCCGTATGCCCAAGCTGATCTCGTCCAATGATATATACGACTGGCTCATCCCCAAAAATCATCTGGCGCATGGCGGCGAGCGGCTGATCAATACGCATATGACCGGCCGGCTGCGCGACTATATGGCCTTTTCCTCGCTGGCCTTCGTGCTGGTCGTGCTCGGCGTGATGCTGCTGCGCGGCGCGCTGGTGATCAGCTTCGACGACCTGGCGCCGATCTCGCCGTTTGAGATACTGTGGGCGGTGGTGATCATCGTTTCGGCTATCGCCATCTGCCGCTTTGACCGGCGCATCCCGGCCATCTTCGCCCTTGGCATGATCGGCTATTCGGTATCCTTCTTCTTCGTCATTTTCCGCGCCCCCGATCTGGCGCTGACGCAGCTGCTGGTAGAGACGGTATCGCTGGTGCTGTTCTTTCTCGCCTTCCGCTATCTGCCCAAGCTGTTCAAGGATAAACCGGCGCCGCGCGCGCATAATATCGTCAATCTCGTGATCTCGGTGGCCGTGGGTCTGACGGTGACTTTGATCGTGATGGTCGGACACAGCAACAAGATGTATCAGACCATCGCCGATTACTATATCCAAAACGCCAAGATTTTGGGCGGCGGTAATAATATCGTCAACGTGATACTGGTCGATTTCCGTGGCCTTGATACCGCGGGCGAGATCTCGGTGATCGCGCTGGCGGCGATCGGCGTATATGTGTTGATCTCGCTGATCGTCAAGCCCGAGCCGCGGCTGTTGGAGGGGGGTGAGGAGCAGCATGACTGATGACAGAAAATTGCCCGAGGAGCAGGAGCATAAGGAGAGCGCTTATGAAGCGGCGCGCTTCTTCAATGAGGACGCCTATGACGAGATCATCGACGACTTTGTCATCCCCACGCCATCCGCTCCGCAGCCCTATACCGGCAAGTATCATCATATCGACGCCTATACCGAGCGGCATCAGGTGCTGGAGGACGGCGAGGAGGCCATTACCTCGCTGGCGCGCTATACCGGCAACCTCATCCTTACCACCGTCGTATCGTGGGTCATCTATATCATTCTCGCCTTTGCGCTGTATCTGTTCTGGAACGGGCATAACGCGCCGGGCGGCGGCTTCATCGCCGGACTGATGATGGCGGCGGTAGTGGTGCTGATGTACGTATCGCAGGGCTCCAAATTCATCAAGCAGACGCTGCGCTTTGATTTCAAATATCTGATCGGCATTGGCCTGTTATTCGCGCTGGGCTGCGGACTCGGCGGGATGTTCTTCGGCGATCCCTTCCTTACGCATACCTTCCAGCATGTGTCGCTGCCCTTCTTCGGCGATATAGAGCTGGCCACCGCCACCATTTTCGATTTCGGCGTGTTCCTCGTCGTGACCGGCGGCTGCGTGACGATCATCACCGCCATCGGCGAATCGGGCAGCCGCGAGCAGACCATCGACATTATCGAAGAAGCCAAGGAAGTAGCGACGGACGATATATCGCTCGACAAATAATAGAGTATTTTTGTTGACAGAGGAAGGCATATGGAATTTTTGATGGCGATCACGATCGGGGTATTATTTGCCGCCGGCACCTATTTAATGCTCAGCCGCACGCTGCTGCGCGTGTTGATCGGCACTTGTCTGGTCTCGCATGGTACGCTGCTGCTGCTGATCACCATGGGCAAGCTCAAGCGCGGCGTCGGCCCGATATTGGGCGGCGCGCTGGACAGCGCCGCATACGTCGATCCGCTGCCGCAGGCGCTGATACTGACCGCTATCGTCATCGGCTTCGGCGTGACCGCTTTTATCATCGTGTTGTCCTACCGCGCCTATCAGAGCCTGGACAGCGACGATACCAACGACTTCATCTCAGCGGAGGAACGGCATGGCAGCCAGCACTAACTGGGTATTATCGCCGCAGCTGATACCGTGGCTGACGGCTATACTGCTGATATTTACATACCGCCAGCTCAAGCTGCAGCGCTGGCTGTCGGCCATCTCGGTGCTGCTGGCGCTGGCTAATGCCATACACCTGCTGGCGCTGGTGCGCGCCGAGGGCGTGCTGGTGTTCTGGGCGTCCAACTGGGTGCCGCCGTTTGGCATCATCATGGTCGCGGATACGCTGTCGGCGATCATGGTGCTGATGTCGGCGATCATCGGCGCGGTGGTGGTATTCTACTCCTTCCGCACCATCGACGAGGGGCGCGAGCGGCATTTCTACTATTTCCTCATCCAGATGCTGCTGGTCGGCTGCAACGGCGCTTTCATCACCGGCGATATTTTCAATCTCTACGTGTGGTTCGAGATCTTGCTGCTCAGCTCTTATGTGCTGCTGGTGCTGGGCTCGGAGCGCGGACAGCTGCGCGAGACTTATAAATATGTGCTGCTGAACGTGCTGGCCTCGACCTTCTTCCTGGTCGGACTGGGTCTGCTGTACGGCGTGGCCGGTACGCTGAATATGGCCGATCTGGCGGTCAAGCTGCCGCAGGTGGAAAATCAGGGTCTGGTGACGCTGATCGCGGTGATCTTCATCGTCGTCTTCGGCTCCAAGGCCGCGATATTCCCGCTTTATTTCTGGCTGCCGCAATCCTATACCGAGCCGCCCGCCGCCGTGTCGGCGCTGTTCGGCGGCCTGCTGACCAAGGTCGGCGTTTATTGTCTGATCCGCACCTTTACGCTGATCTTTGTCGGCGATACCGAGTTTACGCATACGCTGCTGCTGATACTGGGTATCGCCACCATGGTGTTCGGCGGTCTTGGCGCTATCGCCCAATATAACTATAAGCGCATCCTCTCCTATCATATCATCTCGCAGGTCGGCTATATGCTCATGGGTCTGGCCTTGAATTCGGTGGTGTCGATAGCCGCCGCCATCTATTTCATGGTGCATAATATCGTGGTCAAGAGCAGCCTGTTCCTCTTCGCCGGCGTTACGGAGAAGATCACCGGCACCAATGAGCTCAAGCAAATGGGCGGCCTGCTGCATCGCTATCCGTGGCTGGGCTGGGGCTTTTTCCTTGGCGGCATCAGCCTCGCCGGCGTACCGCCCTTCTCCGGCTTCTTCGCCAAGTATCTGATGCTGCAGGGCGCGGCGGATATCTCCAGCTATGTAGCGATGTTCTTTACGCTGGCTGTCGGCTTCCTCACGCTGTTCTCGATGATGAAGATATTCATCTACTGCTATTGGGGCGCGGAAAAGCCGGTGCTGGCCAAGGCGCGAGAGATAAATTATCTGAAAATGCTGCCGCCGGCGCTGGCGCTGGTCTGCCTGTCCATCGCCATGGGCGTATGCGCCGAAGCGGTGATAGACCTGATCATGACCGCCGCCGCGCAGCTCAAGGACCCGAGCATCTATATCACCGCGGTATTGGGATAGCCGCCGCCTGTTGCTGAAACCTATATTTCTAAGGAGCATAGTATGAGTCGTGCCGGTACGCAAATAGGCCTCAACATCCTCCTCGCCTTCATCTGGACGATGCTGCATACGTCTTATACGATACAGGACTTCGTGTCCGGGTATATTGTCGGCGCGCTGCTGATCTATTTGCTGAACACGCTGATAATGCGCAACCGCTTCTATATGCGCAGGCTGTTTCTGGCGTTTCAGCTGCTGCTGATCTTCTTCTGGGAGCTGATAAAGGCTTGCTGCCAGGTGTTGTATCAGGTGTTCCAGCCGCAGCTCAAGATCAAGCCCGGCATCATCAAGATGGACATTTATCTGGAAAGCGACGCCGAGATCACGCTGCTGGCGAATATGATCACCCTCACCCCCGGCACGATGACCGTCGAGGTGGCGGAGGATCACTCGGCGCTGTATATACACACGCTGGTGATCGAGGACGCGGACGCGATCTGCGCCGGTATCGAGAAGAGCTTTGAGCAGCATATACGGGAGGTGTTTGAATGAGCATGAGCGGGATCGTGCCGACCGTAGTGCTGGATATCGCGCTCGGCATCATGGCGATCAGCGTGCTGATGTGCCTGTATCGTATCATCAAGGGGCCTTCCGCCGCCGACCGCGCGGTGGCTTCGGACGCGCTCGGCACCTGCGTAATGGCGGCGATCAGCATTTACTCGCTGAAGCTGAACACTCTCGATTATCTGAACGCGGTGCTGGTGATCGCCATACTCGGTTTCCTGGCGCTGATCGTAGTAGCGAAATTCATAGGAGGCGGCGGCGATGTCATTGACAGAGATAATTCTTAGCGTACTGATCTGCATTTTCATCTTGGGCGGCAGCTTCTTCATCTTTGCCGGCATACTCGGGCTGATCCGCTTTCCCGACGTTTACTGCCGCATGCACGCCACCACCAAGGGGCCGACGCTCGGCATCATGCTGGTGATGGTCGCGTCGATACTGTTTTTTGCCACCGCCGGCGGGCATGAGGGTTTCTTTTACAGCCGCGAGCTGCTGGTGATATTCTTTATCCTGCTGACCGCGCCGGTGGGCGCGCATATGCTGTCGAAGAACGCCTATCGCGCCGGCGTCGATATGTGGGAGGAGAGCGTGCAGGATGATTGGAAGCGCGGCGATTAACGCCCCAGCGCGTTGATACGGCATAATAAAACGGACGCTTATGCGTCCGTTTTTTCATGCGCGTTTTTGTGGGCGGGAACCGGCGGCGGAGCTTCGATGGCTTTACAGCCTGTAATCCTGCTTATTCGCCGGCGTACATGGTTTTGAGGAAGCTGATGAAGTGCTTGAGCTGCTTGGTCATCAGCCGTTTCTTTTGGTACAGCAGATACAGATTGCGGTAGCGGTTTTCCGAGTCCAGCTCAAAGATCAGCGCCTGCCCCAGCGCAGCTAATTGACGCACCGCCCGCCGCGACAGCAGCGCCACGCCCACGCCCTGCTGCAGCAGCTGATCCAGCACCTGCTGCGAATTGACATAGGCGGCGACGTTCAGCGCCATGCCGCTCAAGCCCAGCTGTTCGATGATACCGTCGGCCTCGCGCTGGGTGCCGGAGCCGCTCTCGCGGATGATCAGCGGCTCTTGCAGCAGCCGCGCCAGCGGCGCGCGCTCGGCCTGCAATTGGCGGTAATAGTCGTTGGCCGGCGTAGCCAGCACCAACTCGTCGCGGCATAGCGGCTCGCTGCTGCAAGAGCCGCTTTGCGGCTGCATACCCACCAGCCCCAGATCAAGATTGCCCTCGCTGACCTTGTCTATCACCTGCCGGCTGTCGCCCTGCCAGACGTCGAATATTAGCTGCGGATGGCTGCGGCGATAGAGCGCCAGCGCTTGCGGCAGGATATAGCAGGCCGGTATCGTCGACGCGCCCAGCTTGATCATGCGCTCGCCCTTGCCGTTCAGCTCCTCGCAGGCCTTGGCGCGCAGGCGCAGGATGCTGGTAGCATAATCATAGAGCCGCCGCCCGTCCTCGGTGACGGACATATTCTTGGTCGTGCGCTCGATCAGCTTGACGCCCAGCTCCTCCTCCAGCGCGTGGATATAGGAGCTGACCGTGGGCTGCGACACGTACAGCTGCCGCGCCGCCTCGGTAAAGCTGTTGCATTCGACAAGTATGACAAAGCTCTCCAACTGCTTAAAATCCATGCGTCAACCTCTCTAAATGCGCGACGGCGGCAGCTATTTCCGCCTCGGTGTTGGTATGGCCGAAGGAGAAGCGCAACGCGCCCGTGGGATAGCTGCCGAGCGTGCGATGCGCGCGCGGCGCGCAATGCATGCCGACCCGCGTCATCACTCCCCGCTCCGCCAGCCCCTGAGCTATCTCCGCCTCGTCATGCTCCGGCGTTTGC
Source organism: Bacillota bacterium (assembly GCA_030527285.1). Lineage (GTDB taxonomy): Bacteria > Bacillota > Dehalobacteriia > UBA4068 > UBA4068 > JAUNBC01. The sequence continues at coordinate 32,853 of JAUNBC010000008.1, read as the reverse complement.
AGCGCCACCACCGGCGCGCGTCCCTCGATCCCCGACAGGCCGAGCAGCTTCAGCCGCGGCAGCTCCGCCGCCGCTTGCAGGAACAGGCCGGTCAGCGCCAGCTCGCGCTCGCGTATCGTGTCAAGGCCGGTCTCCGTCAGATAGCGCAGCGCCGCGTGCAGGCCGAACAGCCCCGGCAGATTGAGCGTGCCCGCCTCGAAGCGGTCAGGCAAAAAGGCCGGTATATCCTCGGTATGCGAGATGCTGCCGGTGCCGCCGCTGATCAGCGGCTCGAGCCGCGCCGCCAACTCGTCGCTGAGTATCATGCCGCCGGTGCCCTGCGGCCCCAGCAGCCCCTTGTGTCCGGTGAAGGCCAGCGCGTCGATGCACATCGCCTGCATGTCGATGGGGAAAATGCCGGCAGTCTGCGCGCTGTCAACGATGAAGAACAGGCCGCGCTCGCGGCAGAAGCGCCCCACCTCCGCTATCGGCATCAGCGTGCCGCAAACGTTGGAGGCGTGCGTCAGCGTTACCGCGCGCGTCTGCGGGCGGCACAGCGCCGGCAAATGCTCGAGCAGCAGCCGCCCGCGCTCGTCGCAGGGAAGGCAATCGAATTCCACCCCCTGCCGCGCCAGCTGCTGCAGCGGGCGCATCACCGCGTTATGCTCCATCGACGAGGTCAGCAGATGATCGCCGGGGCGCAGCAGCCCCTTGAGCAGCAAATTCAGCGCAGCGGTGATATTGGCGGTAAAGACGGTATTTTTGCAATCGGGGAAATTGAACAGCGCCGCTAATCGCTCGCGCGTCTCGTAGACGATCTCCGCCGCCCCGTAGGCCGCCTGATAACCGCCGCGATTGATGTTCGCGCCGTAATCGGTGAAATAGCTGTTGATCGCCGCCAGGACCTGCGGCGGCTTGGGCCAGCTGGTGGCCGCGTGGTCAAAATATATCTTCTCCATATTCGCGCTCCTTATTGCCGTAGCATCCCTACTATAGCCTATTATGGCGACAAAATCAATGGGTTAATCAGAAAATCTGATAAATAAGCGCTGATTATTTAATAAAGGAATTTTTCTTTTACCGCCGCCGGTGATATAGTGTTGACGTAGTAATTATTCTTGTACGCGGCGAATAGCCGCGCCGGCATAATTCTTTAATATCAGACGGAGGTAAGGAGTATGGATGTAAAAAAGAACAATATTTGGCTGATCGTGTCCGGTCTGGTGATCGGCGCGCTGGCGGTGCTGCTGGTAGCCTTCGGCAATCCGGCGAATATGGGCTTCTGCATCGCCTGCTTTATCCGCGATACCGCCGGCTCGCTGGGTCTGCATCGCGCCGCGGCCGTGCAGTACGTCCGCCCGGAGATCATCGGCGTGGTGATCGGCGCTTCGGCGGTAGCCCTGTTCAGGCGCGAATTTGTGCCGCGCGGCGGTTCCGCGCCGATGACCCGCTTCGTGCTCGGCTTCTTCGTGATGATCGGCTGTTTGATGTTCCTCGGCTGCCCGCTGCGCATGGTGCTGCGTCTGGGCGGCGGCGACCTTAACGCGCTGGTCGGATTGGCCGGCTTCATCGTCGGCATCGGCGGCGGCGTGTTCTTCCTCAATCGCGGCTACAGCCTCAAGCGTACATACAGCCTGCCCAAGTTAGAGGGCGCGCTGCTGCCGCTGGCGACGGTAGCGCTGCTGCTGCTGTTGGTGGCGGCTCCGGCGCTGCTGCTGTTCACCGAGGCCGGCGGCGGCCCCGGCGCGGCGCATGCTCCGCTGCTGCTGGCTTTGGCGGCCGGCCTGCTGGTCGGCGGCCTGGCGCAGCGCGTGCGCCTGTGCATGGTCGGCGGCATCCGCGATCTTATCCTTTTCCGCGAGTATAAGCTGCTGCTGGCCTTTGCGGCGGTATTAGTGGCGGCGCTGGTTGGCGCTCTGCTCACCGGCAGCTTCAAGCTCGGCTTCATCGAGCAGCCGGTCGCGCATAACGACGGGTTGTGGAATTTCCTCGGCATGCTGCTGGTCGGCCTCGGCGCGGTGCTGCTGGGCGGCTGCCCGCTGCGTCAGTTAGTGCTGGCCGGCGAGGGTCAGGCCGATTCCGCCGTCACCGTGTTGGGCTTGCTGGTGGGCGCGGCCTTCGCGCATAACTTTGCGCTTGCCTCCTCGGCCGCCGGCCCGACCGTAAACGGCAAGATCGCGGTGATTATCGGTTTTGTTGTGATGGTGCTGATCGCGGTCTTGAACAGCCGCGGCGAGAAATCCGCTGCATAAGGAGGAATGTATTATGATCGACGCCAGAGGAGTATCCTGCCCGGAGCCGCTGCTGATGCTGAAAAAGGCTATGGCAGGTAAAGAGGCGGAGTATATCGAATTAGTTGACAGCCGCGTGGCCGTGGAGAATATCACCCGCTTTGCCGGACATCAGGGCTATGCCGTGAGCTGTACTGAGATCGACGACTATTATCAGCTGACTATCAGCAAAAAATGACGGTGAATATCATGCAGTATATCGCCACTTTCTATTCGCATTTTGGCGCGCTGCGCTTCAAAAAGGCTTGCCAGGCGGCGGGCATGGAGGCGGCGGTCATGCCGGTACCGCGCGAGCTGAGCTCGTCCTGCGGCTCCTGCGTGAAGTTCGACTCGACGGCGGACTATGCGGATTATCACGACCCCTACGGCGAGATCGAGCAGATCGTGCGCTTGCAGGGCCGCGACTATCTGCCGGTGTACCGCGCCGCCAACGCTTGAAATCAACGCTCATCTAAACGAAAGCCTCCGTAATGGGGGCTTTCTTTTATGATGAGCGTCAAACGGGAGTATGTATATTGGAGACGCGGGACGCTTCAAGTCGCAAAATGTATTTTTGTATACAATTAATGCAGGCAGGAAAAACAGCTTTAACGGAGAAATATAGTAGGACGCTGATGGAATAGCGAAGTCCGTCAAAGCGCGAACGGTCATAAAACCGGCGTAGCCGGTATAAACATATACGGCAGTAATACCATATGTCAATAACGATACGCGCGATATACTATGCAGCTTGATTTAGTATGCTTTTTTGGCTTGCATTATGCGAAGAATGGGCGTATAATTTTTCTGTTATTTTGTGCGGCGTTTTCAACGGTAAGGCGTCCGCCTCCACAAATGTTTATGTGGAGCAAGACGCCGCTTATCGCGAGGATCATGGCGGGGGTTGAGCATTATCGCCGCGGTTCGCGCTGATGAGCGCCGTTGCGCAAATAAAAAATAAGGAGGGTGCTTATGACAGATGAGACTCATGTAACCGAACCTGAAAAAATTCCTCAGCTGGATACCATCGAAGTTGACGCTCCGGTAACTACCAGCGGCGGAGAGGACAAGAAAATTAAAACTCCGCGCCTGCCCAGTGTGTTTGAAGCATTATTACCTATTATCGTCTTATTGGGCATCATGATCGTCAATTATGTGCTCGAATGGGGGCAGGACCCGCATATCCCCGTGCTTATCGCCGTAGCCGTGGCGATGATCATCGGCTTCTTCTGCGGACATAGCTACAAAGAATTACTGGCCGGTATCGTCAGCGCTCTTAGCCGTACCATGGAGGCGATCCTCATCCTCTTCTGCATCGGCTTGCTGATCGGCTCCTGGCTGTGGTCGGGCACTATCCCCGCCATCGTTTTCTATGGCCTGGATCTGCTCTCGCCCAAGGTATTCCTGCCGGTCGGCGCTTGCATCTGCGCCGTGGTCGGTATGGCCTGCGGCTCGTCCTGGACCACTACCGGTACCATCGGTATCGCGATGATGGGCATTGGCGCCGGTATGGGCATCAACCCCGCCCTGACTGCCGGTATGTGTATTTCCGGCGCATATATGGGCGATAAGTTCTCGCCTCTTTCCGATACCACCAACTTGGCGGCGGCCGCCGCGCAAACGGGTCTGTTCGACCATGTGCGCGCCATGGCTTCCACCACCTTCCCCTGCTTTGTGATCGCGCTGATCATCTACGCGGTCATGGGCTTGAACGCCGCCGGCAATTACGACCCCAGCGCCGCCGCCGAATTACAGGCTACGCTGGCCGCCAACTTCAATCTCAGCCTGTGGCTGCTGCTGCCGGTGGTGCTGATCATCGTCGTTTGCGCGCTGAAAATGCCCGCTTTGCCTGCTATCCTGCTCGCGGTACTGTTCGGCCTGTTCTTCGCCGTGGTGTCGCAGGGCGCGAGCTTAAACGATTGCATCACCGCCTGCCATTACGGCTTCTCGATCGAGACCGGTAACGCGCTGGCCGATGATCTGCTCAATCGCGGCGGTATGGACGGCACTCTGTGGACGATCAATCTGGTGATCGTCGCCATCAGTTTCGGCGGCGTGCTGGAGAAGATCGGCTGCATCGAGGCGTTGATCGGCAAATTGATCAGGAAGATCAAGAGCGTCGGCTCGCTGGTCACCACCACGATACTCACCTCGCTGTTCTGCGATCTGACGATGTGCGATCAGTATCTGGCGATCATCATCCCCGGCCAGATGTTCCAGAAATACTTCGACAAGCAGGGTCTGGCGCGCAATATGCTCTCCCGTACTCTGGAGGACTGCGGCACGCTGTGGTCGCCGCTGGTACCGTGGAATTCCTGCGGCGCGTATCAGAGCTCGGTATTGGGTATGTCGCCTCTGGCCTATCTGCCCTATGCCTTCATGAATCTGATCAACCCGATCTACGCTATCGTTACCGCCTGCCTCGGCCGCAATATCCTCTATGCTGACGGTACCCGTGCCGGTCTGTTCAGCAAGAAGCTCAAGCAGGGCGCTGTTGCCGCCGCTCCCGCTGACGCGCATCAGGAAGCGCTCAAAGCTCTGGCCGCGATCAGAGGCGAGAAAGAATAATAACCGACGAGGGTAAGCATTTGAGCAACGATACGCCAAAACAAGAGCCAAAAGCCGCGTCCGGCAAGGTCTATAAGGGCAAGGAATATTACGGCGTCGTCCCCGAGAAAAGCAATTGGGTCAAGGGCGGCGCAGCCGTGATAGCGTTGCTGATGATCACGCTGGGCTTTGCGCTGCCCAATTATCTGGCGGTCGCATTCGGCATACTGCTGATATTGGCGGTGCTGCTGATCAAGAAGCAGGTCGTGACCAATGAGGGTATTGAGATCCGCTATGATATGCGCTTCACCGATTATACCGATTTTTGGCCATGGTCGGACGTCACCTCCGTGCATCGCGAGGATCAGGGCAATAAGCTGTACGTGGCGCTGCACTTTTCCAAAGGGCCGGTGACCAGACGCTTCATCATGAAGCGCGATACCGCCGATAAGGTGATGGAATTAGCCAAGCGCAGGAACCCCGCTATCCATATCGGAGAAGCCGAGGGCACGGGCAAAACGCGTATTCGTTCCTCTTAGACGCAGCAAATATGTGCATAAGAAAAGACCGCTTCGGGGCTAATGCCGGAGCGGTCTTTTTCTGCGCCGTTGCCGCGCTTACAGGCCCTGCTCGGCCAGCTGCTTGTAGGCGGCGTAGCGTTCCCTGGCCTGCTGCTCGGCGGCGGCGAATAATTCCCGCGCATTATCGGGGAAGGTGATATCCAGCGCCGAATAGCGCACCTCGCCGCGCAGGAAGGTCTGAAAATCGAGCGTCGGCTCCTTGCTGTCGAGGGTGAATTTATGCTCGGGCTTGGCCGGATTATAGCGGTACAGCGTCCAGTAGCCGGAGTCCACGGCGCGCTTCATCTCCTGCTGCACGTTATTCATACCCTGCTTGACGCCGTGGCTGATGCAGGGCGTATAGGCGACGATCAGCGAGGGGCCGGGATAGGCCTCGGCCTCGGTGATGGCCTTGATCAGCTGCCCGGGGTCTGCGCCCATCGCCACCGACGCCACGTAGCAAAAGCCGTAGCTCATCATCAGCCGGCCCAGGTCCTTCTTCGGGCTCTTTTTGCCCGCCGCCTGAAACTGCGCTACCGCGCCCAGCGGCGTGGCCTTGGAGCTTTGGCCGCCGGTATTGGAATAGACCTCGGTGTCGATGACGAACACATTGACGTCCTCGCCGGTGGAGATCACATGATCGAGCCCGCCATAGCCGATATCATAGGCCCAGCCGTCGCCGCCGAACATCCAGATCGTCTTCTTGCCCAGCTGATCCCCATGCAGCAGCACCTGCTCGCGCAGCCGCGCCGCCTCGCCGTCCAGCCGCGCTGCACGCAGCGCCGCCGTCAAAGCGTCGGAGGCGGCCTGCGAAGCGTCGATATCATTGTATGCGTCCAGCCAGGCCTGTATCGCCGCCGTCAGCTCGCCGCCGACCAGCGCCGCCAGCTGCCGCAGCTGCTCGCGCAGCCGTTCGCGCTGCTGCTTGACCGCCAGCGCCATGCCCAGCGAGAATTCGGCATTATTCTCGAACAGCGAATTGGACCAGGCCGGACCCTTGCCCTGCTTGTTCGTGCAATAAGGGATAGAGGGCATGGGGCTGCCCCAGGCCTGCGAGCAGCCGGTGCCGTTGGCCCAGTAGATCTTATCGCCGAATAATTGCGTCAGCAGCTTGGCATAAGGCGTTTCGCCGCAGCCGGCGCAAGCGCCGGAGAATTCGCATAGCGGCTGCTTAAACTGGCTGCCCTTGACCGTAGAGGGCGGGAATACCTGCTTATCGCTGAGGCCGAGCCCGTATTGCCAGGCCTGCTGGCTCATATCCATCTGCTCCACCGCCGTCATCCGCAGCGCGCCGCCCTTGGCCGGACAGACGCTGGCGCAGCTGCCGCAGCTGGTACAATCGAGGGTGCTGACTTGCAGGCTGTAATGCAGGCCGCGCGCCGCCTCGCCCCTGGCCGGAGCGCTGAGAAAGCCCGCGGGCGCGGCTTGCAGCTCCGCGTCGTCGAGCAGATAGGGGCGCAGCACGCCATGCGGGCAGACATAGGAGCAGAGATTGCATTGTATGCAGGCTGCCGCGTCCCAGAGCGGCGCTTTGGTCGCGATGCCGCGCTTTTCGTAGGCGGTAGCGCCGAGCGGCATCGTGCCGTCCTTGTAGGCGAGAAAGGAGCTGACCGGTAGCATATCGCCCTGCTGGCGGTTCAGCGGGCGCAGGATATTGCGGATAAAGTCCGGCTCGCCGCTATGATCGGCGGGCGGCTCCGGCTGCGCCTGCGCCCAAGCGGCAGGCACTTCGATGCGCGTCACGCCGGCGACTCCCGCGTCGATGGCGGCCTCGTTCAGCCGCACCACGCGCTCGCCCTTCTTGCGGAAGGCCGTCTCCGCCGCCGCCTTCATATGCCGCACCGCCTCGTCCACGGGGATGATACCGGCGAGGCTGAAGAAGGCGGCTTGCAGCACCATGCTCGCATGCTGGCCGAGGCCGAGGCGCTCGGCGATGGCGTTGGCGTCAATGATGCTGAAGCGTATATTGTGCTCGGCGATGTAGCGCTTGACCGCGCCGGGCAAGGCCGCGTCCAGCTGCTCGGGCGACCATGAGCAGTTGAGCAGGAAGGAGCCGCCGGGTTTGAGCTCGCTGACGATATCGTACTGATAGAGATAATGCTGATTATGGCAGGCCACGAAATCGGCGCTCTTGACCAGATAGGAGGAGAGTATCGGCTGATGGCCGAAACGCAGATGCGAGCGCGTCAGGCCAAAGCTCTTTTTGGTATCGTATTCAAAATAGGCCTGCGCGTACATATCGGTATTATCGCCGATGATCTTGATCGAGCTTTTGTTCGCGCCCACCGTGCCGTCGGAGCCAAGCCCCCAGAATTTGCAGCTGACCGTGGAGTCGTTGCGGAGGTCGCAGGCGGCGGCGGGCAGCGATAAATGCGTCACGTCGTCGATGACGCCGAGCGAGAAGCCGTTCAGCGGCTGAGCGGCGGCAAGGTTATCGAACACCGCCTTGATCTGCGCGGGGTCGGTATCCTTGGAGCCGAGGCCGTAGCGGCCGCCGACGAGCAGCGGCGCATCAGCGCGGCCGGCATAGAGCGTGCAGATATCCTGATACAGCGGCTCGCCGAGCGCGCCCATCTCCTTGCAGCGGTCGAGCACAGCGATGCGCCGCACGCTGGCGGGCAGGGCGGCAAGGAAATGCGCCGCGCTGAAGGGGCGGTACAAATGCACCTGCAATAAGCCGGTCTTTTCGCCGCGCGCGTTCAGGTCGGCGATCACCTCGCGCGCCGTGCCGCAGACGCTGCCCATAGCGACGATCACGCGCTCGGCGTCGGGCGCGCCGTAATAGTTGAACAGGTGATATTCGCGGCCGGTCAGCGCGCCGATACGCGCCAGATAGCTCTCGGCGATATCGGCAAAGCCGGCGTAATCGGCATTGTTGGCCTCGCGGAATTGGAAGTACACGTCGGGGTTCTGCACGGTATTGCGCAGCGTCGGATGCTCGGGGTTCAGCGCCTCGGCGCGGAAGCGCTCCACCGCCTCCATGTTCAGCAGCGCGCCCAGATCGGCATAGTCGATAGACTCGATCTTTTGTATCTCATGGCTGGTGCGGAAGCCGTCAAAGAAGTGCATACAGGGGATACGCGCCTCGATAGCCGCCAAATGGGCGACAGCGGCCAGATCCATGACCTCCTGCACGCTGCCCGAGGAGAGCATCGCCCAGCCGCATTGCCGGCAATTCATCACGTCGCTGTGATCGCCGAAAATGGACATCGCATGCGTGCCCACGGTGCGCGCCGCCACATGCAGCACCGCCGGTTGGCGCGCGCCGCTGATACGATGCAGCACCGGTATCATCAGCATCAGCCCCTGCGAGCTGGTGAAGGAGGTGGCCAGAGCGCCGGCCTCCACCGCGCCGTGTATCGCGCCGATGGCTCCGGCCTCGGATTGCATTTCCACCAGCCGCACCTGCTGGCCAAAGAGGTTTTTGCGCCCGTTGGCCGACCATTCGTCGGTTTTCTCCGCCATCGGCGAGCTGGGGGTGATCGGGTATATGGCCGCTACCTCGGTAAAGGCGTAGGCGATATGCGCCGCCGCCTCGTTGCCGTCTATGACTTGTATCTGCCTGGTATTCAAGGTCCGCCTCCTGATAGAACTGCGTTATTTTTGCGTTATATGCGGTTATTATATATTATCCGCTGCGATCAGGCAAGAGGCGCGGACATAAAAAAACGGGCGCGTCAGCACCCGTTTTTTATGCCCAAGCAGCGCCTATTTGCAGAGGTCGGCGTAATCGGCCTTATCCAGCGCGGCCAGCAGCTCATCGGGCGCGGTCTCGATCTGCGCGCCGATGCGTCCGGCGGAAAAGACCATCGTTTCCAGCAGTATCGCGCTTTCATCGACAAAGGTCGGATAAGGCTTTTTCATGCCGATCGGCGAGCAGCCGCCGTGAATATAGCCGGTATATTTGGTCAAATCGCGCAGCGGCAGCATCTCGATATACTTCTCGCCGGCGGCGCGGGCGGCCTTTTTCAAGTCCAGCTCCCGATGCACCGGCAGCACGAATACAAAAAGCTCGCCGGATGCGCCGACCGTGACCAGCGTTTTGAACACCTGCTCATGGGGGCGGCCGAGCTTATCGGCTACCGAGATACCGTCGATCCTGCCGTCCTTGTCGTCATAGGAATGGCCGACAAAGGCGATACCGGCGGCTTCTAACAGGCGCATGGCATTGGTCTTGTCAAGCTTTTCGCCTTTGGCCATTGGCTGTCTCCTTTGCGCTATGCGTTTGCTTTTACAGCATGTCGAAGTTATGCTTGGGCGCGTATTCGGGATCGCAGGTGATATTCACGCCCAGCTGATGCAGCGTTTCCTCATCGGCGGGGTCGAGCATTATCGAAGCATGCGCGTCGCAGCCCTTGAGCTGTTTCAGGCAGCCCACGGCCATCGCTACGGTGGGGCTGGTAGCGGCGCATAAGGACAGCGCGATCAGCACGTCGGAGAGGGTCAGCGAGCTTTCATGGGTGCGCAGCACTTCTTTTTTCATCGCGATGATCGGCTCCAGGATCACCAGCGACAGCAGCAGTATCGGGTCGGAGATACCGGCCAGCGCCTTGATGGCGTTGATCACGCCCGAAGCCGCCGCCGACATCAGCTCGGAATGACGGCCGGTGGTGATGCGCCCGTCTGGCAGCTGGAAGGCGATCGCCGGTACGCCGCGCTGCTCGGCCTTGGCGCGCGCCACGGCCACCACCTGGCGATCATCCTCGCGCAGGCCGAGCTGCTGCATGATCATCTCGACGCGCCCGGGTATATCCCTGTCGATCAAGCCCTGCCGCGCATCGCAGAGCGCGCGGAAATAGCGGCGGATGATCTCCTGCGAGGCCGCCGCGCGCACCGCCTCGTCGTCGGTGATGGCGTAACCGGCCATATTCACGCCCATCTCGGTAGGCGATTTGTATATATCGCTGTCGCCGCCCAGCACCGAGCGCAATACCGCGCGCACCACCGGGAAGGCCTCGATATCGCGGTTATAATTGACCGTGGTCTGGCCGTAGGCTTCCAGATGATAGGGGTCGATCATATTGACGTCGCGCAGATCGGCGGTGGCCGCCTCATAGGCGAGATTGACCGGATGCTTTAAGGGCAGGTTCCAGATGGGGAAGGTCTCGAATTTGGCATAGCCGGCGGTGACGCCGCGCTTCTTCTCGTGGTAGATCTGGCTGAGGCAGGTGGCGAGCTTGCCCGAGCCGGGGCCGGGCGCGGTGACCACCACCAGCGGCCGCGTCGTCTCCAGATAGGGGTTGGCGCCATAGCCTTCGTCGGAGACGATCACCTCCACGTCGGTCGGGTAGCCCTTGGTCAGGGAGTGGAAATAGGTGCGGATGCCGCGCGCCTCCAGCTTGTTGCGGAACAACTGCGCCGATACCTGCTTGGTATATTGGGTGATCACCACCGAGTTGATGGCGAGGCCCAGACTGCTGATGGTGTCGATCAGGCGCAGCACGTCCATATCATAGGTGATGCCGATATCGGCGCGGATCTTGTTATTCTCGATCGCCGGCGCGGAAATGGCGAAGATGATCTCCGACATATCCTTGAGCTCCAGCAGCAGCTTGATCTTGGCGTTTGACTCAAAGCCGGGCAGGACGCGCGCGGCGTGAAAGTCGTCGAACAGCTTGCCGCCGAATTCCAGATACAGCTTGTCAAAGCGCTCGATGCGCTCGCGGATATGTTTGGCTTGCAGTTCGATGTATTTTTGATGGTCGAAACCGCTGTGCATGGTTGCCTCCTTGTTTATGCGGCCGCTTGGGGATGATGGTTAATTGCCGTTCGGCTGCTGCCACGGCTGCTCGGGCGCGGCTTGCGGCTGCTGCCACGGCTGCTGCTGCTGCATACGCTGGCCGAAGAAGCTGCCGGCGCGGTCGAGGAAGAAGGCGGCGCGCGCCGCCTGCATATAGGCGACCACCGGCAGCAGCGCGATGAAGCTGAGCAGCGCTTCGATCAGCGGCTGCGCGGGGACGAAGACGGCGAACACGGCGCTGGGTATGGCGGCCAGCAGCACCCAGCCGATGAAGCTGATATCGAGGCAGAACAGCCGCCCCTTATGGCAGTCCATCATCTGCTTGGAGACGTTGACCGCCTGACGGATGCCGATATTGGTATCGTCGGCCATCAGATAGGGAGCCATCGAGTAGCGGTAATAGGCGATGACGCCGGGCACTATCAGCAGCAGCGACCACAGCACGATGAACAAGCCCATGAACAGGCTCAGCCCCAGCGCCTTCAGCCAGATGCGGAAGCGGGAGAACAGGTCGGCGGCTGCGGCCGGCTGGCCGCGCAGCAGCTTGAGGAAATAACAGCATAAGCCCAGCAGCACCGCGCCGCCGATCAGCAGTATCAGCAGGCCGTATATGCCCTGCCACGGCTGAAAGGACGGCAGTACCGACGAGTAGTCGAAGGTGTCGATATAGGGGGAGTAAGCGTAGCTGTCTACGGAATAATCGGCGGTCAGCAGCGAGTTGCCGCCGAAGCCGCTGCCGCCGAGCAGCGAGCTGATGAGGACGACCAGTATGGCGATCGGCCAGTTGCCGGCCAATGCGGCGCGTCCCTGAGCGCGAAAGTCGCGGGCTTTGAGCATAATATACCTCCAATGATTATGGCGGCGCTGCCGCCGTTAATTGAATACATAATACTCTATAATTATAGCATATCCGTACGGACAAAAAAACAGTTTTTTAGCCCCGGGCGCATAATTATCGTGTCGATACTCGCCGGTTATGATATAATAAAAGCATGAAAGCACCGTCGCAAAAAACCTTGCTGCTGATATTCTCCGCGCTGCTGCTGCTGGCGCTGCTGTTGCTGCTGCTGGCGCCGCATGGCGGCGTGGGCGCGGTCGAGATATGCCAAAACGGACAGCTGTTGTACCGTCTGCCGGCCACCGAACAAGTGCAGACGCTGACCATCGCGGCGGCGGACGGCGGCTATAACGTCGTCAGCTGGTCGGCGGCGGGAGCGCAGGTCACGGCGGCTGATTGTCCGGACAGGCTGTGCGTCAGGCGCGGCTTGGTCGCGCATGGCGGCCTGCCCATCGTCTGCCTGCCGCACCGGCTGAGCGTGGAGATCGTCGAGAGCGGCGACAGCGATGACGGCGGGGATTTGGATGCGATAACCGGACAATGAGGTAATATGAAGCGCTTAGCCACGAAAAAACTGACCGCCGTCGCGATGCTGACAGCGGCGGCGCTGCTGATCTACATATTAGAGGCGCAGGTCCCGCCGCCGGTAGCCATACCCGGGGTCAAGCTGGGGCTGGCGAATATCATCACTCTGGTGGCGGTATTCCTGCTCGGGCGGCGCGAGGCGCTGCTGATATTGCTGCTGCGCGTGTTCCTCGGCAGCATCTTCACCGGGCAGGCGGTATCCTTTCTCTATTCGCTGGCCGGCGGCCTGTGCTGCTACGGCGTGATCTGCCTGTTAGCGCCGCTTTGGGGCGAGAAACGCATCTGGGCGCTCTCCGTATGCGGCGCGCTGGCGCATAATACCGGCCAGCTGGCGGTGGCGGCGCTGCTGACGACGCTTGGCGCGGTGTTCTGGTATTTGCCGGTATTGATGATTTCCGGCGTCATCAGCGGCGCGTTTACCGGCCTGGCCGCGCAATATACGCTGCCCAGATTGCGCAGCATAAAAAGCCGTAACAGATGATAGCGTTACGGCTTTTATCAGCTATGCTCCTTAGCGGCGGGCCAATATGCCGCGCCGTCTATTCGTCGTGGTTCTTGAGATGATATTTGCGCGCTACCAATACTTTTTCTTCATAGCAGTTAAAGATGCCGTCGATATGCGCCTGCTCGGGTTTTTTGCCCAGCAGGCTGACCAGCGGCACTATCGCCAAACCGGCGAGCATGGCGATGGCTCCGGCATTGATCGGGCTGGCAATATAATGCAGCAGCATATTGCTGACGGTGATACCCACGCCGCTGGCAAAGCTCGCCCATACCGCGGTACGGGTGACGCGCTTCCAGTACAGGCCGAAGATGAACGGCGCGAGGAAGCTGCCGGCCAGCGCGCCCCAGGATATGCCCATCAGCTGGGCGATGAAGGTCGGCGGGTCGAGCGCCAGTATGACCGATACGGCGATGAAAAAGACGAGCAGCCCGCGCAGCCAGCGCATTTGCGCGCGCTCGGAGAGGCCGCCCTTGCGGTTGTCGCGGATCAGATCGAGCGTGATGGTCGAGGACGAGGTCAGCACCAGCGAGGCCAGCGTTGACATCGAGGCTGACAGCACCAGCACCACCACCAGACCGATCACCAGATCGGGCAGGCCGGCGAGCATCGAGGGGATGATCGCGTCATAGATGACGGAACCGTCCGCCTGGTGAATGGCGGGGCTGTCATAGAGACGGGCAAAGCCGCCGAGGAAATAGGAGCCGCCGGCCACCACCAGCGCGAATACGGTCGAGATCACCGTACCGGCGTACACGGCCTTCTCGCTTTTGATGGCGTAGAATTTATGCACCATTTGCGGCAGTCCCCAGGCGCCGAGCGAGGTGAGGATGATCACGCCCAGCAGATTCAGCGGGTCGGGGCCGAAGAAGGAAGTATAGGCTCCCTGCTGCGCTATCGGCGCGGCGCTGTCGGGCGGCACCTGTGCCAGCTGTACCAGCGCCTGCGCAAAGCCGCCCTGTTCGGCCAATACCGAGGCCACGACCACGACGATGCCGAGCAGCATGATGCAGCCCTGCACAAAATCGGTGACGGCGGTGGCCATATAGCCGCCCAAGACCACGTACAGCGCGGTCAGCGCGGCCATGGCCAGCACGCACCAGATATAGGGTATGCCGAAGGCCATCTCGAACAGCCGCGATAAGCCGTTATAGATCGAGGCGGTGTAGGGAACGAGGAAGATAAAGACGATGATCGAGGCCGCGATCTTCAGCCGCTTGCTGTCATAGCGCTTGCCGAAAAACTCGGGCATCGTCGAGGCTTGCAGATGATTGGACATCACGCGCGTGCGGCGGCCGAGTATCGCCCATGCCAGCAGGCTGCCGATCAGCGCGTTGCCGAGCCCGACCCAAGTCGAAGCCAAGCCGTATTTGAAGCCGAACTGGCCGGCATAGCCGACGAAGATCACCGCCGAGAAATAGGCTGTGCCATAGGAAAAAGCCGTCATCCACGGCCCGATGCTGCGGCCGCCCAAGACGAATTTGCTTACTGAATCGGCCTTTTTGCGCGTTTTCAGGCCGACGGCGATCAGCACGCTGAAAAAGACCGCCAGGAGAATTATTTTTATCAACATTGCGAGTACTCCCTTTCGATTTTAGAGTTAATGCGCAGCCATCCTCAAGCTGCGGTATCGAAAGGGAGGACAAGCAGGCGAAGCAAACAAAAAAGCAGGCCAAGCTGTGCGGCGCACAACAAAAAGCCATGCCGTAATATGCGTATTATGGGATATGCCTGCCATGATTCCGTCCTCCAAAGATAGTGAAAGCGCCGACCGTTTTACCGTGGTAATGCTTGTACCGGGAATGACCGCAGCCGTACGCGAAAAAGTTTATCAAAAAAAAAGTGATTTGTCAACAGATGGCGAAAATATAATAACCGGCGTTTTATGCCGCAGTAATCGGGATCAAGGGGGCGACGGTCAATGCCGCAATACACGATCAAAACGCGCATCACTCTGCGTCGGGATAGCGATTATGAGGGGCATGGCTTTGGCTATGGCATCGAGCTGCTGCTGTTGGGCATTGATAAGAACGGCTCGCTCAACGCTACCGCCAAGGAGATGGGCATGGCCTATTCCAAGGCGTGGCGCATTCTGCGGCAGGCGGAGGCCGAGTTCGAGATACAGCTGATCGAGCGCGAGGGCGCGCATGGCTCGCGGCTCACCGACGAGGGGCGGCTGTTTTTGCAGCGCTATCAGGAAATGTGCCAGGCGGCCGAGCAGGCGGCGCGCGCCGTCTATGAGAAATACTATGATTGACGCAAAAAGAACGGCCGGCAGCATAGCTGTTGACCGTTCTTAGTTGTTTATGGCAATTTGCGGCGAGCGGCTTAGTAGTTGAGCGGCGCGATCTGGAAGAAGGCTTCCGGATGCTCGCATACCGGGCAGAGCTGGGGCGCGCCTTTGCCGACATGGATATGGCCGCAGTTGCGGCATTGCCAGATCTGCTCGTCCTCGCGGGCGAAGACCTTGCCCTCGGCGATATTGGCGGCTAACTGACGGTAGCGCTCCTCGTGATGCTTCTCGACCTGAGCCACGGCGGCAAATTGGCAGGCGATCTTGTCAAAGCCCTCTTCTTTGGCGACCTTGGCAAATTCGGCGTACATTTCGGTCCACTCGTAATTCTCGCCCTCGGCGGCGGCCAGCAGATTGGCCGGAGTATCGGCTATGCCGTCATGCAGCAGCTTGTACCACATCTTGGCATGTTCTTTTTCATTGTCGGCAGTTTCGCTGAAGATGGCCGCGATCTGCTCATACCCCTCTTTTTTAGCCTTGGAGGCATAATAGGTATATTTGTTGCGCGCCATGGATTCGCCGGCAAAAGCCGTCTCTAAATTGGCATAGGTTTTGGATCCTTTCAATTCGGGCATATTCATTCTCCTTTCGATTATATATTAGCAATATTAAAAGAATAGCAGGTAAATAAGGTTTTGTCAACCTAAATATATTTTTTGAAACCGGTAAAGGCAAGCAGGAATATCGATATTTATCGAGAATTATTCCTAAATATAATTTTAAGGAGGGTATAAAATGGTCAAATTTTTGATTTGCGAAACCTGCGGTAATCAGGCAGGCTTGATCAAGGACTCCGGCGTGACGCCGGAATGCTGCGGTCAGGAGATGAAGGTATTGCAGCCCAATACCGTGGACGCGGCAGTAGAGAAGCATGTGCCCGACGTACAGCTCAAGGACGGCGGCGTTTTCGTCAGAGTCGGCTCGGTCGAGCATCCGATGATCGAAGCGCATCATATCGAGTGGGTATATCTGGAGACGAACCTCGGCGGCGCGCGCAAGGTCTTAAAGCCGGATACAGCTCCCGCTACCTGCTTCCGCCTGTGCGAGCAGGAACAGCCGCTGGCCGTTTATGCGTATTGTAATTTGCATGGTTTGTGGAAGAAAGAGTTGTAGAAGAA
>JAUNBC010000008.1:0-16411 GCA_030527285.1 Bacillota bacterium | reverse complement strand
ATTCAGAAGACAAAGCCAGTAAACTGGCTGTGTCTACATCAGACATGGAGTCGTGTTTTTGTTTGAAATCAAAAAACAAAATAATATTAAATAATTTTTTTTTTTAAAACATAAACCCAAAAAAAAACCCCCGGGGGTTGTGTGGTTTTTTATTCTCCCCCCCGCCCGCTACCCGCCGCCCGCTAACTGCTAACTGCCGCTCTTGTAATCCGCAGCGTAAATTGATATAATACAAGGACAGGCTTATCAATACGAGGCGGAGGTCATAAATGGCGGATATCAGATATAAGGAATTGGCCGGACTGCTGGTCAATTACTCGATGAAGGTGCAGCCCGGAGAAAACGCGCTGATCGAGGTGTTCGGGCAGGAGGAGGCTCTGACCAAGGAGCTGATCAAGGCCGTGTACGCGGCTGGCGGCAGACCCTTCGTAATGGTGCAAAACGACCGCTTCCGCAAATTGTGGCTCGAGCAGGCCGACGAGCAGGCCGTGCGGCTGCTGGCCGAGCGCGACCGCGCCTTTATGCGGCAGATGGACTGCTATTGCGGGCTGCGGCTGGCGGAGAACAAATACGATATGGCCGAGCTGTCCGACGAGGCCAACGAGCGCTTTGTGCAGTTTTACGCCGCCCCGGTGCATATGCAGACGCGCGTGCCGCATACCAAGTGGGTGGTGCTGCGTTATCCCAACGCCGCGATGGCGCAGGAGGCGCATATGTCCACCGACGCTTTCGCCGATTATTACTTCCGCGTCTGCAATTTTGATTATCCGGCCTTCTCCAAGGCCATGGATCCGCTGCATCAGCTGCTGTGCCGGGGCGAGCGCGTGCAGATCAGGGGTCGGGACGTCGAGCTCAGCTTCTCGATCAAGGGCATGGGCGCGGTCAAATGCGACGGCGAGAAGAATATCCCCGACGGCGAGGTCTATACCGCGCCGGTCAAAGACAGCGTCGAGGGCTATATCACCTACAACACGCCCTCTCCGGAAAACGGCAAGACCTATGAGCGCGTGCATCTGCGCTTTGAGCGCGGGCGCATCGTCGAATGCAGCTGCGCCGGCGGCGAGGAGCTGCAAAAGAGCCTCGCCGGCATCTTTGATACCGACGAGGGCGCGCGCTATATCGGCGAGTTCGCCTTTGGCCTGCATCCGATCATCACCGAGCCGATGGGCGACACGCTGTTCGATGAGAAGATCTCCGGCTCCTTCCACTTCACCCCCGGCAACAGCTACGACGATTGCGATAACGGCAATAAATCGGCCGTGCATTGGGATATGGTGTATATCATGCGCCCCGAATACGGCGGCTGCGAGATCTGGCTCGACGGCGAGCTGATACAAAAGGACGGCGTATTCGTGCCGGACAGCTTACAGGGGCTGAACGCCGGAGCGCTGAAAAAACTCTGCTTCTAAACACGCCGTGGAGGTCATAGCCTATGAATAAAGGCGTAAACGAGGAAAAAATGGCGGCGCAGATCAATATCAGTTTCGCCGATGGCGGACAAATGAGCGCAAAGCGCGGCACACGCTTGCAGCAATTGCTGGAGCTGGTCGAACAGCCGCCGCTGACGCCGATCGCCGCTATCGTCAACGGCGATATGCAGGAGCTGGACTATCCGCTGTTCGCCGACAGTACGGTGGAGTGGATCGACTATAACTCCGACGTCGGCTGGCGCATTTACCGCCGCTCGCTGCTGTTTGTGCTGCTCAATGCCTGCCTGGAGCTATTCCCCGAGCGCAGGCTGTGGGTCAGCCATTCGCTGGGAGAGGGCGTGTTCTGCATGCTCGAGGACGATAACGCGAGCCAACCCACGGCGGCGGAGATATTGGCGCTGAAAGAGCAGATGCGCCGCTATGTCGCGGAGGGGCGCGCCATCGGCCGCGTCGATATCACCCGCGACGACGCTATCGCCTTCTTTCGCGGCGAGGGCAAGCCTGATAAGGCGGAGCTGCTGGCGCGCCGCGACGACGGCTACGTCAGCCTGTACAGCTTTGAGGGCGGGTGCAGCGAGTATTTCTTCGGCCGCATGGCCGGCAGCGCCCGCTGTCTGCATGATTTCGACTTGATACCGTTTGAGCAGGGCATGGTGCTGCAATTACCGGCGCGCGAGTATCTGGGCTGCGTCGATAATCAGCATTACCGGCCGCAGCAGCTGCAAACGGTGCTGCATGAGACGCATGAATGGAGCGAGCTGTTAGGCGTGCGCACCGTCGCCGATCTGAACCGGCTGATACAAAACGGCGATTTTACCGAGCTGGTGCTGATCGCCGAGACGCTGCAGGAGCGCGCCCTGCATCGCATCGTTGACGATATTTATGCCAATTTCCCGCAGGTACGGCTGCTGTTGTTGGCGGGGCCGTCCTCCTCGGGCAAGACCACGACCACGCAGCGGCTGAAAATACAGTTCCGCACCATCGGCATTCGCCCGCTGACCATCTCGATGGACGATTATTTCCTCGACCGCGCGGCCACGCCGCTCAATGAGCGCGGCAAGAAGGATTACGAGACGCTGCGCGCGCTCGATCTGCCGCGCTTCAACAGCGATCTGTTGCGGCTGCTCGGCGGCGAGGAGGTACGGCTGCCGCATTATGACTTCATCAGCGGCGTGCGCGGCGGCGAGAGCGAGCCGGTACGCTTAGAGGACGATCAGATCATCATCGTCGAGGGCATCCACGCGCTGAACGAGGAGCTTTCGCAGCGTATCGACAAGCGCCGCAAACGCAAGATGTTCGTTTCGGCGCTGACGCAGCTCAATTTTGACGCTTATTCGCCGCTCTCAGCCGCCGACAACCGGCTGATCCGCCGCCTGGTGCGCGACGTGCGTACCCGCGACCTGCCGGCGGCGAGCACCCTGGAGCATTGGAACGAGGTGCGGCGCGGCGAGCATATCAATATTTTCCCCTTTCAGGAGCAGGCCGATTATTTCTTCAACTCCTCGCTGATCTACGAGCTGCCGGTATTGCGGCCGCTGTTCGAGACGCAGCTGCAAAGCATCGACGCCGCTTCTCCCTGCTATCTTGAGGCCAAACGGCTGCTGCGCTGCATCCGCTACTTTGAACCGGCGCCGGCCGACGTGGTGCCGCGCAATTCGGTATTACAGGAATTCCTCGGCAACAGCATTTTCAGCGTCGGGTAGGCGGGCGCGGCGGCGGCTATTGAGAATTATTAGCAAAATAACAGAAAACTGTTGCTAATGAGCGCCGTATAGGTATATAATATTTATCTGGAACCCGAGCGCGTAGTTGCGCTCAACACGAAAAACAGCCGTTTTTTGGGGAGGGTCTATGAGCAATATCAGATATGGCGGACAGGCCGTGATCGAAGGCGTGATGATGGCCGGTCCCAACGGTAAGGCGATCGCCGTGCGCAACGAGGACGGCACTATCGTCTATAAGATCGACGAAAAGCATTTGAGCGCAGGCGCGCAGAGACGGCGCAAGCTGCCCTTTTTGCGCGGTATCTTCAACTTTGGCGCGTCGATGATCTCGGGGATGAAGGATCTGACCTGGTCGGCGGCGCAAGCCGGCGAGACCGAGGACGAGAAGCTCACCACCTGGGATCTGGTGTTGGCGGTGTTTTTGGCGCTGGTGCTGACGCTGGTGTTCTTTGTCGCAGTGCCGGTATTCGCCGGCACCTTCCTCCACCCTTACGTCGGCGATTTCGGCCGCAGCCTGATCGAGGGCATACTGCGCGCGGGATTGTTCCTTGCCTATGTGCTGCTGATCTCGCGCATGGAGGATATACGCCGCATCTTCGCCTATCACGGCGCGGAACATAAGACGATCAACGCCTTTGAAGCGGGCGCGCCGCTGACGCCGCAAAGCGTGGCCGCCTATTCGCGCATCCATACGCGCTGCGGCACCAGCTTTATCCTGATGGCGATGATCGTGATGATCATCCTCTTCACCTTCGTCGGCCAGACCGCCGCCGGATACCGCATCGTCATCAAGATCGTACTGCTGCCGCTGGTGGCGGGGCTGTCCTATGAGCTGTTCCGCCTGCCGCTCAAGTATCCGAACAACGCCTTTGTCAAGGCGCTGGTCGCGCCGGGCTTGGCGATGCAGCGGCTGACCACGCGCGAGCCGGACGAGCGGCAGCTGGAGGTCGCCATTTCTGCCTTGAAGGCGGTGCCGGGCTTCGGCTTCTCCTATCAGGCGGACGCGACGCGCGAGCTTAAACCGGCGGACGCGGGCGACGACGAGGACACGATAGTGCTGGATAACACTCAATTGGAGCAAATGCTGAACAAGGCTAAAGGCAGCCCCGAGCAGTAGCGAAACTGTCAGCCCGACCATAAGCGGCGCGATACGTCGTTGCGCTCTGCGCCGTCTCCTCAGCGTATGCTTTAATACGCTTGCGTTCGCCGCCTTGAGCGCGCCTTGTCTCGCTTGCTTCTGGCCGCGCTTCAATTTGGCTGTTTTGGCAGCCACGCAGCGTCGCGCGCCGATGCGATAAAAAACGGAGGTCATGCAGTAAATGATGGAGAAACTGGCCGCGTTGGCCGAGAAATATGATGAATTGACCGCGCTGGTCTCCGACCCGGCGGTGATCGCCAATCAAAGCGAATGGCAGAAGCATTGTAAAGCGCGCTCCGATATGGAGGACGTGGTTTTGGCGTATCGGGAATTCCTGGCCGTCGAGCAGGCGATAGCCGAGGCCGAGGCGATGATCGCCGATAAGAGCGACCCCGAGCTGGCGGAGTTAGCGGCGGAGGAGTTAGAGCAGAGCAGGGACAGGCGCGCCGAGCTGGAGCAGCAGATACAGCTGCTGCTGCTGCCCCGCGACCCCAACGACAATAAAAACGTCATCCTGGAGATACGCGCCGGCACCGGCGGCGACGAGGCGGCGCTGTTTGCCGCCGACCTGTACCGTATGTATATGCATTATGCGGAAAAACGGCATTGGCGCATGGAGCTGATGGACGCCAATTTCACCGATATCGGCGGCTTGAAGGAGATCGTGCTGCTGATCGAGGGCAAGGGCGCGTACAGCCGCCTCAAGTTCGAGTCCGGCGTGCATCGCGTGCAGCGCGTGCCGGAGACGGAATCCTCCGGCCGCATCCATACCTCGGCGGCTACGGTGGCGGTGCTGCCCGAGGCCGAGGAGGTGGACGTGGAGATAGGCCCCAATGATATACGCATCGACCTGTTCTGCGCTACCGGCCCGGGCGGTCAATGCGTCAACACCACGCAAAGCGCGGTGCGCATCACCCATTTGCCCACCGGCATCGTCGTCTCCTGTCAGGACGAGAAATCGCAGATCAAGAACAAGGCCAAGGGTATGCGCGTGCTGCGCGCCCGCGTGCTGGAGAAGATGCAGGAGGAGGCGGCCGGCGAGGAGGCCGCCGCACGCAAGAGCATGGTCGGCTCCGGCGACCGCTCCGAGCGCATCCGCACCTACAATTTCCCCGAGCGGCGCGTCACCGATCACCGCATCGGCCTGACCCTGCACCGGCTGGAGATGATCCTGCAGGGCGAGCTGGACGAGATCATCGACGCGCTGATCACCTCCGATCAGGCGGCGCGGCTGAAGAATTGATCGCGAGCATGAGAGTCAGCGAAGCAAAAACCAAGATCACGGCCGTATTGACCTCGGCCGGAATAGCAGCAGAGGAAGCCGCCTTTGAAGCGCGGCTTTTCTTGTCCGCGCAGCTGGGTTGCGCGCTCAGCGAGCTGCCGCTGCAGCATGCGGCGGAAATAGATATGGCTGCGCTCGCGCCGCAGTTGCGGCGGCGGATCGCCGGCGAGCCGCTGCAATATATACTCGGCGAGACCGAGTTCATGGGGCTGAGGCTGATCAGCGCCCCCGCCGCCTTGAACCCGCGCGGCGATTCCGAGGCGCTGATCGAGGCCGCCATCGAGCTGGCGCGCGGCTGGGACGCGCCGCGCATCGCCGATATCTGCACCGGCGGCGGCGCTTTTGCGCTGGCTCTGGCGCATTATCTGCCGCAGGCGCGGCTGTACGCCGTCGATATTTCGGCGCAGGCGCTGGCTCTGGCGCGGGATAACGCGGCGGCGCTCGGCTTGGGCGGGCGCATCGACTTCTATCAGGGCGACCTGCTTGAGCCGCTGGCAGCGCGCGGGCTGCGCTTTGAGCTGATCGTCGCCAATCCGCCTTATATCCCGACCGCCGAGCTGGAATACCTGCCGCCCGAGGTGCGGCATGAGCCGGTTATCGCCCTGGACGGCGGCGCGGACGGGCTGGACTTCTACCGGCGGCTGGCGCAAGAGACGCGCGCGGCGCTGGCGGACGGCGGCTATCTGCTGCTCGAGCATGGCTGCTCGCAGGCGGCGGCGGTCAGCGAGCTCTTGCGCGAGCAGGGCTTTGGCATCGCGCGCGTGATCAATGATTGGGGCGGCAGGGAGCGCGGAGTTTTGGCAAAAAGCGGCCGCTCGGGCGGCAGGGAGTAATTATGCGCACACAATTATTACCGGCGACAGCGGAAAATATCGACCGCGCGGGGCGCTTGCTCGCCGCCGGCCAGGTGGTGGGCTTTCCTACCGAGACCGTGTACGGCTTGGGCGCGGACGCGCGCAATGCCGGGGCGGTGGCGGAGATATTCCGCGTCAAGGGGCGGCCTGCCGATAATCCGCTGATCGCGCATATCGCCGATATGCAGCTGGCGGAGGAGCTGGTATATCTGACGCCATTGGCGCGGCTGCTGGCCGGGCTTTATTGGCCGGGGCCGCTGACCATGGTCTGCCGCCGCCGCGCGCCGTTGCCCGATATCGTCAGCGCCGGTCTGCCGACGCTGGCGCTGCGTATGCCCGCGCATCCCGTGGCGGCCGCGCTGATACGCGCTGCCGGAACGCCGGTCGCCGCGCCCTCGGCTAATCGCTCGGGTAAGCCCTCGACCACGACCGCCGCGCATGTGTACGCCGATATGGCGGGGCGCATCCCGCTGATCCTGGACGGCGGCGCGGTGGAGATCGGTCTGGAATCGACGGTGGTGGACGCGCAGGGCGAGTACCCGCTGCTGCTGCGTCCGGGGCGCATCAGCGCCGAGATGCTGCGCGAGGCCTGCGGCGCGGTCGGCGCGCCCAAGGCCGGCGATGAGCAGCGCCCGCCCGCTCCGGGGATGAAGTACCGCCATTACGCTCCGGCGGGGGCGGTGTATTTAGCGGCGGACGACGCGGAGATCGCGGCGCTTGGCGCGCGTTTGCGGGCGGCGGGCGGCGAGCCGTATTATATCGTCAGCGACGAGGCGGCGCGGGCGCTTGGAGAGCGGCTCGGTGTGGAGGAGCGGCATATCAGGCGGCTTGGCGCGCGCGGCGATCTGACGGCGGCGGCGCATAATATTTTCGCGGCGCTGCGCGAGGCCGACGCCCGGGGCGAGGCGAGCATCGTCGTGGAGAGCGTGGCGGAGGAGCATCTGGGCGCGGCGATCATGAATAGATTGCATAAGGCTGCCGCCAAGCGATGAGCGGCGCCACCCCCTCCCTTCTATTGACGGTTGCTTTTTGACGGATAATCCGCTATAATCTATCTAATATCGGTACAGGATAGTGAAAGGCGAAAAATGACAGAATCAGCAGCGGCCAATGCGAATATCGACTATACGACGATGCCCGATGAGGAGATCGTTGCGCTGGCGCATGATAACGACGACGCGGCGCAGGAATTTCTGATCAATAAATACAAAAATTTCGTGCGCGCCAAGGCGCGCTCCTACTTTCTGATCGGCGCGGATAAAGAGGATATCATCCAGGAGGGGATGATCGGCCTGTATAAGGCGATACGCGATTTCAAGCCGGACAAGCTGTCCAGCTTCCGCGCCTTTGCCGAGCTGTGCATCACCCGCCAGATCATCACCGCGATCAAGACGGCGACGCGGCAGAAGCATATCCCCTTAAACAGCTATATCTCGCTGAACAAGCCGATATACGACGAGGATTCCGACCGCACGCTGCTCGATATCATCTCCGGCACGCGCATCACCGACCCCGAGGAGCTGATCATCTCGCGCGAGGAGTTTGACGATATCGAGGCCAAGATGGGCGAGATATTGTCCTCGCTGGAGTGGAAAGTGCTGATGTACTATCTGGAGGGCAAAAGCTATCAGGAGATCGCCGCCGACCTCGACCGTCACGTCAAATCCATAGATAACGCCTTGCAGCGGGTCAAGCGCAAGCTGGAACGCTATCTGGAAAATCGCGAGATCGAAAAGTGATCGCGCATAGGTAAAAAACGATCGGGAATAGTAAGGAAGAAGCTCTGTTTAAGCAGGGTTTTTTCTTAAACGGAAAGCAGACGGAGAAAACAGGATAAGGAGCGGCTACGATATGGCGACGATCTTAAAAGGCGCGGAGGTCACCGCGGCGCTGAACGAGCGGCTGCGGCGGCAGGCCGAACAGCTCAGGGCGCGCGGCGTTATGCCGGCGCTGGCTATATTGCGCGTGGGCGAGCGCGAGGATGATATCTCCTATGAAAAGAGCGCGGCCAAGCGCTGCGAGAGCATCGGCGTGGCGGCGCGGCATATCGTGCTGCCCGCCGGCGTGGAGCAGCAGACCCTGCTCGATACGATACGCGAGGTCAACGAGGATGAGCAGCTGCATGGCTGCCTGCTGTTGCGTCCGCTGCCGCCGCATCTTGACGAGCGGCTGATCCGCAATGCGCTGGCTGCGGCCAAGGACGTGGACGGCATTACCGACGGCTCGCTGGCCGCCGTGTTCACCGGCAGCGGCAAGGGCTATCCGCCCTGTACGGCGCAGGCGGTGCTGGAAATACTCGATCATTTCGGCGTGGAGCTGATGGGCAAGCGCGTCACGCTGATCGGCCGTTCGCTGGTGGTGGGCAAGCCGCTGGCGATGCTGCTGCTGGCGCGGCACGCTACGGTCACTATTTGCCATACGCGCAGCGCCGATATAGCGGCGCGCTGCCGCGAGGCGGAGATCCTGATCGCCGCCGCCGGAGCCGCGGAGATGGTCAAGGCCGATTTCGTCGCCGCCGGTCAGGTGGTGGTGGACGTGGGCGTCAACTTTGACCAGCAGGGCAAGCTGATCGGCGACGTCGAGTTCGCCGCGGTCGAGCCGCTGGTAGCCGCGCTGACTCCGGTGCCGGGCGGCGTGGGGACGGTGACGACCAGCGTGTTGGTCAAGCATACGCTGTCAGCTGCCGCACAGGCCGCCGTAATATAGCGCCGAATTTTGCTGAGTCTAAAAGCCCGCCCGCCGGCGCGCCGCTAAGCCTTGCGCTATGGCATAAACAAAAAATAACGCCCGACCGCAAGCGGCCTGGCGTTATTCTTTGTTTGCTCCATAGCGGAGCTTTATCGCGCGAGCCGTAGCCCGCTGTGGTTGGTTAGGAATACTATCACCTCTTTTCTTAAGCTTATTATGTTACAGGTTGATGGCCAGGATGATGAACGTGGTGGCGAAGATGATGACGCTGGTCAAGAAGCTCAGGCTACGCATTTTTAGCACCTCCTTTCTTTTATTTTGTCTGCGCTGTGCGCTACAGGTTGATGGCCAGGATGATGAACGTGGTGGCGAAAACGATGACGCTGGTCCAGAAGCTGAGTCTACGCATTTTTAGCACCTCCTTTCTTTTATTATGCTTGCGCTGTGCGCTACAGGTTGATGGCCAGGATGATGAACGTGGTGGCGAAAACGATGACGCTGGTCCAGAAGCTGAGTCTACGCATTTTTAGCACCTCCTTTCTTTTCGTCGCTACTCGGGGTTTGGCGGGGTAAGCTGTCTGTTCCCTGTTGGTGTTTCTCCCCTCTTTCTGATTACATTTTAGCCTAATAATGGTAATTCGTACATAGTTAAAAAATTGAAATAGCCCCCGCTTTCTTAAATTAACAAGTTCTTAAGGGGGAGGCGCTTAATTTTATTAAGTGTGGGCGAAAAAGGCTGGCGGCGCGTGCGCAAGTCCCTTATCCCCTCCGGCGGCCGGAAAGACGCGGCAGTTTGCGCCATGCAAAAAAGCCCTGCGTAAACAGGGCTTTATGCTCAAGCTGCGGCAAACCGGCGTCTGATTAAGCCGCGCCGCCTCAGGGGGATGCGGTATATTCGGCAATAGTTACCGTTGTTTCTTATTGATAAACTCGTCGATCAGGGCGAAGGAGGCCCTCTCCAGCGGCCAATCGCCGGCGGCCGCCGGCAGCTCCATACCGCCGCAGGCCGCCATCTGCCGGAGCAGCGTCACCGTGAACCAGGGATTTTTCACCAGCAGCGGCCCCAGGCAGTTGGTGGCGATGACGTTATCCTGCCGCGCGCCCTCGTCCGCGCCGCCATGATTGCCGTAGCCGTAGCTCAAGCGGCCGAACGGCGGCTGCTCGGGCTCCAGCCGCGTATCCAGCACCTGTATCTGGCAGCCGATCAGCGTTTGCCGCTCGCCGCCGGCCTCGACCTCGAAGCGTATATCGTCGCCCAGCACCTGCGCGCGCTCATGGCATACGCTGTGCAGCAGCCCCAGCCCCGCATAATAGCTGCCGTCGGCGCGCTCGGTATGCCGCGCCAGCAAGCTGCCGGCCGTGCCGATCGCCAGTATCGACCCGCCGCCCGCCGCATAATCGTGCAAAGCGTCGGCGTTGGCGGCCAGATCCGCCGCTAACTGCGGCATATTGCGCACCTGCCCGCTGCCGAAGAACAGTAGCTGCACGCCGGCGAGCGCCGGCGGCTGTCCGATGCGCTGATGCCGGCGCAGCTCGATCTCCGCGCCGCAGCGTTCGCCGATGCGCCGCAGCGCCATCAGATTACCGCGATCGCCGTGCAGATTGAGTATATCGGGGTACATCCATAATACGCCGAGCTTCGGCCTTTGCTCAGACATGGGCGCTCACCTCCCGGGCGGGGAAATGGCTCCGCGCATATTTGGCCAGGCTGTAATACTGCTTGAGCCAGGTGATCAGATAAACGTTATCGCAAGCGTGGCGGTTGAGCTCGGCGATCACCGCCGCGTCGTCATTGGTCGGCAGGATGGTGATGCACTCCGCCGGTACGCCGGCATAGAGCAGCACATTGGCCGCGTCGTAGCAGACGGTGGAGGAAAAGCAGATATAATGGCAGACGTGGCTGTCGATCAGCGCCTGCCAATCGCAATCGAAGGCATAGAAGGTATTGGTATAATGGGGGCGGAAATCGACCAGCTCGTCCAGCCCGAGGATGAATATCTTCTCGCGCTTATCGCGGGCGATCTGATTGACGGCGTTTTGCAGCGTCTCCGGGTTCTCCTGCTTCATGCGTATATAATGCAGCGTTTTCTCGCCGCAGCATACTTCCTCGATGCGTCCCTCGATATTGGTAAAAGCGTCGAAGGCGGCGGCGATATCGGCGGCGGAAATGCCCGCCTCGCGCGCCACCGCCAGCGCGGCGATATAATTGCTGAGGAAGAAGGGATTGGCGTAATGAAAACGGTACTCGTCGCCGTTGACCGTGAAGCTGCCGCGCTCGAAGTCGATATCCCGCGCCGTATAGTCGCTGTGCTCGGCGGCGGCGAAGCCGCAATGCGCGCAGCTGAACGCGCCGGCGTTGTCGATATTATAGTAAGCGAAGCTGAGAGCGTGGCCGCATAGCGGGCAGGGCATGGTCACCAGATAATCGCCGCCCTTGGCGAAGGACAGCGGATTGCGCGCCGCGCCGAACAGCACCGCCCGCCGCCCGTACCTGCTCAACGAATGAGCCAGCGGTTCGTCATTGGGCAGATATAGCGTGGTATGCTCGTCGATGGCGGCGCGTATCTTGCGGTAGATGATGTCGGGCTCGCCGTTGCGCTGCACCTGATCCTTCTGGATATTGGTGACCAGCAGATGCCGCGCCGGTAATTGCGCGTGTACCAGCGGCAAAAAGCGCTCGTCCACCTCCAGCAGCAGATAGCGCCCGCCCAGATCGCCGCCCAGCGTCGCGGCGGCGGCCAGCGTGGTCGCCACGCCGCCGGAGAGATTAGCGCCGGCGCTGTTGACCACGGCCTCGCGCTTTGCCGTGGCAAAGATGCGCGCCAGCAGATTGAGCGTGGTGGATTTGCCGTTGGTGCCGGTGACGAACACCGTGCGCTCAACGTCCACGCCGCGCAGATGGCTCAGGAAATGCGGGTCGAGCTTCAGCGCCAGCGTGCCGGGCAGATTGCTGCCGCGCCCGCGCGCCAGCGCCTTGATCGCGCCAAGGCTCAGCTTGGCCGTATACAGGGCGAGATAAAAACGCAATTTAGCAAGCATTATCGGCTCCTTATCAGCGTTAAGATAATCACTATTCTAATTATAAGCGTAAAGCGTCCTAAATACAAGCCGCCGCGCGCATAGTTTGTCTTGCGCCGGTGCTGATAGTTTGCTAAAATGTTATTGTAATTATCAATTCATTGGTTAAACCGCAAGCAACCGGTCAGGAAAGGGGGGTAATATGGGCAAATATCTGAAAAACCGTCAATTCGGTTATTTCACGCCGGACAACAAGGATCAGCGGGTGAGGATGCTCGATCATCAGCAGATCGCCGGCTATTCGGTGGGCGTCATCTATATCGAGGACGTTTACTATCCCTTCGTCCCGGGCAACGTGGTCA
Source organism: Bacillota bacterium (assembly GCA_030527285.1). GTDB lineage: Bacteria > Bacillota > Dehalobacteriia > UBA4068 > UBA4068 > JAUNBC01. The sequence goes on along the minus strand of JAUNBC010000008.1, from coordinate 3,915 downwards.
ACGCTCACAGCTACGATTTTCCGGTACGGATGCAGCCGGTGCCTGATCTCGACATCGACCGCCTGTTCGCCGCCGACCCGACTATCGCCGACGACATCATCGCGCTGGGCCAGCATATGATCGACAAGGAAGGCGTGCGCGCGCTGTCCTCGGCCTGCGGCTTTTTCGGCAATTTCCATGCGCAGGTAGCGGAGGCGCTGGATATACCGGTGGCGCTGTCCACCATCGCCATGACCTCGTGGATACAGACGCTGATCAAGCCCAGCCAGAAGATCGGCGTGCTCACCGCCGACGCCAAGAGCCTCAATCCCGGCCTGTTCAAGAGCTGCTACGTTGAAGACCCGTCGCGGCTGATCATCAAGGATCTGCGCCATGAGCCGGAATTCTCCTGCATCCTCGAATACCGCGGCGAATTTGACAATGCCGGAGTGACCAGCGAGGTGGTGGGCAAGGCGATGGAGCTGCTGGAAGAAAACGCCGATATCGGCGCGATACTGCTCGAATGCTCGGATATGCCGCCCTATGCCTATGCGGTGCAGGCGGCGACGCAGCTGCCGGTATTCGACTATATCACGATGATCAATTTCCTGCATAAGGCGACCACGCAGCGTCCGTACTGCGGCTGGATATAAGAGCGGCGGGCAAAGGCTCAAACTACCGACGCAAAAGACCTGTCTTCATCTGAAAACAGGTCTTTTTTCTTGATATAACCCTTGTATGCAAGGCGAAGGTCGTGCTATAATTTAATTTGTGGTATCAGCGAAAAAAGGAGGCCGCCATGACGCTCAGATTATATAATACCCGTAATGCGCAGAAGGAAGATTTCCAGCCCTGTCGTGACGGCAAGGTCGGCATTTACTGCTGCGGACCCACCACCTACAACTATATCCATCTCGGCAACGCCCGCCCGCTGGTCGTCTTTGACACCGTGCGCCGTTATTTGCTGTGGCGCGGCTGGGACGTTACCTATGTGCAGAACTTTACCGACGTTGAGGATAAGATCATCGCCGGCGCCAATAAGGAGGGCGTGGAGCCGCAGGCCTTCGCCAACCGCTACATCGAGGCCTATTTTGAGGACGCGGACGCGCTGAACGTGCTGCGCGCCGACGTGCATCCCAAGGTCTCCGAGCATATGCCGGAGATCATCGCCCTGATACAGCGCATCATCGACAACGGCCATGCCTATGCCGCGGACGGCGACGTATATTTCGACGTGCGCTCGCTCAAGAGCTACGGCGAGCTGTCCGGCCGCGATATCGACGATATGCGCGCCGGAGCGCGCGTCGAGGTCGGCGATATCAAGCGCGACCCGATGGACTTTGCCCTGTGGAAAAAGGCCAAGCCGGGCGAGCCGTCCTGGGACAGCCCGTGGGGCGCGGGACGGCCGGGCTGGCATATCGAGTGCTCGGCCATGAGCTGCAAATATCTGGGCAGCGAATTCGACATTCACGGCGGCGGAGCCGATCTGGTATTCCCGCATCATGAGAACGAGATCGCCCAATCCAAGGCCGCGGGATACAATTTCGCCCGCTACTGGATGCATAACGGCTTTATCACCGTCAATGAGGAAAAGATGAGCAAATCGCTGGGCAATTTCTTTATGCTGCGCGATATACTCGCCAAATTCCCCGGCGACGTGGTGCGTTATTACCTGCTGGCCACGCATTATCGCAGCCCCATCGACTTTGCCGACGACAAGCTGCGCGCCGCCGCCCGCTCGCTGGAGCGCATCCGCAACAGCTATTATCTGCTGACGGACGCGGCCAAGCGCGGCGAGGACGGCGAGGGCGTTTTTGCCGCCGCCACCAATGACGCGCGCCAGGCTTTCATCGCCGCTATGGACGACGATTTCAACACCGCGCTGGCGATATCGGTAGTATTCGACTATTGCCATGCGCTGAACAGCTATCTGAGCGGCGAGCATATTTATGCCGCCGATCTGCGCGCCGCCGAGCAACTGTTCTCCGACTTCGACGCGGTGCTGGGCATGATCAAGCCGCGAGCCGCCGCGCAGCAGGGCGGCGACAGCGAGGCGCTGCTGGAGCTGATATTGCAGATCCGCGCCTCCGCCCGCGCCAGCAAAGACTGGGCGACCTCCGACGCGATACGCGACGGCCTGAAGCGGCTCGGCTATATCATCGAGGACACGCCGCAGGGCGCGCGCTGGAAAAAGGCCTGAGCATGGAAGCAGCCTATACTGACGAACAGCTGCGCCGGCTTTCGCCGCTGGTGCTGGCCTATATCGGCGACGCGGTTTATGAGCTGAAGGTGCGCGAGCGCATCATCGGCAATAGCGGCAAGATGGATCAGCTGCATACGCTGGCCGTATCATACGTCAAGGCGGAGCGGCAAAGCCGCCTCTATCAGCAGATCGCCCCGCTGCTCAGCGAGCAGGAGGCGGATATTTACCGCCATGCGCGCAACGCTAAGAGCGGGCATCAACCGCCGCATACGGCGGTCGGCGCGTACCGCCGCGCTACCGGCGTGGAGGCGCTGATCGGCTGGCTGTATCTGCGCGGCGAGTATCAGCGGCTGGAGCTGATATTCGAGCATCTATTCGCCGCCGAGGACGAGACGCAGGAATAGCCGGGTATCGGAGCATCGGCCGACCGGCGCGAGGAGCGAAAATGGACACATTGATTATCGGCGCCAGCGCCAAAGGCTGCTATTTCGCCGCGATGATGAAAAAAGCGGGCGAAAACGTCAGCCTGTTCGACACCAACGCGGATAAGGTGGCGCGCATCAATGAGCTGGGGCTGCGCATCATCGAGTTAGACGGCAGCGAGACGGCCGTCAGCGTGCCGGCTTATGATTATATCGAGGACGCGCCGCCGTCCGAGCTGGTGATATTGACGATCAAGGCTTTCCATACTGCGCGCGCCGCCCGCGATATCGCGATCATCCTGCATGAGCGCATGGCGGTGCTGTCGCTGCAAAACGGCCTCGGCAATGTCGAGGAGCTGTGCCAGAAGATCAACAAGCGGCAGGTATTTGCCGGCATCACCTATCAGAACGCCTATGAGGAGGACTACGGCGTAGCGCATCACAGCGAGCAGGGGCTGACTATCGTCGCGCCGGTGGTCAAGGCGGCGCTGCCCGCGGCGATGGAGCAGGCGCGGCTGTTCAACAACTGCAATCTCTCCGCCGGAGCGACCACCGACCTGGAGGCGCTGCGCTGGAAGAAGCTGATACTCAACGCCGCGGTCAATCCGCTGTCGGCGCTGCACCGGCTGGCTAACGGCGAATTGCCCAAGCAGCCGGACATCGTGCGCGATATGGTGGAGATCGTGGTCGAAGGCGTGGCGGTGGCGCAGAAATTAGGCGTGCCGCTGGATTACGGCGAGATCTGGGCGACGGTGCTGGACTATTGCCGCGCCAACGCCGCCAACCGCTCCTCGATGCTGATCGACGTGCAAAACGGCCGTTTCACCGAGATCGAGGCGATCAATGGCTCGATAGTGCGGCTGGGCGAGACGGTGGGCGTGGATACGCCGGCCAATATGCGGATGATGCGCGAGATCGTCGCCATCCACGGCAAACGCGATAGCTACTAAAAAGTGCTTGCATTTAGGATGCCGGTTTTGTATAATGTATTGGCCGATGAATTCTGCCCATACTATGTACGGCAAATACGGAGAAGTCGCGTAGCTTGGTCGAGCGCGCACGACTGGAAATCGTGTAGGCCTCAAAAGGGCCTCGAGGGTTCGAATCCCTCCTTCTCCGCCAAAAGTAAACCCTGCCGATTTTTGGCAGGGTTTACTTTTGGCAAAAAAATGGAAGGGATTCGAATGGGAGCGCAAACATGCCGGTGGCATGTTAGCGCGAACCACGCGCTGAGCAGCGTATATCTTACATGAGTGGTAATACCCGAGGACAAAACTCATTTCACGCCCACTATCCCTCCTTCTCCGCCAA
>JAUNBC010000029.1 GCA_030527285.1 Bacillota bacterium | reverse complement strand
CCGCCGTCAAGGTCGTCTTGCCATGATCGACGTGCCCGATCGTGCCGACGTTGACGTGCGGTTTCGTTCTCTCGAATTTTTGCTTAGCCATTAGTGGGACCTCCTAATCCTGACAAATGAGTTGGTAATAGATTATCAAATCATAATTACAGCATCTGCGCATTATTTTATAGTAAAACAACCTTACTGTCAAATACTTTTTAGCGCCGCCGCCAGCGTTTTACCGATGCTGTCGCGTATAACCAGCCCCGCCCGTCCGTCATATGAGGTGGCGCCTTTGTTGATCAGCACCAGATGGCGGCCGCGGAAATAGTCGATCAGCCCCGCCGCCGGATAAACGACCAGCGAGGTGCCGCCGACGATCAGCAGCTCGGCCTCGGAGATATACTTGACCGCCGCACGCAGCACGCGGTCGTCCAGACCCTCCTCGTACAGCACCACGTCCGGGCGCACCACGCCGCCGCAATCGGGGCAATGCGGTATCTGACGCCGGTGCTCGAGCATGAAGTCCAGAGCATAACGGGCGCCGCAGTTGAGGCAATAATTGCGCAGCACCGAGCCATGCAGCTCCAGCACGTTCTTTGAGCCGGCCGCCTGATGCAGGCCGTCGATATTCTGCGTGATCACCGCCTTGAGCTTGCCCAGCTGCTCCAACCGCGCCAGGGCGATATGCGCGTCGTTGGGCTTGGCGTGCTCGAATATCATCTCATTGAGATGATATTCGAAGAACTCTTTTGGATGATCGAGGAAAAAGCTGTGCGAGAGCATCGTCTCCGGAGCATAGCCGTATTTGCTGGTGGCATTATACAGCCCCTGCTCGGAGCGGAAATCGGGGATATTGCTCTCGGTGGACACGCCGGCGCCGCCGAAAAAGACGATATTATCGCTGCCGGCGATCAGGCTGCTCAATTCGGCGATCAGCTTTTGCTGCTCCATGCTATCCCTCCCGGCGCTTGTTGACGGCGCATTCGCCTACTCTTGCTCTAATTTGCGCCGCAGATAATTGGGCAGGGCAAAGGCGGCGCGGTGAATGTCGCGGTTATAGTAGCGGGTGTCGAGGCCGAATTGCTCCCAGCGCTCGGGCTGATGATCGTTTAGCGGATGCAGCCGCTTGGAAGCAAAACCGAAAAACCAGCTGCCCGAACCGTAGGACGGCATATTGAAGCTGTAAAGCATGGCGATGGGGAAGGTGGCTTTGATCTTTTGCTGCGCGCGCTGCATCTCGCGGAAATCGCCGGGGTAGAAGGCGCTTTCCTGCTGGTTGATGAGGATGCCGCGCTCGCCGAGTATGCGATAACAATGGCGGTAGAAGTCGAAGGTGAACAGACCCTCGCCCGGACCCACCGGATCGGTGCTGTCCACAAGTATCAGGTCATAGCTGTTGTCCGGCGAATTCTGCACATGCGCCAGACCGTCGCCGATGATCAGATTGAGCCGCGCGTCGTCGAAGGCGCAGGCGGTGACCGGCAGGTACTGCTTGCTCATCCGCACCACCGCCTCGTCGATCTCCACCATGTCGATGCGCTCCAGCTGCCGGTAGCGCAGCGTCTCGCGCGCCGTGCCGCCGTCGCCGCCGCCGATGATCAGCACGCGCCGTATATCGGGGTTGACGGCCAGCGCCGGGTGGACGATCATATCATGGTAGACGAATTCGTCGGCCTCGGTGACCTGCATAAAGCCGTTGATGCTGAACATACGGCCAAAAGAGGGATTGTCCATGAAGACGATATGCTGGAACGGCGATTGCTCCTCGGCCAATACCCTGACCTTATAGGAAAAATCTACGTCGCGGCTCTGATGCTCGGTGAACCAGATATCGCCGGACAGCCCGTAATTATAGGTTTCGCCGGCGTCGTGTTGATCGTTCATTATACCCTCCTAAATCCCCGCGAGTTCCATGTTTCGTCCGTAAAAGATCTCGTCGCGCTCTTTGTTGATCTTGCCCGTGATCTGCAATACCTCTTCCGGGGAAATGTCGTTTTTGGAGAAATGGAACAGATACTCGTCCAGGTCGGCTTCCTTGACCTTGCACTTGGTATGGAAAATATGCTCCTGATAAACGTTTACGTCGATCATCTGATACTGGTCGATGATCTCCGGCTCGATATAATCCTGTATCGACACTAACTCATGGTCGATGAACAGCTTTTTGCCGTAAATGTCGCGGGTAAAGCCGCGCACGCGGTAATCCATGGTCATGATATCGGCGTCGAATTTGCGGATCAGATAATTGAGCGCGTTGAGCGGCGAGATCTCGCCGCAGGTGGAGACGTCGATATCGGCGCGGAAGGTGCAAACGCCGCCGTCGGGGTGATACTCGGGATAGGTATGCACGGTGATATGGCTCTTGTCCAGATGCGCCAGCAGCATCTCATCCTGCGAATAATTGCGCGTGGGGCTCAGGCGCAGCGCCGCCGCGTCTTGGTCGTCGCCCTCGCAGATCAGTATCGTTACCGAGCTGCCCTGCGGCTCATAGTCCTGCACCGAGATATTCAGTATATGCGCGCCGATAATGCTTGTCACCTCGCGCATGATCGCGGTCAGCCGCTCGGCATTATATTGCTCGTCAATGTACTCGATATAAGCTATGCGGTCGGCAATAGTCTTGGTATAGCAGATATCGTACATATTGAAGCTGAGCGTCTTGGTGAGATTGTTGAAGCCGTAGAGCTTCATTTTCTCACGCGAATTAAGAGTAGGGTTCAATTCGTATTGCTCCTTTGCTGTGATGCGCCGATTGTCCGGCCGGCGGCTGATACTATTAAAACCGTAATTTAAATTATAACATAATATAGTGCTGCGTATCAATATTCGGCCAGTAATCTGTCGAAGATTATCGCCGCCGCCGAGCGTACCGACAGATGATTGAAGCCGCTTAAGCCGTATATCGGCCGCAGCCTGAAATCGGCCGCCTGCGTCAGCTCCTCGGCCAGACCCCAGCCGGTGCCTAAAAGCAGCAGGTAGGAGCCGCCCTCGCGGCGCATCAGCTCGCGCATTTGCCGGTAGCCGGTGATATCGGCGCTGAGATTGGCGCCGCTGGCGATAAGACGCGGCGGCTGCCCGTCGCGCGCCTCGATATCGGCGAGCACGTCGGCCAGCTGCGGCAGCAGCCGTACCAGGGACAGCGCCTGTTTGCGGTCGGGATTATAGCGCGCGCCGAAGCCGTCCTGCCAATGATCGAGCAGCTGCTGTATCAGCTGACGCTGATTGTCCAGCGGCTGTACGATATAGTAGCCGCCCAGGGCATAGGTAGCGGCGGCGCGGGCGATATCATGCAGATCGAGATTGGTCAGCGAGGTGTTGACGAGCTGCCGCTTTTTATTGTAGACCGGATAATGCAGCAGCGCCGCATAGAGCTTGAACGGCTGCGCGGCGGCGGCTTTCAGCGCGGCGATATAGGCTGCGTCCTCCGGCGTCAGCGGCGCTTCGGCCAGCAGCTCCGGACGATAGCGCAGCGTGCGCTCCAGCGACTTATGCCTGCGCCACGCCATGATCTCGGCATGATTGCCGCTTTGCAGCGGGGCGGGGACCTCCAGCCCCTCCCATAGCGGCGGGCGCGTGTATTGCGGGTATTCGAGCAGGCCGGAGCTGAAGCTCTCCTCCTTGGCCGCGTCCTCATGTCCGAGCGCGCCCGGCAGCAGGCGGATCACGCTGTCGGCAATGGCCAGCGCCGCGTATTCGCCGCCGGTCAGCACAAAATCGCCGAGCGACAGGCAGTCGTCGGCGAAGGTTTCGATCAGGCGCTCGTCCACGCCTTCATAATGGCCGCAGACGATGATCAAATGCCGTTCGCCGGCTAAACGCTCGGCGATGCGCTGGTCATAGGGGCGGCCGGCGGGCGTGGTGAACAGCACCCGCGCCGCGTTCCCGCCCTGCGCCGCGCGGATGGCGGCGGCCAGCGGCTCCGGCTTCAGCACCATGCCCGCGCCGCCGCCGTACAGGCGGTCGTCGGTGGTGGCGTGCTTATCGGCGGCATAATCGCGGATATTGACGATCTCTATCTCGACCACACCATGCTCGCGGGCGCGCTTGATCATCGACGCGTCCAGCGGCGTGAACATTTCGGGGAATAGCGTGAGTATGCTGATCTTCATCATCGCAGGCCTTCCGGTAATTCTACCTCGATACGGCCGTCTGAGAGGTCGACTTTTTTGACCACCGACTTGAGCGCGGGGATCAGGATTTGCTGCCCTTCGGGCGTGGCGGTCACGTATACGTCGTTGGCGGTATAGCTGAGTATATCCGTGAGCGTGCCGAGCAATTGCCCGCGCTCATATACCTCCAGCCCCAGCAGCTGATAATGATAGTATTGCCCGTCAGGCAGCGGCGTGGAGCTGCGGCGGTCGGCCAATAGCTTGAGCCCGCGCAGCCGCTCGGCGGCGCTGCGGTCGTCAATGCCGCTGATTTTGAGCAAAAGGCGCCCCTTATGCCAAGAGGCGCTCTCGATAGTCAGCTCGCCGTTGCTGTCGGTCAGCAGCTTGCTGCCGGCGCTGAAGCGGGCGGGGTCGTCGCTCAGCGCCTCGGCGCTGATCCTGCCGTCGACGCCATGCGCCGACAGCACGACGCCGACTAAGATGTGATCTTCCGTGAGCCGGTTCAATTATTCGATCTCCAGATTGACCTTTTTGCCTTCTTTGGCGGCGGCGGCTTTGAGCACCACGCGCATCGCCTTGGCGATACGGCCCTGCTTGCCGATGACCTTGCCCATATCCTCGGGCGCGACCTTCAGCAGCAGCTCGACGCCGTCCGCAGTCTCGCTCTCGCTGACCGTGGCGGAAGCGGGGTCATTGACCAAAGCATGAGCCATGTGTTCTACCAATTCTTTCATTTGCAATCCTTTCTGCTTGTCTCCCGCTGCGTTTTACCTGTATAAGAGCCGAGCGTCGCTTATTTGGCGGCGTTCTTTTTGATCAGGTTTTTGACGGTATCGGAAGCGCTGGCGCCGGTGGCCAGCCAATGCTCCATGCGGTCTTCCTTGATGCTGATGACCGCCGGCTCCTTGGTCGGGTCATAATAGCCGATCTCCTCGATGAAGCGTCCGTCGCGCGGGAAACGCGCGTCGGCGACGACGATGCGGTAGAAGGGAGCCTTTTTGCCGCCCATTCTTTTCAGCCTGATTTTGGTTGCCATGAATCAATCCTCCGTTTATCATGTTGTTTTATATAAAATATTAAATATTTTACATACCGGGTAAGGTGAAACCGCCGCGCCGGCTCTTTTTGCCGGGCTGCATATTGGCGAATTGTTTCATCATCTTCTGCATTTGCTCGAACTGGTTGAGCAGGCGGTTCACGTCTTGCACCTGCCGTCCGCAGCCGGCGGCGATGCGCTTTTTGCGCGGGCCGTTGATCAGCTGGGGATCGTTGCGCTCGGCCGGGGTCATCGACTGGATGATCGACTTGGCGACGATCAGCTGCTTTTCGTCGAGCTGGACGTTTTTAAGCTGCTTGCCCATGCCGGGCAGCAGCGAGGCCAGTTCGTTGAGGTCGCCCATATTCTTCATCTGGTCTATCTGCTCTAAATAGTCGTCAAAAGTGAAACGCGCCTTGCGCAGCTTTTCTTCCATCTTGGCCGCGCTCTCGGCGTCGAAGGCGGCCTCGGCCTTCTCGATCAGCGTTAGCACGTCGCCCATGCCGAGTATGCGCGAGGCCATGCGCTCGGGATAGAACGGCTCCAGCGCCGTCAGCGCCTCGCCGGTGCCGGTGAATTTGATCGGCTGACCGGTGACGGCCTTGACGGTCAGCGCCGCGCCGCCGCGGCTGTCGCCGTCTAACTTGGTCAGCACCACGCCGGTGATCGCCAGCCGCTGATGGAAGGCGGCGGCGGTATTGACCGCGTCCTGACCCTGCATCGCGTCGATCACCAGCAGTATTTCCGTGGGCTGCAAAGCGTCGCGGATGGCGGCGATCTCGGCCATCATCTGCTCGTCGATGGCCAGACGGCCGGCGGTGTCGACGATCAGGTAGTCGTTGCCGTGCTTTTTGGCGTGCTCCAGCGCCTGTGTGGCGATGGTCAGCGGCTTTTGCTTATCGCCCAGCTCAAATACCGGGATGCCGGTCTTGCCGCCTAATACCTTTAACTGCTCGATCGCCGCCGGACGATAAACGTCGGCCGCGGCCAGCAGCGGCCGTTTGCCCTGATTTTTCAGATGCAGGGCGATCTTGCCGGCGGAGGTGGTTTTGCCCGAGCCCTGCAAGCCGGCCATGAGAATGATAGTCGGCGGCTTGGGCGAGACGCTGAGCTTGGCCTGTCCGCCGCCCATCAGCTCGGTAAGCTGCTGGTGCACGATTTTCACGACCTGCTGGCCGGGGGTGAGGCTGTTCATTACCTCCTCGCCGACGGCGCGCTCCTTGAGCTCGGCGCAGAAATCCTTGGCCACCTTGTAGTTTACGTCGGCCTCAAGCAGGGCGACGCGGATCTCGCGCAGCGCCGCCGTAACGTCGGCCTCGCTGAGCTTGCCCTTGCCCTTGAGCCTGGCGAAAATCCCCTGTAAACGATCGGATAGCGTAGACGCCATATTATCCCTCTATCAGTTGCGCCAGCGCCGCGTCGATACGCGCGTCGCAGTTGCGGTCGGTGGTATGATTGCGCAGCGCGCGCAGATCGGCGGCGATCTGCCGCAGCAGCCGTTGCTGCTGCTGATGACGCGCGGCCAGCTGCAGCCGGCTCTCGTAATCGCGCAGCTGCTGTTCGCCGTGGCGCAGCAGGTCGTAGACCGCCTGACGGCTGACGCCGCTCTCGGCGGCGATCTCCGCCAGCGTCAGGTCCTCATCATAGAACAGCGCCAGCGCCCGCTGCTGCTTCTCGGTGAGCAGCCCGCCGTAAAAATCGAGCAGCAGCGCGATCTCGGCTAATTTTTCGATCTTGCTGTCCTCCGCCATTGGCCGCCGCTCCTTGTCTGTCAAGTAAAAATACTTTACAGCAGTCAGTATACGCCGCGGCTCGCCGTTTGTCAAGTAAAATTACTTGACAGGGGCAAAAAATACCCGTCGAAAAAAATTATTCAATATAATATTTTCTTCGTTGACAGATAATACCCTTTATGTTATTATTAAACTTGCGTTTACTGTGGGGTATTGCCGTTATTTACTTTTTATATAGCAAGAATAACGTCAATGTTCTATAAATAATAATTTTTACTTCGCGCACAGCCAATTCATACAAGGAGTGAGGCCGTTAATGAGATATCCCGCAAGTTCGGAGCTTAGAAAGAGGCGCTCTTATGCGCGTATTGCGGAAGTTTTGGAAATGCCGAACCTGATCGAGGTGCAGAGAAAGTCGTATCAGCAATTCATCGACGTCGGCTTAAAGGAGATATTTCAGGATATTTCTCCGATCAGTGATTTTACCGGCAACCTGGTTCTGGAATTTACCGATTACAGCTTCGGCGAGCCTAAATACCCGGAGGAAGAATGCCGGGAGCGCGACGCGACCTTTGCCGCGCCGCTGCGCGTTAAGGTGCGGTTGATCAACAAAGAGACGGGCGAGATCAAAGAGCAGGAAGTTTTCATGGGCGATTTCCCGCTGATGACGAGGAAGGGCACCTTCATCATCAACGGCGCCAAGCGCGTGATCGTATCGCAAATGGTGCGTTCGCCCGGCGTGTATTTCCATGCCACGGTAGACGCCAACGGCGACAAGCTGTTCGGCGCGACCATCATCCCCAATCGCGGCGCGTGGCTGGAATTGGAAACCGATATGCAGGGGTTCGTCTATGTGCGCGTCGACCGTATGCGCAAGATACCGGCCACGGTATTGATCCGCGCTCTGGGCTTCCCCGATAATGAAGATATACTGGGCTTGTTCGGCGATCATCCGGCGATAGCCGCCACGCTGAGCAAGGATGTTTGCACCAGCACCGAGGAGGCGCTGGTGGAGATGTACAAGCGTTTGCGCCCGGGCGAGCCGCCTACCGTGGATTCGGCGCGCTCGCTGTTGCACGGCTTTTTCTTTGACGCCAAGCGTTATGATCTGGGCAACGTCGGCCGCTACAAGCTGCATAAGAAGCTCAATCACGGCATACTCAAGCGTCTGGACGATCAGGGACGGGTATGGAGCGACGAGGCGCAGGGCTACGTCGCGACCGACGACCCGCCCGCTTATAACGACTATCTGCGCTATCTGACCAAGCCCGATATCATTGAGACGGTGCGGATGTTCCTGCGTCTGGTCGACGGCGAGATCGAGGCTGACGATATCGACCATCTTGGCAACCGCCGCCTGCGTTCGGTGGGCGAGCTGCTGCAAAACCAGTTCCGCATCGGCCTGTCGCGCATGGAGCGCGTGGTGCGCGAGCGTATGACCATTCAGGACGTGGAGTCGATCACGCCGCAGGTATTGGTCAATATCCGCCCGGTGGTGGCGGCGATCAAGGAATTCTTCGGCAGCTCCCAGCTGTCGCAGTTCATGGATCAGACAAACCCGCTGGCCGAGCTGACGCATAAGCGCCGCCTGTCGGCCCTGGGCCCCGGCGGCCTGTCGCGTGAGCGCGCCGGCTTTGAGGTGCGCGACGTGCATCACAGCCATTACGGCCGTATGTGCCCGATCGAGACGCCTGAAGGCCCGAATATCGGCCTGATCGGTTCGCTTTCCACCTATGCGCGCATCAACGAGTTCGGCTTCATCGAAACGCCGTACCGCCGCGTCGAGAACAAAAAGGTGCTCAAGCAGATCGACTATCTGTCCGCCGATGAAGAAGATAAATACGTGGTGGCGCAGGCCAACGAGCCGCTGGACAAGAAGGGCTGCTTCGTCAACGAGCGCCTGAATATCCGCCACGGCGATCTGATCAATGTGCGTCCCGCTTCGGCGGCGCAGTATATGGACGTCAGCCCCAAGCAGCTGGTATCGGTTGCCACGGCGCTGATCCCTTTCCTTGAGCATGACGACGCCAACCGAGCTTTGATGGGCGCGAACATGCAGCGTCAGGCTGTGCCGCTGCTGGTCACCGAGGCTCCGTATATCGGCACCGGCATGGAATATCGGGCGGCCATCGACAGCTTTGTCGGCGAGATGGCCGAGCGCGACGGCGTGATCGAGCATGTCAGCGGCGAGGAGATCGTGCTGCGCGGCGACGACGGCGAGATCGAGGTGCATAAGCTGCTCAAGTTCCAGCGTTCCAATCAGGGCACTTGCGTCAATCAAAAGCCGATCGTTTACAAAGGGCAGTACGTGCATAAGGGCGACCCCATAGCCGACGGCCCCTCCACCGATTTGGGCGAGCTGGCGCTGGGACGCAACGTGCTGATCGCCTTCATGACATGGGAAGGCTATAATTACGAGGACGCGATACTGCTGTCCGAGAAGCTGGTCAAGGAGGATTATTTCACCTCCATTCATATCGAGGAATACGAGTGCGACGCCCGCGATACCAAGCTGGGTCCGGAGGAGATCACCCGCGATATACCCAACGTCGGCGAGGATATACTCAAGGACCTGGATGAAAACGGCGTGATCCGCATCGGCGCGGAGGTGCGCCCCGGCGATATCCTGGTCGGTAAAGTCACGCCCAAGGGCGAGACTGAGCTGACTGCCGAGGAGCGCCTGCTGCGCGCCATCTTCGGCGAGAAGGTGCGCGAGGTGCGCGACACCTCGCTGCGCGTGCCGCATGGCGAAAACGGCAAGGTCGTGGACGTCAAGGAATTCCGCCGCGATAACGGCGACGAGCTGTCGCCGGGCGTGAACAAGCTGGTGCGCATCTATGTGGCGCAGAAGCGTAAGATCTCCGTCGGCGATAAGATGGCCGGCCGCCACGGTAATAAGGGCGTGGTCTCGCGCATACTGCCGCAGGAGGATATGCCGTTTTTGCCCGACGGTACGCCGATCGAGATCGTGCTCAATCCGCTGGGCGTGCCCTCGCGTATGAATATCGGCCAGGTGCTGGAATGTCATCTCGGCTGGGCCGCGCATGAATTAGGCATCCACGTGGCGACGCCGGTATTCGACGGCGCTACCGAGGACGATATCATCAACACGCTCAAGGAGGCGGGTCTGTCCGCCGAGGGCAAGACCGTGCTTTATGACGGACGCACCGGCGAGCCTTTTGACAATAAGATCACCGCCGGCTACGTGTATATGCTCAAGCTGGCGCATCTGGTCGACGACAAGATCCACGCCCGCTCCACCGGCCCCTATTCGCTGGTCACGCAGCAGCCGCTGGGCGGCAAGGCGCAGTTCGGCGGCCAGCGCTTCGGCGAGATGGAGGTCTGGGCGCTGGAGGCTTACGGCGCTGCCTATACGCTGCAGGAGATCATCACCGTCAAGTCCGACGATATCGTCGGCCGCGTCAAGACCTATGAGGCGATAGTCAAGGGCGAGAATATACCCGAGCCGGGCGTGCCGGAATCGTTCAAGGTGCTGATCAAGGAATTGCAGAGCCTGTGCATGGACGTGCAGGTGCTCAATGAGCATAATGAACCGATCGAGATCAAGGAAGACGACGACGACGTAGTAGAGACGGCCAAGGAGTTGGGGTTGGAGATCAATGAGCCCAAGCCGCCCGCGCCGCCGGTGGAGAACGAGTACGAGGATGAGCCGCTCAATGACGAGGAGCTCGATCCGGATATTGATATCGACATTGATATATCGCATCTGCAGATCACGCCGCTGGAATTGGACGATGATCTGGAGCTGGAGCTGGCGGATGACGACTTTGAATAAGCGTCCGCAGCGGCTTTGCCCGTCGGGGCGTGTGAGTCAGAGCCGCTGCGCCTGAGTCAGACTATACTATATGTATTGGAGTTGAGCTAATTGTTGGACGTCAGCAATTTCGATCGTATGAGAATCGGTTTAGCCTCGTCTGAACAGATCGAGGAATGGTCGCACGGCGAAGTCAAAAAGCCGGAAACCATCAATTACCGTACCCTGAAGCCGGAACGCGACGGTTTGTTCTGCGAGCGTATCTTTGGCCCCACCCGCGACTGGGAATGCCATTGCGGTAAATATAAGAGAGTGCGCTATAAGGGCGTTACCTGCGAGCGCTGCGGAGTGGAAGTTACCCGCGCCAAGGTGCGCCGCGAGCGGCTCGGCCATATCAAGCTGGCCACGCCGGTATCGCATATCTGGTATTTCAAAGGCATACCGAGCCGTATCGGCCTGCTGCTGGATATTTCGCCGCGCAATTTGGAGAAGGTGCTGTATTTCGTCTCCTATATCGTGCTCGACCCTGGCGACACGCCGCTGACTCAGTATCAGCTGCTCACCGAGAGCGAATACCGCGAGGCTCAGGAGAAGTACGGCAATGATTTCAGCGCCGGTATGGGCGCGGAAGCGGTGAAGAAGATGCTGCTGGCGCTCGATCTGCCGGCTTTGGAGGAGGAGCTGCGCCGTGAATTGCGCGAAAGCTCCGGCCAGCGCAAGGTGCGCGCCATTCGCCGCCTGGAGGTCGTGGAGGCCTTTGTGCAATCGGGCAATAAGCCGGAATGGATGATATTGGACGTCGTGCCGGTGATCCCGCCGGAATTGCGCCCGATGGTGCAGTTGGACGGCGGCCGTTTCGCCACCTCCGATCTCAACGACCTGTATCGCCGCGTCATCAACCGCAACAACCGTCTCAAGCGGCTGCTCGATCTGGGCGCGCCCGATATCATCGTGCGCAATGAGAAGCGTATGCTGCAAGAGGCTGTGGACGCGCTGATCGACAACGGGCGGCGCGGCCGTCCGGTGACCGGCCCCGGCAACCGCCCCTTGAAATCGCTGTCCGATATGCTCAAGGGCAAGCAGGGGCGTTTCCGCCAGAACCTGCTCGGCAAGCGCGTCGATTATTCCGGCCGTTCGGTCATCGTCGTTGGTCCGGAATTGAAAATGCATCAATGCGGCCTGCCCAAGGAGATGGCGCTGGAGCTGTTCAAGCCCTTTGTGATGAAGCGGCTGGTGCGCGAGGGTCATGCGCATAATATCAAAAACGCCAAGCGTATGGTCGAGCGGGTGCGTCCCGAGGTCTGGGACGTGCTGGAGCAGGTGATCAAAGAGCATCCGGTGCTGCTCAACCGCGCGCCGACCCTGCATAGGCTGGGCATTCAGGCTTTCGAGCCGGTGCTGGTCGAGGGTCGCGCCTTGCAGATACATCCGTTGGTCTGCACCGCTTATAACGCCGACTTCGACGGCGACCAAATGGCCGTGCATGTGCCGCTGTCCGTCGAAGCGCAGGCCGAGGCGCGGGTGCTGATGCTCAGCTCCAATAATATCCTCAATCCCAAGGACGGCCGCCCGGTAGCCACGCCGACGCAGGACATGGTGCTCGGCGCCTACTATCTGACCATGAGCAAGCCCGGCGCCAAGGGCGAGGGCAACGCCTATGCGTCTTACAATGAAGCGTTCCGCGCTTATACCAACGGCGACCTCGACCTGCACGCGCTGATCGAGGTGCGCAAGCCCGCCGAATGGGATATGCAATGGATAAGCAAGAATGAAGAAGTGCCGTTCGAGCAATATGCGGACGGACGCTTTAAGCGGCTCAAGACCACGGTCGGGCGGTTGATCTTCAATTATGAGATCCCGATGAACCGCGAAATGGGCTACTATAATACCGGCGTTGATAAGAAGCTGCTCGGCGTTATCGTCGACCGCTGCTATCGCCGTCTCGGTATCTCCACCGCCGCGGTGCTGCTGGACGGCGTCAAAGCGCTGGGCTTCAAGTATTCCACCCGCGCCGGTATCACCGTCGGCATCGACGACATCAAGGTGCCGGCGGCCAAGAAGCAGATCATGGCCGACGCGGAAAAGAAGGTCATGCAGATCGACGAGTATTTCCAGACCGGCATGGTCTCGGAAAACGACCGCTATAATGAGACGATCAAGATCTGGCAGAAGGCTACCGACGACGTAACGCGCGAACTGATGAGCTCGCTCGATCAATTCAACCCCATCTATATGATGGCCAATTCCGGCGCTCGCGGTAACGTGCAGCAGATACGCCAGTTAGCGGGTGCGCGCGGCCTGATGGCCGACCCCTCCGGCCGTATCATCGACTTGCCGATCAAGGCCAATTTCCGCGAGGGTCTGACCGTTTTGGAGTTCTTCATCTCGACCCACGGCGCGCGCAAGGGTTTGGCTGATACCGCGCTGCGTACCGCCGACTCCGGTTATCTGACCCGCCGCTTGGTCGACGTGGCGCATGATACCACGGTGCGCGAGGATGATTGCGGCGATACGCAGGGCATCTGGGTAGAGGAGATCGCCAATATCGAGCCGCTGATCGAGCGTATCGAAGGACGCGTGCTGGTCACGCCGGTGGTCAATGCCGAGACCGGCGAGGTGATCGCCGAGGCCGACGAGTTTATCAGCGATACCAAGGCGCAGGCCATCTGCGATTATCTGGAAACGCGTCCCGTCAATGAGCGCAAGGTCAATATCCGCTCGATACTGACCTGCCGCAGCCGCTACGGCGTTTGCCGCAAATGCTACGGCCGCAATCTGGCTACCGGCGACATGGTCGATATCGGCGAGGCGGTGGGTATCATCGCCGCGCAGAGCATCGGCGAGCCCGGCACGCAGCTGACCATGCGCACCTTCCATACCGGCGGCGTGGCCGGCGACGATATCACTCAGGGTCTGCCGCGCGTCGAGGAATTGTTCGAGGCGCGCAAGCCTAAGGGTCAGGGTCTGATCGCCGAGTTCGACGGCGTTATCCAGATCGGCGACGGCAAGGGCCGCCGCGAGATCAAGATACTCGGTCAGGGCGAGGAGAGCGGTCAGGTATTGGCCGATTATCAGGTATCCTACGGCTCCACGCTCAAGGTGGCCGACGGGCAGGTGGTAGAAGCCGGCGACGAGATCACCGAGGGCTCGGTCAATCCGCATGATATGCTGGCGGTCAAGGGCATACGCGGCGTACAGATGTATTTGTTGCGCGAGGTGCAGCGCGTTTACCGTTTGCAGGGCGTCGATATCAATGACAAGCATATCGAGGTAATGGTGCGGCAAATGCTGAAAAAGGTCAAGGTCGAGGATTGCGGCTCCACCTATTTGCTGCCCGGCTCGATGGTCGATAGCTTTGAATTCGAGCGCGTCAATGAGCAGGCGCTGGCGGACGGTCTGGAACCGGCCACCGCCAAACCGATATTGCTTGGTATCACCAAGGCCTCGCTGGTCACCGAGAGCTTCCTCTCCGCCGCCTCCTTCCAGGAGACGACGCGCGTGCTCACCGACGCCGCGATCAAGGGCAAGGTCGACGGTTTGCTCGGCCTCAAGGAGAACGTGATCATCGGTAAGCTGATACCGGCCGGCACCGGGCTTAACCGCTATCATGATATCATCATCCACGCCGAGGACGAAGAGTTGGCCGGACAGGCGGCGGGCGATATCGAGCCGCCGGCCGCAGTCGAAGAGCCGGAGCTTGCGGCGGATGAGCTGGATCTGGGGGAGCAGGTCTTGGACGTTATTTACGAGGAGCTTGACCAGCTGCTGGAAATGCCCGAATAGACCGGGGAGCGGCGGCCGAAGCGGCGGCTTGCCGCTGACCGTGGCGGTGTTTTGCGGGGTTTTCAGACGGCCTCCTTGCGCCCCTGCGGCCGCATAGCTTTTTTCCAATTATTCGCCGTTATCTCTTGACACTATTGTGTTCAGGTGATACAATGATTAAGCTCGCTCTTTAGTGGCTGGCGGCAGTATGCCTAAAATGCCTGCTAAAGTTTGGCGGCGAGATATGTTTTCCATATTATATAGGTTGTTGTCCGCCGTTTGCGGCGCGGCCATAAATCTATGCTTTACAGTATCGGCGGAAGGAGGTGTAGGATTTGTCCACAATCAATCAGTTGGTGAGAAACCAGCGTGAGGTCAGCAGCAAAAAATCAAATGCTCCGGCGCTCAAGGAATGCCCGCAGAAAAGAGGCGTTTGCACCAGAGTTTATACCACCACGCCCAAAAAGCCCAATTCGGCTTTGCGTAAAGTGGCTCGCGTTCGCCTGACCCATGGTATCGAGGTCACCGCCTATATTCCCGGCGTCGGCCATAATTTACAGGAGCACTCCGTTACCTTGGTACGCGGCGGCCGCGTTAAGGATCTGCCCGGTGTTCGCTATCATATCATCAGAGGCGCTTTAGATACGGCCGGCGTTGTCAACCGCAATAAGGCCAGAAGTAAATACGGTACCAAAAAACCGAAAACCGCTAAGTCTTAAGCTGATGTTTTAAGGAGGAAGTAAAATGCCCAGAAGAGGCAATGTCGCAAAAATCGAGATCCTGCCTGATCCGGTATTCGGCAGCGTCGTGTTGACCAAGTTTATCAACCAGATCATGCTCGACGGCAAGAAGGGTACTGCCGAGCGCATCGTTTACGGCGCGTTTGACATTATCAAGGACAAGACCGGCGAAGACCCGATGGACGTATTCAATACGGCGATGAAGAACGTGATGCCGGTATTGGAGGTCAAGGCTCGCCGCGTCGGCGGCGCCAATTATCAGGTGCCGATCGAAGTTCGCGCCGACCGCCGTCAGACCTTGGCTATTCGCTGGCTCGTTTCCAATGCGCGTAAACGCGGCGGACATACGATGGAAGAAAAATTAGCCGGCGAGCTGATGGACGCCGCCAATAATACCGGCGCCGCCGTCAAAAAGCGTGAGGATACGCATAAAATGGCCGAGGCTAATAAGGCTTTCGCCCATTTCAGATGGTAAGCGGAGGATAAGATGTCCAGAGAGTTTGCGCTGGAAAAAACCAGGAATATTGGCATCATGGCGCATATCGACGCCGGCAAGACCACTACGACCGAGAGAATACTCTTCTATACCGGTCGCGTACATCGTGTCGGCGAAGTGCACGACGGAGCCGCCACCATGGATTATATGGTGCAGGAGCAGGAGCGGGGCATCACCATCACCTCCGCGGCTACTACCTGTTTTTGGCGCGAGCATCGCATCAATATTATCGACACGCCCGGCCATGTTGACTTTACTATGGAGGTCGAACGCTCGCTGCGCGTGCTGGACGGCGCGGTGGCTGTGTTCTGCTCGGTAGGCGGCGTAGAGCCGCAGTCGGAAACGGTATGGCGTCAAGCCGACCATTACGGCGTACCGCGCGTGGCCTATATCAACAAAATGGATAGAGTCGGCGCGGATTTTGCCGGCGCTATCGAAATGATGCGCGAGCGCCTCGGCGCTAACCCGGTGGCCGTGCAGCTGCCGATCGGCGAGGAGGAGAGCTTTACCGGCATCATCGACCTGCTGCGTATGCAGGCCAATATCTATCACGATGTGGACGGCAAGACCTTTGAGGTCTGCGATATTCCGGCCGAGCTGCTGGATAAGGCTAACGTGTACCGTCAATTGCTGATCGACGCGGTCGCCGAGTTTGACGAGGCGGCGATGGAGAAATACCTGGATAACGGCGAGTTGTCCGAGGCTGATCTGCTAAATGCGATACGCAAGGGCACGTTGGCTTGCAAGATCAATCCGGTATTATGCGGCTCCTCGTTCAAAAATAAGGGCGTGCAGCAGCTGATGGACGCGATCGTCGATTATCTGCCCGCTCCTACCGACGTTCCGCCGATCAAGGGCGTGGACAAGAACGGTGACGAGGTCGAGCGCAGGTCCGCGGATGAAGAACCCTTCTCCGCGCTGGCCTTCAAGATCATTACCGATCCTTTTGTCGGCCGTCTGACCTTTTTCCGCGTTTACTCCGGCGTGCTGAAAAGCGGCTCCTATGTATATAATTCGGTCAAGGATAAAAAGGAGCGCATCGGCCGTTTGCTGCTGATGCACGCCAATCATCGCGAGGAGATCGAGGAAGCGCGCGCCGGCGATATACTGGCCGCCGTCGGGCTGCATCATACGATGACCGGCGATACGCTCTGCGATCAGGCGCGGCAGGTAGTGCTGGAATCCATGGCGTTCCCGGAGCCGGTGATCGACGTGGCGATCGAGCCCAAGACCACCGCCGATCAGGAGAAGATGCTCGCGGCTCTGGGCAAGCTGGCCGAAGAAGACCCGACCTTTCAGGTGCATACCAATGCCGATACCGGTCAAATGCTGATCGCCGGCATGGGCGAGCTGCATCTTGAGGTGATCGTCGATCGTCTGCTGCGGGAATTCCGCATCGGCGCTAACGTTGGCAAACCGCAGGTCTCCTACAAGGAGACGATCAGAAAGACCGTCAAGGCCGAGGGCAAATATGTGCGGCAAAGCGGCGGTCACGGTCAGTACGGTCATTGCGTGGTTGAGTTTTCGCCGCTGGAGTCCGGTCAGGGCTTCGAATTCGAGAACAAGATCGTCGGCGGAGCGATCCCGCGTGAGTTTATCGGGCCGGTAGAGGCGGGTATCAAGGAGGCCATGGAAGGCGGCATCATCGCCGGCTATCGCGCCGTGGATATCAAGGCTACCCTGCTCGACGGCTCCTTCCACGAGGTGGACAGCTCGGAGATGGCCTATAAGATCGCCGGCTCGATGGCGTTTCGCGAGGGCTGCGCCAAGGCTGATCCGGTGATATTAGAGCCGGTATTCAAGGTCGAGGTCGTGACTCCCGAGGAATATATGGGCGACGTGATCGGCGATCTCAATGCCCGCCGCGGCTATATCGAAGGCGTGGAAGCGCGCGGCAAGTCGCAGGTGATACGCGGCTTCGTCCCGCTCAAGCAAATGTTCGGCTACGCCACCGACCTGCGCTCCAAAACGCAGGGACGCGGCACCTCGACGATGCAGTTCTCGCATTACGAGCAGCTGCCGGCCAATGTGATGAAGGAATTGATGAAGAGCAAAGGCTATAATGTTTAACGGCTGTAATATTCAACGGCTGCTAAATTTAATAATACGAAAAAGATTATTTTGGAGGTAAAAAATGGCTAAGCAAAAATTCGAGAGAACGAAACCGCATGTCAACGTCGGCACGATCGGGCACGTCGATCATGGCAAGACGACCTTGACGGCGG
>JAUNBC010000040.1 GCA_030527285.1 Bacillota bacterium | reverse complement strand
AACCTGCGACCTCCGGGTTATGAGCCCGACGAGCTGCCAACTGCTCTACCCCGCGTCGTGGTGGAGGGGGGTGGATTTGAACCACCGTAGGCGGTGCCAACAGATTTACAGTCTGCTCCCTTTGGCCACTCGGGAACCCCTCCATAACACTATTCACTTAGCCGCCGCGGCGGTTGGCTCGCAGGTGGAGCCGACGATGGGACTCGAACCCGCAACCTGCTGATTACAAATCAGCTGCTCTGCCAATTGAGCTACGTCGGCAAGGCTGACGGTGAATATTATATCAACAGCGCAGCGGCTTGTCAATGAAAAATTGTGCTTTAGGCGGCGCTTTTTTACTATGCGGGTATAGATGAACGAGGCTGCGCATAGTCTGCATTATGTTGATCTATATCGTGCAAGCCGGTGATACTCTTGATACGATCGCAGCCGCCTATCAGACTACCACGGCGCGGCTGATCGCCGACAACGGTCTTGGCGATCCGGCGCAGTTGAATGTCGGGCAGGCGTTGCTGCTGCTGTTCCCCGCCTCGACCTATACCGTGCAGGCGGGCGACAGCCTGCGCTCCATCGCCGCCGCCTACGGCAGCAGCGTGCGGCAACTGCTGCGCAATAATCCGCAGCTGGCGGGCGAGGCGGATATCGTCCCCGGCCAGGAGCTGACCTTGGCCTATACCCAGCCGCGGCTCGGCGAGCTGCTGGTCAACGCTTACTGCTATCCCAACATCGACCGTGCGCTGCTGCGCTTTGTGCTGCCATATTTGAGCTCGCTGTCGATATTCACCGCCGGTTTCACCAGCGCCGCTGAGCTGCTGCCGCTGGATGACGCCGGCCTCGTCGCCGCGGCGCGGCAATACCGGGTCGCGCCGGTGATGGTGCTGTCGCCGATGGACGGCGCGGACAGCTTCAACAATGCGCTGATCAGCGCGGTTTTGCCGGAAGCGGCGCTGCGGCAGTTGCTGATCAGCAATATCCTGCGCCAGCTGGGCGAGCGGGGCTACAACGGGCTGGATCTGGATTTTGAATACGTCGCCGTCGCCGACCGCGAGGCTTACAGCGCTTTTGCCGCCGAGCTGGGCGAGCGGCTGCGCGCGGACGGCTATACGCTGAATATCGACCTCGCGCCCAAGACCTATGACGGGCAGCCCGGCTTGCTCTATGAGGGGCAGGACTATGCGGCGCTGGGCGCGGCGGCGGATACGCTGCTGCTGATGACCTATGAATACGGCTATACCTACGGCCCGCCGATGGCGGTAGCGCCGCTGCCGGAGATCACGCGGGTGCTCGATTATGCGCTGACGCGCATCCCCGCCGCCAAGCTGCTGCTCGGTATCCCCAATTACGGCTATGACTGGCCGCTGCCCTATGTGCAGGGGCGGACGCGCGCCACCTCGATCAGCAATCAGCGAGCGTTAGAGCTGGCCTGGCGTTATTCGCAGGCGATAGAGTTTGACGGGCAAGCGCAGGCTCCGCATTTTGATTACACCGATGAGCAGGGCGTTGTCCATAGCGTATGGTTCGAGGATGCGCGCAGCATTCGCGCCAAGCTGGAGCTGGCCTTTGACCGCGGTATTCGCGGCGTCAGCTATTGGACGGCCGACCGACCGTTTACGCAAAACTGGCTGCTGCTGAACGCGCTGGCCGCCATAGCGCCGGAATAACGCGCGGCTTGACAGCGGCGGCGCGGCGGCGTAATATGGAAGAAAAAGCGGGGGCGGAATATGAATAAATACGAGTGGCTGGACGGGTATTTACTGGCCAAGGCCGGCGCGGTCAAGGATTATAAAGCGGAATGGGAATGGTGGCGCTATCAAGTGGGGCACAGGATGTTCGCCGCGACCATGCAGCCCGACCCGCATCACAAGGGTTATGACGGCCGCGAGCTGCTGACGCTCAAATGCGAGCCGCTGCTGGCGGCGGCGCTGCGCGAGCAGTATCCGGATATATTGCCCGGCTTCTATATGGATAAACGCAACTGGATCTCGATCTGCCTCGACGGCGCGGTGCCGGAGGATGTGCTGCGCGGATTATGCGATCAGTCGTATGAGCTGGTGTTCGGCAAGCTGACGAAGAAATTGCAGCGGGAGATAACGGGCGCATAGGGCTCGCGCCTGAGCGTATAATAGGCGGCTCCTCCGTTGATACTATCGGCGGAGGTGTTTTTATGCGCGATCATCTGCGGCGAATGCTCAACGAGCCGCCTACGCTGAAATCCGGATTATTGCTGTTTGCGGTGGGCGCGGCGGTATATCCGCTGCTGGAGCTGGCCTTTCGCGGCTGGAGCCATTGGAGCATGAGTTTGGCCGGCGGCGTGGGGCTGAATTTGCTGATCAACTGCCGCCGTGGCCGCCAAAGCTGGCCGCTGCTGCGGCTGGCGCTGCTGGGCGCGTTGCTGCTCAGCCTCTGGGAATTCATCGTCGGCTGCGTGGTCAACCGCTGGCTGCATCTGGCGGTATGGGATTATTCGCATCTGCCGGGCAATATCTGGGGGCAGGTATGCTTGCCCTTTACCGCGCTGTGGTTCATGCTGACGCTGCCGGTGTATGCGCTGTGCCGCCGTTTGGACGGCTGAATGATTAAGGTTGCAAATCAGGCGCTAATCTTATATAATAAATGAGTTAGCATGATAATATCGCTATGTAACGCCATGATGGCCTGTTGAGTTCGCGGCTGATAGAAGAAACGCTATCCGCTTGCCGGACAACGCTTGATAAAAGGAGAGTGATATGATGATCTGTCCATCCTGCGGTAAAACGGTCAATGACGCCAATAAATACTGCAATTTCTGCGGCGTCCTGCTGCCGGCGTCCGCACCCGCTACGCGCCCCGACGTGTTTGCCGAGCGTCAGCCCGAGCCGCTGCTGCCCGACGATATCACCGCGCTGACGCCGGAGCCGGTGGTGTACGCCGGGAGCTTCGTTACGCCGCAGCCGCCGGTAGCGCAAGCGCGCACCGCCGACGCATACATACCGCCCACCCTGCAAACCGCGCCGCAGCCGCCGGTGTTCGAGCAGGCTGCCGAAATCGCGCCGCCGCCGGTGATCGAGCAGGCCGCCGAAGCCGCGCCGCAGCCGCCGGTAGCGCAAGCGCGCACCGCCGACGCATACATACCGCCCAC
>JAUNBC010000028.1 GCA_030527285.1 Bacillota bacterium | reverse complement strand
TGGTACTTGGGGCGCAGGCCCCTGGCAGAGTAGGTCGTCGCCGGGAATAAGTTTAGAGGATCGCTTACGCGATCCTCTTTTTTGCATTAGGTAATATCCGAGGCTAATTATCGGCTTCTTTATCGGTAAATACCGCGCGCAGCGGTTTTTTGATCTGGCAGATCTTGTCCTGACAATTCTCGCAGCGTATCGTGGCGTTGGAGCCGCGCCAAAAGCGTTCCGGATGCCGAGCATAGATAAATTCCCAGCGTATCAGCAAAATACAGGCGGTGAAGAACAGGCTCCATGAGAAAAAGCTCTTGATCAGCAGCATCGGCGTATACATCATGAAGTGTCCCCAGTCGAAAACGCGGCAGTTGACGCAACAGCGGTTTTTCATTATCAGCGTCTGGAAGGGGCAGAAGATCAGCATACAGACGAGATCGCTGGCAAAATAGAAGATGGTCAGCAGAAAGATCTCCGCCACGCCGATCACGTTCAGCAGATATAAGGCGGCGACGACGGAATTCAGCAGCAGCCAGCACAGCATCACCCGCCAGGCGCGCATATTCATGCTCTGCACATATTCAAGCAGCTCCAAACGGTCATACGGCTGCTCGGGCGCTTGGTAGGTGCTGGCCAGCCGTTTGCGCCCGCTCATGGTGATGCGCGTTTTGGGCAGCAAATGCAGCAGCATCCCGCCCATCAGCACCGCCCACAGCAAATGCAGCGGCGTCAGCGGGCCGAATAGCTTGAAGTCGATAAATGATTCGGCCAGCGGCCGGTAGAATAAATAAACATAGAATACGCTAAGGAAAATAACCACGCGCAGGCATAGGCGTATCGAGTATTTTATGAACATAGGTTTCTCCGATTTTTACCGCGTCGCACTATAATACATTGTAGCGTTTTTTGCGGAATTAGTCAAATACCGCCGGTTTAATGGTATTCGATTAATTACTTGTTATAGCGTGGGCAAAAGTGATATAATAAAAAGGCTGTTTGTGACGAGGAGAAAGGTGCGGCGATGATAATACGCGGTTTTGCGCAATTAGCAGACGAACTGAGCGCAGCCGGCGGCCGGCGGCCGGCGCTGGCGGTAGCCGGCGCGGGAGAACCGCAGGTGCTGGCGGCGGTAATACGCGCCGCCGGGCGCGGCCTGCTCGACTATCTGCTGGTCGGTCAGCCCGCGCCGATCAATGCGGCGGCGCGGGCTGCGGGAGCGAGCCTTGACCCGTCGCGCATCGTTGCCGCCGACGGCGATGATACAGCCGCCTGCGCCGTGCGGCTGGTACGCGAGGGACGCGCCCAGCTGCTGATGAAGGGGAATATCTCCTCGTCTGCGTTGCTGCGGCAGGCGGTAGACAGGGAGCGCGGCCTGCGCGGGCCGGCGCTGATGACGCATATCGCGGCGCTGCAGCTCCCCGCCTATCATAAGCTGATGTTTTACAGCGACGGCGGCGTTATCCCGCATCCTGACTTGGCGAAGAAACGCATCATCCTTGACAATGCGCTGCAATTTGCGCGGCGGCTCGGCTATGCCCGTCCCAAGGTGGCGCTGCTGACGGCGGCGGAGCAGCTCTACGCCGACGACGCGGCCTCGGCGGACGCGGCGGAGCTGGCGCGGCAATGCGCGGCCGGCGAGCATGGCGTTTGCGACGCGGCGGGGCCGATATCCTTCGATCTGGCGACGGCGCCGGAGGCGGCGCGGCGCAAGGACTATCGCTCGCCGGTGGCCGGCGACGCGGATATACTGATCACGCCCGATATTCATGCCGGCAATCTGCTGGGCAAGGCGCTGACCTATTTTGGCGGCGCGTTGATGGCCGGGCTGGTGATGGGCGCGCGCGTGCCGATCGTCATGGCCTCGCGCGGCTGCGATTGCGATGAACAGTATTATTCGATAATTCTGGCGCTGCGGATGCTGCAAGCGGAGCAACAGGGGCGCTGACTGCTATTAACCTATCAGGAGGTAACATATACTATGAAAAAGCTTTTATCCGGCGACGAAGCGGTGGCGCGCGGCGCATGGCAGGCCGGACTGCGTTTTGCCGCTGCTTATCCGGGTACGCCGTCTACTGAAATACTGGAAAACCTGGCGCAAATGCCGCCGGTACGCGCCGAGTGGGCGCCCAATGAGAAGGTGGCGCTGGAGTCGGCGATCGGCGCGTCGTTAGCGGGCGCGCGCGCCATGGCCTCGATGAAGCATGTTGGGCTTAACGTGGCTGCCGATCCGCTGTTCACCTTTAGCTATACGGGAGTCAACGGCGGCACGGTGATCGTCACCGCCGACGAGCCCGGCCAGTACAGCTCGCAGAATGAGCAGGATAACCGCAATTACGCGGCGGCGGCGCGGCTGCCGATGCTCGAACCGTCCGACAGTCAGGAATGTCTCGATATGACCGAGCTGGCCTTTGAGCTGTCCGAGCAATTCGACGTGCCGGTGCTGCTGCGTATGACCACGCGCGTTTGCCATTCCAAATCCATAGTCACGCTTGGCGAGCGGACGGAGGCGGAGATCAAGCCCTATCAGCGCAATTTCGCCAAGTACGTTTGCGTACCGGCGGTGACGCAAAAGCTGCGCGTGAAAATGGAGCAGCGCAGCGAGCGCCTGCTCGCTTATTCGGAGGCCAGCGAGCTTAACCGCATCGAGTACTATGATAAGAGCATCGGCGTTATTTGCAGCGGCGATTGTTATTATTATGCCAAAGAGGTGTTTGGCGAAGGCGCGTCCTATCTCAAATTAGGCTTCACCTGGCCGTTGCCCGCCGCCCGGATCAGCGAATTCTGCCGTCAGGTGGGCAAGATCTATGTGATCGAGGAGAACGACCCCTATATCGAGCAGCAGGTGCAGCGTCTGGGCTTTCAGCCGATCGGCAAGCCCTTTTTCCCGCCCTATGGCGAGATGACCTGCGACGTACTGCGTACCGCGCTCTATGGCGCGCCGCTGCCCACGCCCGCATACAGCCGCGGCGATGTGATCAATCGCCCGCCCACGCTGTGCGCCGGCTGCCCGCATCGCGGCTTCTTCTACGAGATCGGCCGGCGCAAGGATGTGCTGATCGCCGGCGATATCGGCTGCTATACGCTGGGCTCGGCCAAGCCGTACAATGCGCTGGACAGCTGCATCTGCATGGGCGCGAGCATCAGCATGGGTCATGGCGCGGCGCAGGTCTTTGACAGCGTCAAGGCTAAGACGCGCGTGGTATCGGTGATCGGCGACAGCACCTTTTTTCATACCGGCGTCAATTCGCTGATGGGCGCGGCCTACAATCAGTCCTCGGTGGTCACAGTGATACTTGATAACCGCATTACCGGCATGACCGGCCATCAGGATAATCCCGGGACCGGCTATACGGCCGACGGCAAGCACGCTCCCGCCATCGACGTCGAGGCGTTAGTGCGCGCGCTCGGCATCCGTCAGGTGCGCGTCGTTGACCCCAATCATCTTGACGAGGTCAGGCAGGCCTTGGACGACTTTTTGCCTCTGGAGGAGCCGTCGGTGATCATCACCCGCTGGCCCTGCGCGCTGAAGAAATTCTCCGCCGAGGACAAGGCGGAGTTTGCGCAGGCCTTCCGCGATAAAAATCGCGTGGACGAGGATAAATGTATCGGCTGCAAGCTGTGTCTCAAATGCGGCTGTCCGGCGCTCAGCTATGACGCGCAGGCGGGCAGCATGGCCATCGACCGGCTGCAATGCCTCGGCTGCAACATCTGCGCGCAGCTGTGCCCCAAGGACGCGATCATAAAGGAGGAAGCCTAAATGACCAGCAGCGTATTATTAGTCGGCGTGGGCGGTCAGGGCACGATCCTGGCCAGCAAGCTGCTGACCGAGGGTCTGATGCAAGCCGGCTACGACGTTAAAATGAGCGAGATCCATGGCATGAGTCAGCGCGGCGGTGCGGTGTCATCGCAGGTGCGCTATGGCGAACAGGTGCTGTCGCCGGTGATCGAGCTGGGCGGCGCGGATATACTGGTCAGCTTTGAGCTGATGGAAGCGCTGCGCTGGCTGGAATACCTGAAGCCCGCGGGCCGGTTGATCGTCAATGATTTCAAGATCGCGCCGATGCCGGTGGTGTCCAGCGAGGCTGTATACAGCGATAATATCCTCGCGCAATTGCAGGCTGCCGCCGATACTACGGTGATCGACGCGGCAGCTATCGCCCGCGAGCTGGGTAATCCGCGCGTGATGAATATCGTGCTGCTGGGCGCGGCGGTCAAGGAGTTGGGTTTGGCCGGTCTCGGCTGGGAGCAGATCATCCGCGACAACGTCAAGCCGGCTTTTACCGAGGTCAATATCGCCGCCTTCCAGGCCGGCCTTGCCGCCGTACAATGACGGCGCGGGCGGCGGAGCGGCATTTGCTGCATACGATAGCGCCGGTGTACGATCAGCGTTCGCGGCTGCTGATACTGGGCAGCTTCCCTTCGGCGGCCTCTCGTGAGCAGGGCTTTTTCTACGGCCATCCGCGCAATCGTTTTTGGCAGCTGTTGGCCGCGCTTTACGGCTGCCCGCTGCCTGCGAGCGTCGAGCAGAAGCGGCGCTTGCTGCTTGAGCATCAGCTGGCCGTTTGGGACGTGGTCGCTGAATGCGATATACGCGGCTCCGCCGACAGCAGCATCCGCAATGTGCGCGTCAATGATATCGGCAGCATCCTGGCCGCCGCGCCGATCGAGCGCATAGCTCTCAACGGGCAGACGGCGGCGCGGCTGTACCGCCGCTATTGCGGCGATTTGCGGCGGGATAGCGTCTGCCTGCCCTCCACCAGTCCGGCCAACGCCGCCTGTTCGACGGAGCGGCTGTGCGACGAATGGCGGCCGTATTTATGCGGCGCGGAGTAAAAACTGTGATCGGGAGAAAATATGAAGCGTAAATCGGTGATCTTTGATTTAGACGGCACGATCTGGCAGACCGTGGATACGGTGGTCGATGCGTGGAACGACGTGTTGCAGCAATATCCGCAGCTCAAGCTGCGCATGGACTATCAAACGATGTGCAGCTTCATGGGGCGCACCTTTGACGAGATCATGCGCATGTATTTCGGCGAACTGCCGCGTGAGCTGGCGCTGGAGCTGATGGATAAATGCCATCAGCAGGAGAATATGCGTCTTAGCAGCGTCGGCGGCGTTCTGTATGCGGGCGTGGAGCAAACGCTGCAAAAGCTGCGGCGGCAATACCGGCTGTTCATCGTCAGCAATTGCCAGATCGAGTATATACAGACTTTCTTCGATTGTCACGGTCTGGGCAAGTATTTCGATGACTATGAGGTCTATGGCCGCACCGGCTTGCCCAAGGGCGAGACGATCAAGCTGCTGATCGAGCGTAATGACGCGCTGCCGGCCGTCTATGTCGGCGATACGCTATGGGATTATCAATCGTCGCAGGCGGCGGGCATACCCTTCATCTTTGCCGCCTATGGCTTCGGCAGCGTGCCCGCGCATTTGCCGCGCGTTGAAAGTTTTGAGCAGCTGCCTGATCTGCTACCCACGGTGTTATAGCCGAAAGAACCGACGCAGAAACGGCGTATCCCGAGGCACATTGAGCTCGAACCGACACGGTTTTGGAGCAAAATCAACGGCATCTGCCGCATCTATCGTCACTGCACGTAGGAACCGCTACGCACAGCGCCGATAGCTACGCCATCTGCTCGCCGATTTTGCTCCAAAACTCCTGCGTACCCCAGCGGGATGTATCGCCGTGCTGAGCAAGGCAGCGCGACGACGGCATACCGGTGGTATGTTTAGGAGCGCTAACGCAGCATAGTGCGGCGATACGC
Organism: Bacillota bacterium; assembly: GCA_030527285.1. Taxonomy (GTDB): domain Bacteria; phylum Bacillota; class Dehalobacteriia; order UBA4068; family UBA4068; genus JAUNBC01. Next base: position 14,751 of record JAUNBC010000028.1, on the reverse strand, counting down.
CCGCTGGGGCGTATTGGTTCGAGCCCAATGTGCCTATGCGCGCCGCCTTTGCACAGGGCTTTTTGATTTGTTGCGCAAAGCGCCGCCTCGCTAAGCTGCGCTGCCTTTGTACAATCGTTTTTATGCTTGATCCTCAATAGAGGAGGGCGCCGGTGAGGAATGATTACTCTTTATCCTTCAACAGGACGTTCGGGTCTACCGGCGGCTGGAAAGAGCGCAGCCAGTTGATAGTATCCATGGTGCGCCGGTATAATTCCATCGCCACGTCCTTTTCCACAAAGCGCGCCATCACGTTCTTGTAGGAGAAGGGGTAATCGGAAATGAAATAATACATAGCGTCGATCAGATAATCCTCGCAATCGTTTACGCTCGGGTCAAAGCGCGCATGATCGACCTCGTCGATAAAGGCCGGCGTGGCGATGATCTTCTTGAACAGGAAGCTGATATTATGCGTTTTGGGCGCTTCCTTATTGGTATAGTAAACGTACATGCCCTTGAGCTGACGCTCGACGGCCTGCTGGCAGAGGTAGGCGACATATATCCAGCGCTCGCCGTCGATCAATACCTTGACGGTATCCAGATCATAGTCGGAGAGCATTTGCCAATAGGCGTATTTTTCTTGTTTTTGCATAAGCCTCATCCTTATCTTTAATTACTTGTATTGACAACTTGTTTATCGTCAAACGCGCCTTCCAGCACCAGTTTGAGCAGGGCGGCGGTTATTGTCGGCTCGAATAGCTTGGACAGGGAGCATAGTTCGTTGGCGGCGGTCAGCGGATCCTTGACCTTATTATAACCGCGCTCGGAGGTCATGGCGTCGAATACGTCGGCTACGGCCACGATCTTGGCTTCAAAGCTGATCTCATCGCCGCTGAGGCCGTAGGGATAGCCGCTGCCGTCGAGCCGTTCATGATGGTTTTGCGCGATCTCGGCGACCTTGCTGCCAAAGCGCGGCTTGAGCAGGCGCGCGCTATGCGTGGGATGCTTGATGATGAAGCGTGATTCGTACGGGGTCAGCGAGCCTTTTTTTAGCAATACCTCGTCCGGCATATTGCATTTGCCGACGTCGTGGAACAGCGCCGCCGTGATCATTTCATCGGTGGACAGCCGCTGCTCCTCCAGCTTGAGCGCCTGGAACAGCTTGATCGAGCATTCCATAACGTTACGGCTATGCGCGTAGGTGATATGATCCTTGTCATTGATGTTCTTGAGCAGCGTTTCCAGATCGTCGTGAAAATCGACGATATCGTCGTAGAGAGCGCCGTTATTCAGCGACAGCAGCTGAGTATCCCGCAGCGCGCGCAGGAAGATCTCGTTTTTTAGCCCGTTGACATAAAAAGACTCGCCGTCGCTCAGAACTACTTGCTCGTCATCAAGAGTCAGGCTGAGCGCTCCGGTGAGTATCATGTAGAATTCCATCACGCCGTCGGCGGGAGTGATCCAGATAGTTGAGTCGGCGGTGATATTATGTACCATGACTTCGACGCCGTCGGATTTCACAAGTAATACCGGCAGACTGGAGCTGCCGGTATTATCAATGTTTTCCTTTTTAATAACAAATACGCCGTCCATCATTATTCTCCGTAGCCGCTGCTTAGTACCCCTTATACGGCATACCGGAGGGGAGTTATCTCAACTCCGTACCTGACGATCTCCTCGATGATGCCGCAGGGCTCCTGCAATTCCAAAGCGGAGAATGCCTGTACCTGATAGTCTCGTTTTTCATCGCTGCATAGCTTGACCAGAGCGCGGTATTCTTCGAGGAAGAACTCTTTATCCTCGTCGAAGAATACGGCCAGATCGACGTCGCTGTCCTTGGTAGCCAACCCTTTGGCATAGGAGCCGTAGAGGATGACCTTGTTGACATTAGGCAGCATATGGATCTGCGTAGCCTTTGCCAGCAGCTCTAACCATAGATTGTGGGGCATATTAGGCATTTCCATCCTTTTCTATTATAACCCACGGCGCAACAGTTTACAAGTGAAATTATGAAACTTTTTGCAGATTCCGGATGCTCTGCGTTTTCATGCTATCTGCGGACGATGCGGATCGGGTCGATCAGAACATACTGTCCGTCGATGAAATACTCGGTATATTCGCATTGCAGCTTTACGCCGGCTTTAGCAGCGATCTTGTGCAGCTTGGCGATCAGCTTGTCTACGTCTTTGATCAGCTTGGCCACGTCATCCTGCGGGGTAGCCTGCGCATGGGCGACCATTTTTTCGATCTTGGCGTTGACCTCGGCGACGAGCTGTTCCACCTTGAGGGCGGAAGCGCGTTTGCCGGAAATGCTCATGGCCTTGTTGAAGTCGGCTTTGTTGTACTTGATCTCCACATGGTACTTGGCGCCGTTGATATGCTTGTCATAAGAAGCGCTGTATTGCCCCTGATGCTTAGCGTTATCGTTCTTTTTCGGCGCGGCCATGGCGTTTTGCGAGACCAGCGAGAGTATTAAGGCGGTGCAGATGAGCAGGGCAACTATGGTTTTGGCGGCTTTGTTGATGGTTGTCATTGTTTTTTCCTCCTAAATTTTACTTGAGCGTATTGGCCGAAGTATTTTAGGATGGTGGCCTGACACGAAAAAACAGCAACTAAATGTGGTTTCCAGTTGCTGTTATGATAACAACTATGTTAGGGCTTCAGCGCCCTACATATGTCATTTTAACGGCAACCGGCTGGCATAGGCTTAAAGCCCTTAGCTCCTTGGCTTTGCGTCCCAGCCTTTCGGCTGGTTTGCCTTTTTCGTGGGGATGACCATTCATCCAAGGCAATAGTATCATATGGCTTTTTGTCTGTCAATAGTTTGGGGCAAAAAAATTTCAAAAAATGCTAAATTATTTATTTATCTTAAAAAAATAATGCAAAATTTGACTCCGTGCATTTGTTTTAAAATGTATATATATAAGGAAAAGGCGGGTATTTATCGGAGTTTTAGTAAAAGTTTCATAAAAAGTGCTTGACAAAGGCAAATGAAAGTGCTAATCTGATATCGAGCAATGCTTCAGACGCTCCCACGAAAAAGGCAAACCAGCCGAAAGGCTGGGACGCAAAGCCAAGGAGCTAAGGGCTTTAAGCCTATGCCAGCCGGTTGCCGGGTCAACTAAATAAGCAAATACCGGAAATCACGGTATTTGCCGGAGAACGTCCGTTAGGGATGCTCTCGCAATTGACTTAAGCAACCGAAGTAACAATGCGGTTGTTTTTTTGTTTTTACAATTGATAGAAAGCGAGGGGCGAACGATGCAAGCGGCCGAAATACTGATACTGACGGTAATTACGCTATTGGGCGTTGTCGGAGCCGCTCTGGTGATAAATGTCGAAGCGCTGATGATGCGTAAGCGCGGTTTTATCGACGAGCTGCCGCGTGTTGTGCGTATAACTTTTCCTGTATTCATGGCGGCGCTGTTCGGCAGCGGCTATATCGTCTTTGGCCTGACGCCCGAATTGGCTTATCTGGCGCTGATGGCGTTGCTGACCGCGCTGATCACCATCATCGACGTCAAGCATCGCCTGATACCGAATACTCTGGTGCTGGCGGTATTTGTGATCACCGCAGCCTTCGCCTGGTCCGGCGGCATAGAATTCGACTGGCTGTCCTCGCTGTACGGCTTGCTGATCTGCTTTGGCCTGTTTATCATACCGCTATTCTTCGGCGATAAGGTCGGTATGGGCGACGTCAAATTAGCGGCCGCTATCGGCTTTGCCTCCGGCTTCTACGGCAGCCTGTATACGATCATCCTCATGGGCTTCTTTATTTTAGCCACTACCTATATACAAAGAGGCGTTCCCTACGTGGACGTTCTCAAGACCAAGATCCCGATGGGGCCGTTCATTATGACGGCGTTTATGGTGATACAAGTTGTTGTTTAGCTTACCGCACTTACTGGAGAAAAATGACCGGCGAAAGGGGTGATGCCGAAAAGCATCGGGTCGATGATATTTGCAGCAAAGAAACGCTTTCTTGAAGTAAGCAACATCCGTCGGGGATCGGAAAATCCCTAAACCAGAACCAAAAATAAAATATAAGGAGATCATTATAATGAAAAAATTAGTCAAGGATTTCTTCGTCCAGGAAGACGGACAGGGCATGGTAGAGTATGGTTTGATCATCGCGTTGATCGCGGTCGTAGCGATCGTCGCCGTCAGACTGCTTGGCAACAAAACCAGCGAAACCTTTGAAGCCGCCACCGATGCGCTCGGCGGCGAGGCGGCCGTATAATACCGCCGCCTAAATAAGCCCGGCACCGAGGGGGGCCAAGGAAACTGTTCCAGGGCGGGAGACCGCCGTGCGGAATTGGCGCCTTGTTCCCCCTCTTGTCTTTTTTAAGGAGCGGCAAGATGAAAGCATGGCGGCGGCTGCGCGCAAAACTGCATAAAGAAGACGGGCAGGCGATGGTGGAATTTGCGCTGATAGCGCCGCTGTTGTTTTTGATCCTGTTTATGATCATCGAGGTCAGCTGGCTATGTTACGGCAAGCTCTCGGTGGAAAACTTAGTGCGGGAAGCCGCGCGCGCCGGCAGCGTCTGCACAACGGCAGCCGAGTCACGCAACGCCGCGGAGGAGCGCATCGCCGCTTTGACGCCGGCGCATTTGCAGGATAGCGTCGACGTCGATATCAACTATTCCGACGGTACGGATTTTCGTCAGGGCGATATTATCGTCAATGTCAGCGCGATTATGGAGCCGCTGACTCCCATACCCGGTATAATCGGGCAAAACGCTATACGCATCGAGTCTGAATGTACGATGAAGATGAATTGAGGACAGTATGATCGCACGGATACGCCAAAAGCTAAAAGAACCGGTGCGCGACGAGCAGGGCGCGGTGGTGATAATATTAGCGCTGGTTATGACGGCGCTGCTCGGCGTTACCGCCGTGGGCGTGGATCTTGGCGCGGCTTATGTCGAGGCGGCCGAGGCGCAGACTGCCGCCGATACGGCGGTGCTGGCGGCCGGACGGCTGCTGCCTCTGGACGCGAGCTCGGAAGCTAACCGGCAGCTGATCATCAGCGAGGCCGAAGAATATCTGCAAAAGAACGGTTTTGCGGAGCTGTCGGCGTTTGAGATCAAGGTCGGCGTCAGCAACGGAGCGTACTCGTCGATAGACGTGGATATACGTACGTCGACCGCCACCGGTTTTGCGCAGGTGTTCGGCGTCGATAGCATCGAGCTGGACCGCGGCGCGTCCGCGGAGGTGCTGGCTGTGGGCGCGGCCACCGGCGTCGTGCCGATCTCGGTGGAGGCGGCGGCGCTGACGCAATTACTGGAGCAGGGCGTTACCGAGCATATCGTGCTTAAATACGGCAACAAAACGGATAACGTGGTCAACGGCGCTTTCGGCGCATTGGAGATCGACGGCGAAACAGGCGGCGGCGCTAATCAGTATGCGGAATACCTTGCTTACGGTTACGACGCAAGCCTGTCGGTAGGCGATCAATTACCGGTCAAAACGGGTAATATGACCGGCCCCACTTATAGCGGCATTAATACGCGTTATTACGGATGCACGCATTACGTTTCGAGCGGCGGCTGCACGGCCGAGCGCTTTATACCCGGCTGCCCGCGGCTGATGACCGTGCCGGTGGTAACATATACGGGTAAACATGATATCGAGATCAGCGGTTTCGCGATGTTCATGCTTGAGGATATCGAAACCTATGAGAATAGAGGCTACGTTGTCGGCACCTTCGTTGAGGGGCTGGTAACTGACGGTTTAGGCGATACCAGCGGGCAGGCCGGTGATTTCGGCGCGTTCGCTCTGACTATGACCAGATAGCGCAAGGCAATAAACAAAGGGGTGCCGGGAGATGAAAAAGGTATATATTTTAGCGGCGATAGCCGCCTTGATCACGGGGGCGCTGCTGTATTTCTATTTGCAATCGCTGAACGCGCAAACGGAAGTCCCCACCGCCGATATCGTGATAGCCACGACGGATATCGCGCCTTATACGCGCATCAGCGCTGAGATGCTGGGCGTCAAAACCGTGGAGCAAGGCACGCAGCATCCGCAATCGCTGACCGACCCGCGCGAGGCCATCGGCCTTGTCAGCAGCGGTATGCTCGTTGCCGGCGAGGCGCTGCTCTCATCCAAGCTAAAAAGCATCGGCGAGAGTCAGGACGGCTTGAGCCTGCTGGTGCCGGACGGTATGCGGGCGATCAGCGTAGCCGTGGACGGCGTGAGCGGTATCGCCGGTTTTTTGCGTCAAAACGACCGCGTAGACGTGCTGGTGACGATCGAGCTGCCGTATACCAAGGACGATGGCGCCGAGGCTTTTGAGATGACCACCACTCTGGTAGCCGGGAATATTCGGGTGCTGGCCACCGGCCGCGATATTGCCGATACGCTCACCGAGGAGGGCGATCCCGCCGGTTATGAGCTGGTGACGTTGCTGGTCACGCCGCAGCAGGCCGCAGACGTTGCCTTCGCCATGCAAGAAGGGCGGATGACGCTGGTATTGCGCTCCGTAACTGACGATCAGGAAAAATCAGTGATCGACGTAGACCGTAAAACAATGGCGGAGCAGCGCCAAACGGATATATAGAATAATTGCCTATAAGTAGAAACTCGATATTCATGGTCAGAGACAAGCAGTGCCGGGGAGAATTACATATGGAAAAGCTGAGAATAATCATCGCGGCGGCTACCGCCGAATTGCGCGAGGAAGCAGAGCGTTTGCTCGAATCGGATCGCCTGCAGATCGCCGCCAGGCTGACCCCCGATAGCGAGGGCTTGACTAAGGCCGGCGTTGTACCGGCCGAGGTATTGATACTTTACAGCGACTGGCTGGATCGCAAGGAAGCCGATTTTATCGAGCGGCTGTATATGACGCGCCCCCATCTGCCGTGCGTATTGCTGTGCAGCGAAGCTGATGCGGATATGCTGCAGCGCGCCCTCTATTGCGGCGTCAAGCGCGTCATCGAGCTGGCCAACGCCAATGAGCCGCCGGTGGACGCGCTGTTTGCCGCGTATAATCGCGAGATCAACCGCCTGTCCGCCGATACCAATGCGCCGGTCGGCTATGAGTCCAAGGTGTTGGGGATATTCGGCACCAAGGGCGGCGTGGGCAAGACCACGGTGGCGGTCAATCTGGCGGTGGCGCTGTCCAAGCTGAATAAGCGCGTGGTGCTGATCGACGTCGATCTGCAATTCGGCGACGTCGGTATATTCCTCGATATCGCCAAGGCTGATACCATCGTTGATATCATCGAGGAAAACGACTACGAATACGCGGCCTTGTCCTCTTTTCTGTTCAAGCATTCCAGCGGCTTGCGCGTGCTGTGCGCGCCTACCGCGCCCGAATATGCCGAGATCGTCAAGCCCGAGCATGTGGAGAAGATCATCACCGAGCTGCGCTCGGAATTCGACTATATACTGCTCGATATGCCGCCGGCCTTCAACGATATTTCGCTGGCGGCGTTGGAGCAATGCTCGGAGATCTATTTTCTGGTCACGCCGGATATTCCCTCGCTGCGTAACGCTCAGGTCAGCTTTGGCGTGATCGAGACGCTGAATATGGCCGATAAGCTGCGCTTGGTGCTCAATCGGGAGGGTAATTCCAATCTGCTGCGCCGTGATATCGAGGACGTGCTGGGCGTTAAGGCGATCATCACCCTGCCTTGCGAATACAAAGACTGTACGCAGGCCGTCAACCGCGGCGTGCCGATAGTGCTCGGCTATAAGCGCAATAAAATATCCGCGGAGCTGTTTGCTTTTGCCGAGCGGCTGATATCCGGCCAGGCTAACGAACCGCCGGTCAGAGGTAAGGAGCGCAGGAGGTAACGGCTATGGGCTTGATGGAGCGAATGAATAAGCAAAACCCGGTCGTCGATAAGGCCGCCGCCCATACGCCGGCCGGCGATGAACATGCCGCCCTGCGCCAGCAGGTGCATCATGAGGTCGTCGATCTGCTCAATAAGCAGCGCGGCGACGCGGAGGTCGATATCCGTGAGATGATCGACGGCTTGCTGGAATTATACGGCAGCGATACCGCACGCCCCGAGCGTAATCGCGTGGCGCGCGAGATCTATAACGAGGTCAAGGGCTTGGGACCGCTGGAGCAGCTATTGGCAGACGAGAGCATATCGGAGATCATGATCAACGGCCCCAAAAAGGTCTATATCGAGCGCAAGGGGCGGCTGGAGCGCAGCGAGGTCGCCTTCCATGACGACCAGCACGTGATGAGCATTATCGACCGCATCGTTTCGCCGCTGGGCCGTCATATCGACGAGGCTAATCCAATGGTCGACGCGCGCCTGCCCGACGGCAGCCGCGTCAACGCCATCATCCCGCCGCTGGCCTTGAACGGCCCGACCGTCACCATCCGCAAGTTTGCGTCTACGCCGCTGACCGTGGCCGATCTGATCAGCTTCGGCTCGCTCAATACTAAAATGTCGCAATTCCTTGAGGCCTGCGTCAAGGGTAAAATGAATATCATCGTTTCCGGCGGCACAGGCTCCGGCAAAACGACGCTGCTCAATGTGTTGTCCGCCTATATCCCCAGCGACGAACGCATCATCACCATCGAGGATGCGGCGGAGCTGCAATTGCGTCAGGAGCATGTGCTGACTCTGGAATCGCGCGCCGCCAACCTCGAGGGGCAGGGCGCGGTGACGATACGCGATTTAGTGCGCAACGCCCTGCGTATGCGCCCTGACCGCATTGTCGTCGGCGAGGTGCGCGGCGGGGAAACGCTGGATATGCTGCAAGCGATGAATACCGGCCATGACGGCTCGCTGACCACCGCCCACGCCAATTCGCCGCGCGACGCTTTGTCGCGTTTGGAGACGATGGCGCTGATGGCGGGCATGCAGCTGCCGCTGCCGGCGATACGCCAGCAAATATCCAGCGCTATCGACATCGTCGTTCAGCAAAGCCGTATGCGCGACGGCAGCCGTAAGGTGAGCAGCGTTACCGAGGTGCTGGGCATGGAAGGCGATATCATCGTCATGCAGGAGATATTTAAGTACGAAGGCCAGCAAAAAGATATCGACGGCTCTAAGAGCGGCCGTTTTGTCGCTACCGGCATCAAACCGTATTGCTGCGATAAGATGTCGATGAACGGCGTCAGCGTCAACGAAACATGGTTCAGCAACGCGCCGGAGAGGTGGTAGTATGATAAGCGCCGGTGATCTGCTGACCATCATTTATATCTTTGGCGCGCTGACGTTATTCCTGTTATTCGTGATCATTTTCCGCGCGCTGCTGCATCGGCGTATCGAGCTGCAGAGCCGCCTGCGCAAATTCGAGGCGCGCGGCGAGCGGCCGGAGATCATGCGCCGCGAGCGTGGCAAGAGTAAGCGGCGCGGCTTCAATATCCCCAAGCAGCGTCTGGTGAAGCTGGAAACCGAGCTGTATGCCGCCAATATCATGTTCCGCGCCGATGAATTCATCGTCTGCTGGTTTCTCATCACCTTGCTGCTGCCGGGGCTGATGCTGTTTTTCGGCGCGGAGCTGATCGCCTGCACGGCGATGCTGCTGATCTGCGCCGCCGCTCCGATTACTGTCGTGCAGTTGGTCAAACGCAGGCGGCTGGCTAAGATCGACACACAATTGGCCGATGCGCTGACGGTGATGTGCGGCGCTTTGCGCGCCGGCTTCTCCTTCCAGAAAGCGCTGGAAACGATATCCGCGGAAATGCCCGACCCGATCGGCCGTGAATTCGGCCGCGTGGCCAGGGAGATCGGCCTTGGCATGCCGATGGAGACGAGTTTTGCGCGCTTGATCGAGCGGACCAAGAATACCGACCTGGAGATGATCTGCTCGGCGGTGCTTATTCAGAAGCAGGTCGGCGGTAATTTGGCCGAGGTGCTGGATAATGTCGGCGACACGATACGCCAACGGCTCAAGGTCAAGGGCGATATCAAGGTGCTGACCGCTACCGGTACCATGTCCGGTTATGTTATCGGCCTGCTGCCGGTATGCTTACTGTTGATCCTGATGGTGATCAGTCCCGATTATATCGAGCCATTTTTCACCACCGCCGGCGGGCGTAAAATGATGGCGCTCGGCGTCATATTGGAAATTATCGGCTTTACGCTGGTGCGTAAAACTGTCAGTATTAAGGTCTAAGGAGGCGGCCATGCAAATAGTAGTCGTATCTGCCGCATTGACAGTATTCCTGCTGTTTATCAGCCTCTTCGGCCGTTTGGGGCGCAAGGCTGATCTGAGCAAAAAGCGTCTTGCCGCGATGAAAGGCGCCGAGCAGGCAGTCGGCAATGAGGAATTACGCAGGCCGTTGTCCGAGCGTATCACTAAGCCGCTGCTGAACGCTTTGTCGTCGTCGCTGCGCAAATTGCTGCCGGGTAACGGCGGTAAAAAGAATTCCAAAAACCGCGAGAAGACCCAGCGGATGTTATACAGCGCGGAGCTGCGTATCACGCCCGAGGAATTCGACCTGATCAAGCTCGCGCTGGCGGTGATACTGTGCGGCGGCGCTTATTGGCTGATGAGCTCGGTATTGCAGCTGGAAATATTCGATTGCCTGCTGGGCGCGGTGATCGGTCTGGCGCTGGGTATGTGGGCGCCGTTATTCCTGCTGAAAAAGAAGGTGGCCGCGCGCAATGAGTCGATACTGCATGATCTGCCGGAAGTCATGGATCTGCTGGTGGTGTCGGTGGAGGCCGGTCTCGGTCTGGACGCGGCGATCACCCGCCTCTATGAGAAGCAGAAGTCGCCGCTTTTGCTCGAGCTGATGAGCACGGTGCGCGACGCGCAGATGGGTCTGCCGCGCCGCGAATCGCTGAAGGCGATGGGCGACCGCTCCGACGTGCAGGAGCTGCGTAGCTTTGCCGCGGCGATGATACAGGCCGAGCAATTGGGCGTGTCGATCAAGAAGGTATTGCGTGATCAAAGCAAGCAATTGCGCCTGGCTTACCGCCAACGCTGCGAGGCCAAGGCGATGAAAGCGCCGGTCAAGATGCTGATCCCGATGATCGCGTTCATTTTTCCGGTGATGTTTATCGTGTTGCTCGGGCCGTCGCTGCCCAGGATCGCCGAGATATTTTAAGCCGAATGGAGCGCCGATGAAAACAGCCGCCGTATATAAGCAGCAGCAGCATATCGCCGATATCGTCGTCGCCGGCAGCTTTCTTTTGCGCTTGCGCGGGCTGATCGGCCGGCCGCTGGCAGCGGGTCAAGGTCTGCTGCTCAAACCCTGCCGGCAAATACATACTTTTTTTATGAGTTACGCCATCGACGCGGTCTATTTGGACAGGTCGCTGCGTATCGTCGATATCGAGGCCGAACTGCCGGCGCGGCGGATATGCAAGGCGCGGCGCGGCGCTTTTTATGTTTTGGAATTATCCGCCGGAGAGCAGGCTTTGAAAAAGCTGCGAATAGGTGATATACTATCTATTGAATAGCGTTATTTACCGTATGGCGGAGGTGTGGTTAATGGCTGATGAGAAAAATACGCATATCGACGAACCGGTAGCCGACCTGCGCAACCGTATCGACGTCACTACCCGCTTTAAGCAAAGCGCGCTGGGGTATGACAGACAGCAGGTCAACGATTATATAGTAGAGCTGACGGCCAATTATCAGAAGCTCAGCGAGGACGACCGTAAGCTGATCAACGATTTGCAGCAGCAGCTGGCTTTTGCGCAGGCGCAGTATGAAGCCGCGGCGGAGCATCAGGATAAGCTGCAACAGCAGCTGAACGAGCGTGAACGGCAGCTTGCCGAACGCGAGCGCCTGTTAGCGGAGCAGCAGGGCAAGCTGAGCGAACAGCTGGACGAGGCTAAGCGGCGATTGCAGGAAGCTGCCGGGCATGAGCAAAATCAGCTGCGGGAAATGCGCGAGCTGGCAACGGCGGTGATCGACAAGAACGCGCTGCTGGAGCAGGCTGAACAGCAGATAGCGCAGCTACGCCAGTCGATGGCGGCGGCGGAAAAGCTGGATGCCGGCCGCGGTTATGAGCAGCTCGAGAAGGAAAACCTTAAGCTCAAGGCGGCCGTGGATATGTCGCGCTGCGAAATGGAGAGCTTCAAGGAGCTGCTGGCCAAGGCGCAGGCGCAAAATGCCGAGCTCAGCGACAGGCAGGCGCTGAGCGACAGCCGCTTCGTCGAGCAAAAGCTGCGCTTACAGCGCGATATCAATAATGTCAGGAATTTCCACAGCACCTCGGTGACGGCGATGCTGGCGCAATTCGAAGGCTGTATCAGATTCTTGCATAAATACAGCAATGATTTTTCTGCTTATCTGGATGGTATCGTCGCCGGCAATTTTACGGATAACGCCGCGCCGCCGCCGGAGCGGGACGGTGACGCGGCCGCAAACGAGGAATAAGCGGGAATAGCTGAATATATGTTTAGTTTACCGGCGGTCTGAGCGTTTTAGGTTGTTAGGACGCTTTATTTATGATATAATCGTGCCATTGATCTAAAGGAAGGCGTCTTTGTGCTTCAAAACAAGCAGCGCGCGCTGGCAATAATAACGGCGCTTATCAGTTATGGCATATTCGGCTTCAGCTTTCTCTTTTCCAAGCAGGCCTTATCCGTCGCTCCGCCATTCGTACTATTGGCGGTGCGTTTTATCGTCGCCTTTGCGCTGATGAATCTGTTGCTGCTTGGCAGCCGTTTCAAGCTCGAATTGCGCGGTAAACCGATAAAATGGATATTACTGCTCGGCTTGTTCGAGCCGGTATTATATTTCATTTTCGAGACCTACGCCGTTCTTTATTCGCCCACCTCGTTTGTCGGCATTATGATCGCCATGCTGCCGATCGTCACCATGCTGCTGGGCGTACCGCTGCTCAAGGAGCGGCTGCGTCCGCTGCAAATACTGTGCGGCGCGGCCTCGGTATTCGGCGTGACGGTAACGATGTTCGGGCAAATGGAGCTGGATTTCAACTGGCTGGGTTTTTTGCTGCTGATCGGCACGGTGTTGACGGCGTCGCTGTATATCATCGTCTCGCGCAAGATCGCGGCTGAGGTCAGCAGCTTTGAGCGGACCTATGTGATGTTTGCCGAGGGCTGCCTGGTCTTTACCATATTGGCGCTGCTGCAGATGCACGGGCATATGCAGGAATTGCTGCTGCCGTTTAGCAGTCCCGTGTTTTGGCGCGCGGTGATATATTTATCGGCGGCCTCCTCGGTGGTCGCCTATATTGCGCTCAATTATACGCTTAATTATCTGACCGTGGCTCAATCGTCGATATTTGCCAATCTGACCACGGTTATCACGATACTGGCCGGAGTGCTGATCCTTGACGAGCCGTTTGGCGTTAAGCAGATCATCGGCTCGGCGATCATCATTCTTGCGGTCTACGGGGTGAATATGCAGCCGCGGCAAGACGCGCCGCCGCCTGACAGCGCTGACGGCGCGCCGCCCGCGGCGGCAATAGATACTCGTTCATAAGGAAACGGCTTATGCAGATCATCGCTCAATACCGCGGGCTGCCCCGCCAAATATATTTTCTGTTCATGGCGCGCATGATCAACGCCATGGGTATGTTCGTTTATCCGTATATCACGCTGTTTTTGACCACGCGCCTCGGTTATGATGACGCGGAGGTCGGCATGTATCTGTTTTGGGTCTCGGTATGCTACGTACCGGCGGCTCTGGCCGGCGGCAAGCTGGCGGATATGTTCAAGCGCAAAGGGCTGTATATCGGCTCGCTGCTGCTGGCGGACGTCGCGTTCGTCATCGCCGGCTTCAACTGCGACAGCATTAACGTGGTCTGGTATATGCTGGCCGGCTTCTTCTTCCTCAATGTCGGCATGCCGGTATTGTCGGCGATGATGATGGATCTGACCATGCCGTCCAACCGGCAGGAGAGCTATTCGCTGATCTATCTCGGCGCAAATCTGGGCGTAGCCTTCGGCCCGCTGATCGCCGGTTTTCTGTTTGTCAATTATACCGAGTGGATATTCTTCGGTCAGGCGATATTCAGCGTGCTGGCGCTGCTGCTGATCGGCTTCGGCGTGGCGGATACCACGCCCGGCAAGCAGCAGATAGAGGCCATCGCCCGCGACGCTTCGCGCGCCGCCGAGGCCGCCAGCTCGCGCTCGCTGCTGGGGGTGATGATACGTACGCCGATCGTACCGCTGTTTGCGACTCTGGCGGCGGCATATGCCTTCTCCTATGCGCAGATCTCGTATATCATGCCGCTGCAAATGGAGGACGCCTTCGGCCTTGATTTCGGCGCGCAATCCTATGGCGTTATCTGGTCGCTGAACGGCCTGTTCGTGTTTATCGGTACGCCGATACTGGTGTTTTTATCCAAGAAATACGGGCCGCTGTTCAATATGTTCTTGGCGGGCAGTCTCTATGCGCTCGGCTTCTATTTTTACTCGATGGCCGATTCGCTGCTCATCGTTTACTATGTGCTGGTCGCCGTTTGGTCGGCCGGTGAGGTGATCGCCGCCACTAATACCGGCGTATTCATCGCCAATCATGCGCCGGTCAGCCACCGCGCGCGTTTCCAGTCGATATGCGAGATCATCAACGGCTCGGGTCGCGCCATCGGGCCGGTGGTGATCGGCGAATACCTGATCGGCCATACCATACCTCAGACGTGGCGGCTGATCGGCGTGCTCTGCATAATGGCAGCTCTCTGCTATTTATTGCTGCATCGTTATCTGCTCAGTCATGGCGGCGGCCGCGAAACGCAGCCGGTCAATTCGGCGAAAAGCATCGCCGAGCAGGAGGCGCGTGCGGCGGGAGGCCGATGAATATAATAGAAAAAGCAGACGGTGAGCGTCTGCTTTTTGCTGCTGTCGGGATCAGCGCTTGATCACGACCCCGAACAC